>JBAXVM010000188.1:0-5747 GCA_037129105.1 bacterium
TGTTGTAAGGCATCGCAACCCGCTATCCGCGGGTTGCACAACTAGGAACCTGTCGACAGAAGGCACCAGAATGATTCAGGGCCTAAGACCGACAGGTGCCTAGGCTCACTTCTTCTCCGGCTTCCCCTTCTCCAGCCGCCGCAGGTGCACAAGGGAGAACAGCTTCTCGATCTCCATGCGGATATCGATGCTCTGCACCAGGCAATGAACGTCGGTGCGCAGCGGCGCGCGCGTGAAATTCAGCACGCCCTGCACGGCGGAGCGACGCAGGACATTCATGATGTTGCCCGTGGCCTCATCCGGCACAGCCAGAATCGCCACACGAATCTGATTCTTCGACAGAAACGGGAGCAGTTCGTGCACATCCAGAATCGGTACCTCGGCCTGCGGTGCCAGCGCCTGCGGGTTGATGTCAAACCCGGCCACCACGCGGACACCCTCCCGCTTCCCCCCATACGTCTGCAGCAGGGCTGTGCCAATGTTACCGCACCCAATCACCACCACGGGCAAGGAATCCGCCATGCCCAACAGCTTCGACAGCCGCTCCAACAGGTCGGCCACCTGGTAACCGCCACGCCGTACGCCCTGCATGTCAAATGCCGCAAAGTCCTTGCGCACCTGCGACGCCGAGACGCCCAGTGCGTCCGCCAGATTGTCGGAAAACACCTTCACAAAACCCAGCCCCTGCAATCGCAGCAACACCCCGCGATAGCGCGACAACCGCTCCATGGCTTCCCGTGTCATAACAGACTTCTCCTTTCAGATGGATGCAATATTAAGTTACTAAAGCTGCTTGTTACAAGCATATAATGCCATATAATTGTATATGATATCATACTTTATGAGTTAAGTAGCTATCTACGCACTATATTGCGTTATTTTAGGCTCATATTATCATATTATCTCAAACATATGCTTTTTGCCCTTGCATACGCGAACGAAACTATGAAAAATGTGATTTGTTTCTGCGAAGTCCAGTTCGCTCCGGCTGTTCCAGCCGGCTGTGCCTGGCGGAGGATAGCCAACGTGAGTGACGCAACGACCCCCACAGACCCGTACGCGCTGCCAGCCGAACTGCAGGCGTTCATTGCCGAATGGAAGGGCAAACCCGGTTGCCTGATCATGGTCCTGCATCGCGTGCAGCAGAACTTTGGCTTTGTGCCACGCGCCGCAGCCTTTGCCGTGGCGGAACAGCTGGACGTCCCCCTGGCCAAGATCTACGGTGTGCTCACCTTCTACAACTTCTTCAAGCTGCAGAAGCCGGGACGCAACCAGATCCAGGTCTGCATGGGGACCGCCTGCTACCTGAAGGAGGGCGAAGACCTGGTCCGGGAGATCGAAGGGCATCTGGGCGTCGGGCTCAACGCCGCCACGCCGGACGGCGAATTTTCGTTCGAAGCTGTCCGCTGCCTGGGCTGCTGCGGGCTGGCGCCCGTCATGGTGATCAACGGCGAAGTGTACGGCAAGGTGGAGCCCAGCCAGCTGCCGGGCATTCTGGCCAAGTACCGGAAGAGCTAACGTCTCCCAACGACCTGTGTTGCGAAAGTACGGAGTGAACATGAGCAAGCTGACGTTACCGGCCCTGCGCCAACTGTGCGAACAGAAGCGCCGGGAGATCGAGCAACGCACCACGGCAGACACCGGGGTGCAAATTACGGTCGGCATGGGCACCTGCGGCATTGCCGCCGGCGCCAAAGAAACCATGCGCGCGCTGACCGATGCCCTGTCCGCACAGCCACTCCCGCACGTGACCCTTCGCCAGGCCGGGTGCATGGGGCTTTGCCACTCCGAGCCCACGGTGCAGGTGAGCGTTCCCGGCATGCCCACCGTGATTTATGGCCTGGTGCAGCCAGCCCTGGCCGCACAGATTGTGGCGGAGCATGTCGTCGGCCGGCAACAGCTCCCCGGCGCCTGCATCTGCCCCACGCCGACCCGCGATGACCAGCAGGTGCGCATCGTACTGCGCAATTGCGGCATCATCGACCCGGAGAACATTGACGAATACATCGCCCGCGATGGCTATGCCGCGCTCGCAAAAAGCCTTTCTGAGCTGACACCGGAAACCGTGCTGCGCGAACTCGAGAAGTCCGGCCTGCGCGGCCGCGGCGGTGCCGGATACCCGACGGCCCGCAAATGGCTTTTTACCCGGCAGGCGCAAGCCGACCAGAAATACATCGTCTGCAACGCCGACGAGGGCGACCCGGGTGCCTACATGGATCGCTCTACGCTGGAGGGCGACCCGCACTCCGTGCTGGAAGCCATGCTCATTGCCGGCTATACCGTCGGCGCCGACAAGGGGTACATCTACATCCGCGCCGAGTACCCGCTGGCCATCACGCTGCTGGAGAACGCCCTGCAGCAGGCGCGCGCCTACGGCCTGCTCGGCCAGCAGATTCTCGGCTCCGCATTTTCGTTCGATATTGAGCTGCGTCTGGGCGCCGGCGCCTTTGTCTGCGGCGAGGAGACGGCCCTGCTGGCATCCGTGGAAGGCCGGCGCGGCATGCCCATCCCGCGCCCGCCCTTCCCCGCCGTGCGCGGCTTGTGGAACAAACCCACGGTCATCAACAACGTCGAGACGCTGGCCAACATCCCGGTCATCATCATGCGGGGTGGCGACTGGTTCAGCCGCATCGGCACCGGCACCTCCAAGGGGACCAAGGTGTTTGCGCTGACCGGCAAAGTCAACCGCTCCGGCCTGATTGAAGTCCCGATGGGCACCACGCTGCGCCAGATCATTTTCGAAATCGGCGGCGGCATCCGCACCGGCCACACGTTCAAGGCTGCACAGACGGGCGGCCCGTCCGGCGGCGTCATCCCGCCTGAATTTCTGGACACGCCCATTGACTACGAGACCCTCAGCAAGATCGGGTCCATCATGGGATCCGGCGGGCTGATTGTCATGGATGACTCGGACTGCATGGTCGACGTGGCCAAGTTCTACCTCGCGTTCTCCGTGGAGGAGTCCTGCGGCAAGTGTGCGCCCTGCCGCATTGGCGGGCGCACGCTTTTCGACTACCTGGAAAAGATCGCGGCCGGTAAAGCGAGCCTGGAGGATCTGACCCGGATGCGCGCCGTTTGCCAGGCCATGCAGCGTGCGGCGCTCTGCGGTCTGGGCCAGACCGCCCCCAACCCGGTGCTCTCCACGATGCGCTACTTTGCAGACGAATATCAGGAACACATCGAGGGGCGGAAATGCCGTGCCGGCAAATGCCGCAAGCTGCTGCGGTACCGCATCGATGCCGTGAAGTGCGTCGGCTGCACCGCCTGCGCGCGCGTCTGCCCGGCCGGCGCCATCACCGGCGAGCGCAAGAAAGCCCACACCATCGTGGCCGACAAGTGTGTCCAGTGCGGCGAATGCTTCCATGTCTGTAAATTCAAGGCCGTAGCCAGAGAGTAGACCATGAACAACGCCATTCAGCTTACGATCAACAACATCCCGGTATCGGTTCCCCCGGGAACCACCATACTGGATGCCGCCCGCGCCGTGCAAGTCAAGATCCCGTCGCTCTGCTACCACCCGGATCTGAAGCCCTGGGCCGCCTGCGGCATCTGCGTCGTGCGCGAAACCAAATCGCCCAAGCTGCTGCGCGCCTGCTGCACCGAGGTCACCCCGGGGATGCAGATCACCACGCACGACCCGGAGATCGCCCAGATCCGCCAGACCGTGGTGGAGTTGATCCTCAGCACACACCCGAACGACTGCCTGCAGTGCGCGCGCAGCGGCAACTGCGAGCTGCAGAAGATCGCCTCCGACTTCGGCATCCGCGACGTCCCCTTCCCCTCGCGCGTGGCCAGCATACCGCGCGACGAATCCACCACCTCGCTGGTGCTCAACCCGGAGAAGTGCATCAAGTGCGGCCGTTGCGCCCTGGTCTGCCAGCAGATGCAGGGGGTCTGGGCGCTCGAATTCCTGCAGCGCGGCGAGAATATGCGCATCGCCCCGGCAGCGGACGTCACGCTGGATGAATCGCCCTGCATCAAGTGCGGCCAGTGCTCCGCGCACTGCCCGGTCGGCGCGATCTACGAGAAGGATGAGGTTCCCAAGGCCTGGGAGGCGCTCAAGGACACCACCAAGCACTGCGTCGTGCAGATCGCCCCCGCAGTCCGCGTCGCGATCGGCGAGGCCTTTGGCCAGGCACCCGGAAAGCTCCTGACGGGTCAGACCTATACCGCCTTGCGCCGCCTTGGATTCGAGGGGGTCTTCGACACCAACTTTGCCGCCGATCTCACGATCATGGAGGAAGCCTCCGAGTTTGTTGAGCGCTTCGCCCATCAGAAGGGTCAGCTCCCACTGATCACCTCCTGCTGCCCGGCCTGGACGGATTATATGGAGAAATATGCGCCGGACTTCATCGCCAACTTCTCCACAGCCAAGTCGCCCCATGAAATGCTGGGCGTGTTGTCCAAGACGTACTACGCCCGGAAGCTCGGGATCGACCCGAAAAACATCTACATGATCTCGATCATGCCCTGCACGGCCAAGAAGTACGAGATTTCGCGCAGCGAAGAGATGTACGCCAGCGGTCATCCGGACATTGATCTCGTGCTCACCACGCGGGAACTGGCCCGCATGATCAAGATGGCGGGCATGGATTTTGTCAACCTGCCGCCCGGCGAGGCCGACAGCATCCTGGGGACCTACACCGGCGCCGGCACGATCTTTGGCGCCACGGGCGGCGTGATGGAAGCCGCCCTGCGCACCGCCTATTATCTGGTCACAAAGGAGGATCTGAAGGATGTGACCTTCCAGCAGACGCGCGGCATGCAGGGGGTGAAGGAAGCCGAGATCGACATTCGCGGCACCAAGGTCCGCATTGCCGTGGCCCACCAGATGGGGAATGTCGAACAGGTGCTGGACGCCATTCGCGCCGACCGCCAGGCCGGCCGCGAACCGCGCTACCACTTCATTGAAGTCATGGCCTGTCGCGGCGGCTGCATCGGCGGTGGCGGCCAGCCGCAGGGCGCCACGGACGAAGTCCGCAAAGCGCGCACCGCCGGCATGTATGCCGACGACGAGCGCAGCGTTCTGCGCTGCTCCCACCACAACCCGGACGTGCAGAAACTCTACGCCGAGTTCCTGGACAAACCGCTCAGCGAAAAAGCCCACAAGCTCCTGCACAACCACTACCACGCCAAGAAGGTCTACGCACGCTAGGAGACTGTCGGGCTTGGGCCCTGGATCACTCCGGTGCCTTCTGCCGACAGTCTCCTAGTTGGCAACCCGCGGATAGCGGGTTGCGAGACCTACGGGACCGCTGTTGGGTCGGCAGGAGACGCCACGTACAGCGGGACCTACGGGACCGCTGTTGGGTCGGCAGGACACGCCACGTACAGCGGGACCTGCGGGACCGCTGTTGGTTGGCAGGAGACGTCGTGGATCAGCGGGTGCGCAGCCCCCGCTGTACTGCGCGGGGCCGCCTGGATGAAGAGCGGGGGTCGACGGCGATTATCGCTATCGTTCAAAACGCTGAAAGTGGTATGGTGTTGCTGAACGAGTTGCACGGGGCGCATCCGCTGTATGCGTGTGGCTCGCGCTTGGGACCGGGATGCAGGTTTCTCCAGGCTTCATAAGGCACCTTCTTTAATTGAGAGGGTGCCTTCTTTTTTACGCTCGAAGTAGCCGGAACTTTGAAAAGTCAGACCGAACGTTATGACCTCGCCGTCTTTATCCGTCTGCACAAGCATGCGCAGGGCTTCAATGGGGCCGCACCAATTAAGGCGCGGAAATGCTAACAGCACCTGTCGAG
>JBAXVM010000189.1:0-5745 GCA_037129105.1 bacterium
CTCTATCGTCAGGTGCTCGAAGAACTCGAACGGCAGCTCGAGGAAAGCGATGGTATTGCACGCAAGGGACTGGTGCTGGCCACGCTGCTGCGCTGCAAGCAGATCTGCAATCATCCGGACCACTACCTTGGCACCGGTCCCTTTCATGAGGCGGACAGCGGCAAGTTCGAGCGGCTGCGCGAAATCTGCGAGACCGTCCAGGCCAAGCGCGAACGCATGCTGGTCTTTACACAGTTTCGCGAAATGGCCGAGCCGCTGCACGATTTTCTGGCCGGGATTTTCGGTCAATCTGGCCTGACCATGCATGGCGGCATTGCGGCCGCCAGGCGCGGCGCGCTGGTGAAGCAGTTTCAGGGCGACGCGTATGTGCCGTTTCTCGTACTCACGGTCAAGGTCGGCGGCGTCGGACTCAATCTTACGCGCGCCAACCATGTGGTACACTTCGACCGCTGGTGGAATCCGGCCGTGGAGAATCAGGCCACGGACCGGGCCTTTCGCATCGGGCAGCAGCGCGATGTGCTCGTGCATAAGTTCGTGGTCAGCGGCACCATTGAGGAGCGCATTGACGCCATGCTGGAGGAGAAGCGCAAGCTGGCCAACGATGTGATCGCCGCCGGGGGTGCCGAGGCGGCGCTGACCTCCATGAGCAACAAGGAGTTGGTGAATATGTTTCGGCTGACGTTATAGATTTCGCGTGCCGCGAAATCTATTTGGGTTTGGTATAGTTTGGGCGCGCGTGGATAGTAGCGGGTGTGTTCGCAACCAGCCATCGATGGTCAGGCAGCGGGTGCGCAGCCCCCGCTGTACGGCTTCCAAGGCGGGCGACAGCCCGCACCCCAATCGGATTTGAACAGGAGGTAACGGAGAGAATAGAGGGTGCCTCTGTTTTCTCTGTTGCCTCCTGTTCAAACAACTTGTTTTTATAGTGGTTTCCCGTCTATAAGGTGCTAATCAGAAGGAGAAGGATATGCGTCGTCGTTATGATCGCGGGGGCGGGGGATGGGGTGGATTTGCGCCGTATGTGCCTGTGGCGCAGCGTCGCGCGGACGCCGAGAAGCAGCGCGCCAAACTGCAGAAAAAAGGCGAGACGCTCCATCCGGTGACGCTGGCCGGTTTTGCCATTGCCGCAAAGTGGTGGGGCAAGGCCTGGTGCAAGAATCTGGAGCGTTACGCCGACTATGCGAACCGCATCGGCCGCGGGCGCAGCTATGTGCGCAACGGCATGGTGCTGGATCTGCGCATTGCGCCGGGCACAGTCACAGCGCTGGTGCAGGGGAGCCGGTCCACGCCCTACAAGGTGAATGTCAAGGTGGCACTCCTCTCCGCGTCCGCGTGCGCCCAGGTGGAGACGGCCTGTCACGGACAGCTCGGGTCGCTGTCGGATCTGCTGGCCGGACAGTTTCCCAAGGGGTTGGAAACGCTGTTCGCGGCGGAAGGGACCGGACTGTTTCCCACTCCCAAGGAGATCCATTTCGATTGCAGTTGCCCGGATTGGGCCAGCATGTGCAAACACGTGGCTGCTGTGCTGTACGGCATTGGCGCGCGTTTCGATGAAGACCCCGGACTGTTTTTTGCCTTGCGCGGACTCGACCCGCAGAAACTGATCGGCGGCGTGGTGCAACAGCACACGGATTCCCTGCTCGCCAAGGCCAAACGCGGATCCAAGAAAGTCCTGGCCGAAACCGATCTCGGCGCCGTCTTCGGCATCGAAATGGCGACACCTGCCATACCCGCCACACCTGCCGCGACCGCCACACCCGCCACAGTTGCCGCACCTGCCACAGTTGCCACACCTGCCACAGTTGCCACACCTGCCGCAGTCGTTACACCTGCCACCGACAGCACACCAACCACAGCGGTGTCCACGCCCTTGCCACCTGCCACAAAGAGCAAGGGGAAAAAGGCACCCAAGCGCATGGAGAAAGCGCCTGTCGTCATCCCGTCCGCACCGCTGCCGCCGACAGACGGCCCCGGCACGCGACAGGACCGGTTGCTGGCCTTGATGAAGGCGCATGGCAAGGACGAATCCGCCGTACGCTGGTCGCAACTGGCCGGCTGGAAGGAATCGCCCACGCGCAACGCTCTGGCCAATCTCATGGCTAAAGGGGTTGTCACGTGTCCGGTCAAAGGGCGGTATCGGGCCTAGGAGACTGTCGGACTTAGGATTTGGATTAGTTCACACGACCTGGAGCCCGATATGGTTGGCCATCAGATCGAAATCGCGATCATTGTGGATGAGTCCGTAGCCGTTCTCAGCGCAAAACGTGCCGATGAGCACATCGATAGTCTTGCGGACTGTGATGCCCCGCGTTCGCAGCATGCTGTAGTTTGCTGCCGAGCGTCCGGCCATTTGAAACCCAACCATTTCGTATTGAGGAAGGGAGAGCAGCAGTTCGGATACCACCCGGCGCTCCCGCGCAGATGAAATGCCCTGCAACAACTCACAATAGATCAAGTCGCCAATGCCGATGAGTTCATGATCCAGATTGTGCGCAACCTTCTGAACCACAGTCGGCGCGCCGCCGCGAAAATACTCAATCCAGGCGGATGTATCGACAATAATCATGTCAATCTCGGCGCATGGCATCAAGATTGCCATGCCATTCGATCTTTCCACGCAAATCCTTCAGTTTGCGCTGACTGCCGACCTGCACCAGAAGCTTCAACCCTGCTTCGATGGCCGAACGCTTGGTGTGGTAAGGTCCGACGTTCAGGGCACGCCCCATCAACCGATCATCGATAACTACGTTGGTGCGCATGGTAAATCTCCAATGTGTATGCATGATACACATCAGGCGGAAGCATGGCAAGGACCAGATTATGGTTGGGCGCATCGGGCGCATCTGCGATTCATTGACCTTCACGGTAGGGACGGCTTTACGCCGTCCATTGTCTGGCATTTGCGGGTAGACGGCGTAAAGCCGTCTCTACCCAAATGCAAGTCAATGAATCGCAGATGCGCCCTTATGGTTGGCTTTCGGCGGTTCTGCCCAGGGTCTGGTCATGACCCTGCTGGCGCAGGTTACGGTGATCACCGGGTGTGCGCTCGGCTACTTCGTCATCTCCCTGAGAAACGCCTTGGCCTTCAGAACGATGTCCGGGTTTGTCTCAAACGGCAAGACGCCTGTTCCAATGCAAACGTTGTCGCGATCACCCGCCAGCGTGAGAACCCGGTGGAGTTCACGACAGACCGCCGCCCACTCACCCGACGCAAACACGCCGGTCGCCGCGTTGATGCGAACCATCACGTCGGGACGCGCCTGCATCTGGCGCATGAACGCTTCCTGGTCCGTCTCGCAGGGACAGATGACATATCCCGTTCCGGTTTCCAGGATCGAGTTCAGGATTGGCGCCGTGTTGCCGCCGATGATGCAGGGAACGGGGCGGCCGGCCAGGCAGGAAATCTCGCGGATGATAAACTGAGGCGCGGGTAGTTCTACCGCCGCAAACATCGCCGGCGATATCAGCGGCGGTGTGGCGCCCGACTCGAAGACTACAATGCCCAGCCCCTGGGCAATGATCTCTTTGCAAAACGCGATCTGCCCCCGGGCGAGATGAAACAGCGTTTCCCGAAAACGTTCCGGCTCGTCCATAAGGTCGCATAGCAACCGGTCGAGGCCAACCAGATTGCCGGCCAACGAGAAGGGACCACTCACGGGAATCCGGACATCCGCCCGCGGGAAGGCGGCGGCAAGTCGCCTGCCCGTTTCGATGACCATCGGCAGGCGGCCGTCATGCTGCGGGTCGAATGGTGTTAGCTGTGCCAGGCCCTCAATCCCCGGGCATAGAGGCGTGGAAATGGCCGGAATACCATTGCCTGTCGGCGAGTCAATCGTCGCGCCGTACGCCTCGGCTTCCAGGTTGTAGATGTCGATGCCGACGACCACCGGAGCGTGTCCATAAACACGAAATGCTTCCGCGTGAGCCTGAAAAAGCAGTTCGGCGTCGCGGAACACCTGTCCGGGTGTTTTCCCGATCAGCGCCGCGGCGTGTTCGTACACGGCAGAAGTCAGATCGATCTGCCGGGTGCGTTTCATAACAATCTCCCTTGGGAAAGCCACTGTGTTCCGTGCGAGCAGGCTGCTTTTCAGCAGCCTGGTCGGACGTAGCTCGCTGGTGTCACAACCCGTCTGCCGATCAGGCTGCAGAACCGCAGAATATCGAATAAGGAATCATAAATCATGAAGTGAAGATCATTTGCTGGCCTCTTGCCTTCCTGATTCATGATTCCTTATTCGATATTCGATATTTCTCCCGCAAGTCCGACAGGCTGCTAGGATCCCCCCGCTTCTTCCGCCAGCTTGTCCTTGCGCCGGGTGCCGTCGTAAAGATCGAACCCCACGAGGCGGCATTCGATAGGGCCGTTGAAGAAGATTTTGCGGCTGGCGCTGCGCAGGCCGATCTTGCGGGAAAGATCCAAGTTGCCGGTGAACACAAAACCGCGCCAGCCGGAGCAGTTTTTCTTGAAGAAGTCGCCGATGCGCGCGTAGAGCGGCTCCAGCGTGGCCGCGTCCCCCATACGCGCGCCGTATTCCGGATTCAGGAAGACAACGCCGGGCTTGATGGGCATCTGCGTGTAGGCAAAGTCGCACACGTCAAAGGCGATATCTTCCGCCACGCCTGCGGCTTCGGCATTTTGCTGCGCAATCGCCACGGCCTGCGGATCAATGTCCGTGGCCACAATCGGTGGCATGTCGTCTGCCCGCTCGCCCTTGCGTGCTTCCGAGCGGAGCTTCTGCCAGAAGGCCGAGGGACACAGAGAAGGCGCAGAGCGCACAGAGGAAGCGTTGGCCGAACCTTCCGGCAACGGAGGTAACAGAGCAAGGCAACCCTCCGTTCTCTCTGTTGCCTCCTGTTCAAATCCGGTTGGGTTGCGGGCTCGCGCCCGCGCTGGATCCTCTGTGTCCCGAAACCCGTTCAGTCCCATAAACGTGAAGCGCGGACGGAAGATCCCCGGTGCGCGACGGCGCGCGATCAGTGCGGCTTCGATGGCTGGCGTGCCGCTGCCACACATGGGCAGTACAAAGGGCCTGGTGCCGTCCCAGCCGGTGGCGAGCACGCAGGCTGCCGCGAGGGTCTCCTGCATCGGGGCCTTGCCCGGCAGCTTGCGATAGCCGCGCTTGGAGAGCGGCTCGCCGGTGGTGTCGAGGTAGATGCGCAGATCCTGTTCGCGCCAGTAAACAAACACGGCCGCGCCGGTGAACTCCGGCCCGGCGTCGGGGCGGCGTCCGCACACTTCGCGCATGCGGTCGGCAATGGCATCCTTGGCTCGCAGCGACGGCATGCGCGTATCGCGGATCGTTTCGTTCCAGACCGCGGTGTTGACCGTGAAATAGCCGGCCGGATCGAGCCACTCCTCCCAGGCGATTCGTTTTACGGCCGCATAGAGATCATCGAGGTTGCGGGCGCGTACGGTTGCCAGCGGCCAGAGCACGCGGTGCGCGCTGCGCAGCCAGAGGTTCAGGCGCATGGCATCCATGAGCGTGCCACGTACCGAGACCATGGTTTCGCTGGCATCGGAAACCGCATAGCCAAGCTGCGCCAGCTCCTGTGCGGCAATTGGCGCCAGGCCACGTGCACAGGAGACGACAAGATTGGCGGGTGCGTTCCAGGAGGGCATAGGTATGGCGGGGATAGTACACGAAAGGCGGGTGGAAGGACAGCGCGCTGGCAGGCGCACAGGCAGGCTTGCATGGTCTTTTCCTGAAGCACCACATAAGCCGCGTTTTTAACCGCCAAGACGCC
>JBAXVM010000019.1:0-20023 GCA_037129105.1 bacterium
CGCCTGGCAGGGCGACGGCGTCGGCCTCACGTTCGGCACCAGCATTGCGTTGATCGCCCTGCAATTACCCTACCGCCAACTGCCGCTGCTGCAGAGGTGAGCGTGGAGCGTGGCGGGTGGAAAGTACGAGTGTTATTTTGATTGTGTAGTGCATGTGCTGGCGAACCCCGGTGGCCCGGGCGCTCCGCGCACGGGCATGCGCGAAGACGGCAGCAGTCGCAGTTAATCGCCCGTGCGCGGAGCGCCCGGGCCACCTGGGTTCGGTAACGCGAGTTTGACAACGATCGGGACAATGATTGCGACAACGATTGGACCACCCGCACACAAAGGAACCCACCATGACAGAGCAGAACCCGCCACCCGCCACCCGCCACCCCCCGCTCGCCTCCGCCGACCTCCAGTCGCTCGAACGTCTGCGCGCCGCGCATGCCCGGGTCCGTGCGGAACTGGCCAAGGTGATCGTCGGTCAGGATGAAGTCGTCGACCATCTGCTTGTCGCGATCTTCTCGCGCGGCCACTGCATCCTCGAGGGCGTCCCGGGGCTGGCCAAGACGCTGCTGGTCAGCACGCTGGCCCGCTGCCTGGATCTTTCGTTCAACCGGATCCAGTTCACGCCGGACCTGATGCCCATGGATATCACGGGCACGGAGGTGCTGATCGAGGACAAGACAACCGGCGAGCGCGTGTTCAAGTTTCTGCGCGGCCCGATCTTCGCCAACCTGATTCTAGCCGACGAGATCAACCGCACGCCGCCCAAGACGCAGGCGGCCCTGCTCGAGGCCATGCAGGAGCGCCAGGTCAGCGCCGGCGGCCAGCGGCACGCCATGAAGGATCCGTTCTTCGTGTTGGCCACGCAGAACCCGATTGAGCAGGAAGGCACCTATCCGCTCCCCGAGGCGCAGCAGGACCGCTTTATGTTCAAGATCCTGGTGCACTATCCAAACTTTGCCGAGGAGTACCGGATTGCGGAGAGCACCACGAGCACCGACGCGCCGCCGGTGGAAGCCGTGCTCAGCAGCGCGGACATCCAGACTTTCCAGAAGCTGGTGCGTGCCATTCCGGTTCCACCGCATGCCATTGTGTACGCGATGCGCCTCGTGCGGGCCACCCGGGTCCCCGCGGCCGATGCCCCGGAGTTCATCCGGAACTGGGTCAGCTGGGGCGCAGGTCCGCGGGCCGTGCAATACCTGCTGCTGGGCGCCAAGACACGCGCCGCGCTGGACGGCCGGCATTTCGCGTCCGTGGCGGACATCCGGGCCGTGGCCCACCCGGTACTGCGCCACCGCATCCTGACGAACTTTGCGGCAGAATCCGAGGGGATCCACAGCGACCAGATCGTGGACCGTCTGCTGGAGTCGATCGCAGACAGCGAAGCGGCCAATGCCCTGCCGGAGGATGTGAAGCAGGCGTTTCGCGCGTGAGGCCAAGGAAAGTACATGCCAGGGATACAGAGGGCACAGCGCGGCGAAGCGGCAACCAAGCAGGTGTCGGACGCTTGGGAGAAATATCGAATATCGAATAAGGAATCATGAATCATGAAGGCAAGAGGCCGGCGAGCGATCTTCACTTCATGATTTATGATTCCTTATTCGATATTCTGCGGTTCAAAAACGCAGATGTGAAATATGGCAACCAAGCATAACTACCTGGATCCCCGCATCCTGAACAAGGTCTCCCGCCTGGAGTTCCGGGCGCGTCAGATTGTCGAGGGGTTCATCTCGGGCATGCACCGCAGCCCGTACCGCGGCTATTCTGTCGAGTTTGCGGAGTACCGTCAGTACACGCCGGGCGATGACATCAAGCACATCGACTGGAAGGCCTGGGGCCGGGTCGACCGCTACTTCGTGAAGCAGTACGAGGAGGAGACCAACCTGAGCTGCCAGATCCTGCTCGACTGCAGCAAGTCCATGACCTACGGCGCAGGCCAGGCGGGGATGAGCAAGTTCGACTACGGCGCCACCGTGGCTGCGTCGCTGTCATTCCTGCTGCAGCGGCAGCAGGATGCGGTTGGCGCCGTGCTGTTCGACAATGAGATCCGCACCGTGATCCCGCCGCGCGCCAACCCGCGGCAGCCGTTCGTCATCACACAGGCGCTGGAGCAGTGCCGGCCGGATCATCGCAGCGATGTGGATGGGGTGTTCAGTCGCCTGCCGGCGCAGATCCGCCGGCGCGGCGTGGTGATCCTGATCTCCGACCTGTTCCTCGACCTGGGGCGGCTGGAAACCATGCTGCAGCAGTTTGGCCACCAGCGGCAGGACGTGATCCTGCTGCATCTGCTGCACGAGGACGAGGTGCGCTTTCTTTTTCCCGGCCAGACGCAGTTCCGGGGGCTGGAGACTGCGGAGGAGATCCTCGTGGACGCGCCGGGTCTGCGGCGCGCCTACCTGGCGGCGCTGGAGGATTTTTTGCGGCAGATACGACAGATCTGCAGCCGTTGCCGCAGTGACCATGTCTTCCTGCACACGGGCATGCCCCTGGATGCCGCGCTCAGCGCCTATCTTGCCCGCCGGCAGTCTCTGCGGCGCGGAGCCAGGCGCAGCGGCGCGAACCCCATGGGCCAGGAGGCGGAGCCGTGATTCTGGCTTTTCTCAACGTGGTGCATCCGGCGCTGCTCTGGGGCGCAGCCCTGATTGGCGTGCCCATCCTGATCCACCTGCTCAACAAGCGCCGCTTCCGGATCGTGGAATGGGCGGCCATGGAGTTGCTGCGCCGGGTAAACCGCAAGAACCGCCGACGTCTGCTGCTGGAAGATCTGCTGATTCTAATTCTCCGGTGCCTGGCTGTGCTGCTGCTGGTGTTGCTGATCGCGCGGTTGATTCTGTCGGCCTCGACAGCGCTGGCGCGTGCCGCCGGCGCGCGCACCGAGCGGATTATCATCCTCGACGATTCGCCGAGCATGGGCGTACGCCAGGGCAATCGCATGCTCTTTACGCGCGTGACAACCGCGCTGGCCGACTGCACGCGCAAGCTCGCGCTGCGGCGGCCCGGCGACACGCTGAGCGTCATCCTGACTTCGACGCCCAATCAGCCCTTCCTCAACGGACAGGTGCTGGGCGGCGATCGCACCGAGCGCGTGGCCAGCGCGCTGGGAGCTCTGCAGGTCAGCGGCGTGCCTGCGCGTTTTGAGCAGGCCTTCCTGAGTTTGCTGCGAACTGTCGGTAACGAACCGTCCGCCTCGCGCGAGCTCTACATTGTCAGTGATTTTCGCCGGCCCGACTGGATCTCCGATAGCCGGGACGGCGGCGTCCCGAAACAGCTGGCAGCGCTGGCGGCGCGAATTCCAAACCTGACCTTGGTGAATGCTGGCCAGCCGGTTGCCACGGATCTGGCGATTACGGATGCCCGGTGCAGCGATGCGATGCTGACGCTGGGGGTTCCCGCGCAGTTTCAGATGACGGTTGTCAATCGCGGCCAGCGGGATGCGGATGGCTCCGCCGTAACCGTGTCCGCCGATGGCGCGCCGGCTGGGCGTGTGAACATCCCGGCCATGGAGCCCGGCGCCTCCCGGATAGTTTCGCTGCCCATCCCGTTTTCCCGCGTCGGTCCCATCACGGTGGAGGCGGAACTGGCCGGGAACGATGCGCTCGCCATGGACGACCGGCGTGTCTATGCCAGCTCCGTCAAGGCCGCCATTCAAGTTCTCGTAGTGGACGGGGAGCCGGATGCGAACCCGCTCCGGAGTGAGAGTTTCTACCTGCGGCGCGCGCTGGCACCGCCTGGCAACCGCGTGTCCGGCATGGGTGTCACGGTGGTGGAGGAGGATGCGTTTGATCCGCGCGGGCTGGATGGCGTGCAGGTTCTCTTCCTGTGCAACGTGCATCGCCTGGCGGAGGAACAGTGGCGCGCCCTTGCGGACTGGGTGCGCCGCGGCGGCGGCCTGGTGGTCTTCCCCGGGGATCAGGTGGACGGGGCGTCCTGGAACGAGAGGGCGCAGGCCACGGCGCCGGGATTCCTCCCGGTGCGATTCCAGGAGATGGCCGGAGATCCGTCTGAGAAGGAGTGGCAGGAATTGCGGCTGAACCGGCCGGATCATCCGGTGCTGCAGGCGTTTGCCGGCGAGCGCAATCCCTTTCTGCAGCGGGTCAAGGTGTTTCGCTTTTGGCAGCTGGAGCCGCTGGCAGATTCGGCGGCGGTGGTGCTGGCGACGTTCGGGAACGGGCGCCCCGCGCTCGTCGAGTCGCTGTTTGGCACCGGTCGTGTGCTGGTCTTTGCGACCGCGGCGGACGTCGAATGGAGCAATTGGCCAGGCGACCCCAGCTATGTGGTCACGCTGCAGCAGGTGGCGCGGGCGGTCGCGCGCGTCAGCGAGCCGTCACGTGTGGTGATCGTGGGTCAGTCCCTGCGACACGAAGTATCGCCTGCGCGTTACCGGAGCGAGGCGCGACTCTTCGCGCCAGGGGCGCAGGAAGCAGAACTGCTGCGGGCCGCGGCATCCACCAACACCGGGCAGGTCGCGTTCGAGTCCGCGCCGTTGCGTCAGCCCGGCGTCTGGGCGCTGGAGCTGACCACGCATGACGGTGAGGCCACGCGGGTTCTGTTCGCCGCCAATATTGCGGCCGGGGAGAGCGACCTGAGCGCGCTGGAGAGCGGGGAACTGCTGCGTCGCGCGGGGAGCCCGGGCATCCGCTTTGTCGCAGGTCCGGGGCTGCCGGACCTGGATGAAGCCGCTGTGAAGCATGCGGACCTCACGCGCCTGCTGGCGGTGCTGCTGATGGCTTTACTGGTGGCGGAACAGGGACTGGCCTGGTGGTTCGGCTGGAGGCGAAGGGCAGGGTAGGCGTAACAGAATCTTAATCCTAATCCTAATCTTAATCGTGATCCGGTCTCGGTTGAAGCAGGATTAAGATTAAGATTAGGATTAGGAAGGGGCCCTACGAGTGTTGAAGGTTCTCATGAGCTTGCTGGGCAAGGACCCGTCGGCAATTCCCGACGGGGCTGAGATCCAGTTTGTCTGGACGCACCCGCCGGTTTCGTGGCAGGTGGTTCTGCTGGTGGCCGTCCTGGCCGGCCTGTTGTTTGTCGTGGGCTGGTTTTACCGGCGCGAGATGGCGACGTGCCCGCGGAGCGTGCGCAGCCTGTTGGCTGTGTTGCGCAGCCTCGTCATGCTTGCCGTGGCCCTGATCTTCCTGGGGCCAGCCGTGGGCGTCAGCATCCGGCAGACCGTGGAACCATCGGTACTCGTGCTCCTGGACGAGTCGCTGTCGATGTCGGTGCGGGATCGTTACCAGGAGAAGGAAGCGCGGGCTGCTGTGGCGGCATTCACGAAGCGTACGGAGGACGACATCCGGCAGAATCCGCCGGCCCGCGCGGCGCTGGTGAACGAACTGCTGCAGCGCGACGATGGTGCGTTCCTGCGCGGACTGGCCACAAAGGGGCGGGTGCAGGTCCTGAGTTTCGCCGAGCATACGCGGCTGCGCACGGCCCTTGGGGTCCGGACGTCCGCGTCGCTGCCGGATGCGGGAGCCCTTGAGCAGGGAGGGATGGTGCCGCCGGTCGAGGCGCGCGGCCCCGGCACGAACCTGGGGCGCGCGCTGCGCGAGGCCATCCAGAGCGTGGCGGGCAACCGGGTTGCGGCAATCGTGCTGGTCAGCGATGGATGTGATACCGTGGCTGAAGATCCGCAGGAGCTGGCCGCGCGCGTTGGCAGGCAGGGGATTCCGGTGTTCACGGTTCCCGTGGGCGATCCTTCCGCGGTTTGCAATGTGCGCGTTTCGGACCTGTGGGCGCCGGAGAACGTGCCGCGCAAGGACGCCTTTACCATCCAGGCCCAGATCCAGGTGCGTAACGTGGACGCGCCCCGGATGGACGTGGAGCTGCGCCAGTCGCCCGGCGATGCACCTGACACGGATCCGGGGACGGTCGTGGCGGCGCAGTCGCTGGCCATCGAGCGCGGTCAGACAGTTTATAGTGTGAGCTTTTTGCACAAGCCGGAGCAGGCCGGACGCTTCCGCTACACCGTGGCGGTGCCCGTGCTGCCGGATGAGGTTGTCGACACAGACAACCGCCGGAGCGCGCGCGTGCAGGTGCTGGATCAGAAATTGCGCGTGCTGCTGATCGCGGGCGGGCCTTCCTGGGACTACCGCGAGGTGCGCACGCTGCTTTCGCGCGACGCGACGATGGATCTTTCCTGCTGGCTGCAATCGCTGCGTGGCACACTTCGACAGGACGGCACCACGCCGATCGATCATCTCCCCGCCACCCCGGCCGAGCTCTTCGGGTACGATGCGCTGCTGCTGATGGACCCGAACCCCGAGATGCTCACGGAACAATGGCTCGGACTGTTGCGCGAGTATGTCGGCACGCACGGCGGCGGGTTGCTCTGGATGGCCGGCACAACCTACACGGCGCAGGCGCTGGCGCAGGCGCAACCCGGCGGCGCGCTCCGGGAATTGCTGCCCGTGCGCTGGCAGCATGCGGTGGCTGGCATGGATCTCGCCGTCCCGCGCAATGCTGGCTCGCGTGAATGGCCTCTGCGTGTGCGCGGGGTGGGCTCCGATCACCCGATGCTGAGCTTGACGACGGATCCACGCCGGAACATAGACCTGTGGGGCAACATGCAGGGCGTCTTCTGGAGCTATCCGGTCAGCGGGCCCGTGCCCGGGGCTCAGGTCCTGATCGAGCATACAGACCCCGGCCAGAAGTGCGGCGAGGATGGCATGCCGTTGCTGGTTGAAGGGCAGTTTGGTGCCGGACGCGTGATCTGGATGGGATTTTCGGAAACGTGGCGCTGGCGACGGACCGGCGAGGAGCCGTTCAACCGCTTCTGGGTCCAGGGCGTGCGGGAACTTGCGTCCGGACGACTTCTGCGCGGCAAGAGCCACGGACAGATCTCCACGGACCGCGACGTCTACAGCATGGGGGAGACCGTGCGCGTCACGGCGCGGCTGTTCGATGCGGTTTACCGGCCGCTGGTCGTGCCGCTGGTCAGGGTGCGCGTGGCGTCGGGAGACGGCGCGACGGGACAGGATCTCGAGCTGACGCCCATGCCCGCACGGGCAGGTGTATACGGCGGTGCGTTTACGGCACGCGCGCTTGGCCCCAACGAGATTCAGATGGCAACTGCGGAGATTCCCGGCGCCGCCGCCGAACGCCTGACATGCGCGTTTGCGGTGGAGCTGCCGAATATCGAATTTGCGGAGCCACAGCTGAACCGCAAGCTGCTCCAGCTGCTGGCCGCCACCTCGGGCGGCACCTGCTTGAATGTGGACCGGCTGGCGGATTTGCCCGCCCGTATTTCCGATCGACGCGAATCTCTGGTGATGCAAGGCAAGCCGATCGACCTGTGGGACACGTCGCGTGTGCTGTGGCTGCTGGTGATTCTGCTGGGAATCGAATGGGCGGTCCGGAAGCGCTGGCATTTGGTATGAGGTAGTATTCACGATGGACGACCGACACAACCTGGATGCGATCCGAAGGCAGTTGACCTGCCTGCGGCTGGGTCTGCGTCTCTGGCAGTTGGGCGTGGGTAGCAGCCGCGTGCTGGGCTTTATGACGGTGTGTCTGCTGCTCAGCCTGGTGGCGGATTGGGGTTTGCGCATGGACCATGCCCAGCGCCTCCTGACGGTGATTGCCGGTGCGGGTACGCTGGTGATTCTGACGTGGCGCTGGATTGTCCGGCCGCTTCGATGCCCGGTCAGCACCGAAGCCTTGCTGCTGCAGGTGGAGCGCTGTCAGCCGGACCTGAAGGGGCGGCTCATCGCGGCGTGGGAATTTGCCGCCCTGTCGGAGCGCCCTTCCGGCACGTCTCCCGAGCTGATGGCCGCCACGATCCAACAGGGGCTGAGCGCAGTCAATGCGAGCACCTTCCAGGGCGTGTTGGACTGGCGGCGTTTCCGGCAGCGGACGCGCCTCGGCTGCGCGGCGCTGGCGGCACTGCTGACGCTGGGCATCAGCGCCCCGCAAACCCTGCAGCTCTGGTATGCCCGCAACATTCTGCTGCGCGAGGTCGAATGGCCGCGGCGGACGCACCTGCACGTGCAGGGTCTGGTTGACGGCGTCCTGCAGGTGCCCAGAGCGGACGATCTGATCGTGCGCGTGCGTGTCACGGGCGATCAACCCCGCGAGGTGGTGTTCCGCTATGCGGACGACTCGGGTGCAGCCTATAGCGAACAAATGCCGCTGGCGGGCGGTGTGTACCGTACCGTGTTCGGCGGCGTCATGGAGCCGTTCCGCCTCCAGGTGAGCGGCGGCGATGACCGCACGGACTGGATCCGCGTGGAACTGCTGCCGCGCCCCGCGATTACAGACGTGACGGCCACGGTTGCGCCACCGGCCTACACGGGGCGGAAACAAACCCGGCTCGATGCGCGGATGGGCACGTTGGCGGTGCCGGCTGGCAGCTGCGTGGTCCTGAACGGATGCGTCAGCCTTCCCGTGCGCGAAGTGTCCGTGGTGCTCGACGGTCAACAAGTACAGACGCTGTGCCTCACGAACGATACGCAATTCACGATTCAACTGCCACCTGATCAGCTCAAGACCGCGACCTACCGGATCCAGGCGGTCTCCGCTGCCGGTGTGCCGGCGCTGCGTCCGACCCTGGTGGGCATTCGCGTGGAGGCGGATCGGCCGCCCCGCGTCACGGCCACGTTGGACGGCATTGGACAGATGGTCCTGCCGCGCGCGGTTGTGCCCGTGGCGTGCGAGTTGCAGGATGACTACGGCGTTGCTGCCGCCTGGCTGGAATACCAGAGCCAGTCGCCCGCCGGCGGGGCCAGCGGCGCTATGCAGGTGCCGATTCTGCTCCCGGTGTCGCAGACCGGGGCCGCGAGTCGCGCGACTTGCACGCTTGAATTGATCTCACTGGGCCTTGCGGCTGACGCGACGCTATCGCTGCGCGTGGCTGCCCGGGATGGCAACACGCTTACGGGACCCGGGCAGGGGCAGTCGGCCAGTTACACGCTGCGGGTCGTGACGGACGAGGCGCTGCGCCAGGATTTTGTCCGGCGTGAGCAGCAGCTGCGGCAGCAGCTGGAACGCGTGATTCAGGAGCAGTCCGCTCTGGCGGACGAGTCCAAGCTCTGTTATGCCGGCACGGAGAAGCCCCAGACCCAGGACTCCTGGCGGGTTCTGCAGGTCGAGAAACGGCAGCGCCAGATTTCACAGGCACTGGCAGCGATTGTGACAGGCCTGGCGCAGATTCGTCGTGAGGCGTACCAGAACAGGCTGGATCCGGAGCCATCGCCGCTGCGTAAGCGCTTGGAAGAACATGCACTTGTCCCGCTGCGCGGCATAGACGAAACGCTGCTGCCGGAGGCCGGCGACCGCGTGGCTGCCGCGCGTCAGACAAAAGCGGCCGGCCAGGCGCGGGACAAGGCCTGGCGCGCCGCCGAGGACGCCCAGCGGCGCGTGACGCTCGCGCTGCAGGACGTACTCAAGAACATGCTGGCGTCCGAGGATGTGAGCGACCTCATGCGTTTGATGGAAGAGATCCTGACCGATCAGAAGCGCATGAATCAGGAAACCGACCGCAAGGCCGGCAAGGCGATCGAGGGCGTGTTCGAGAAGTAGACGGCCGGCCGGCCGGCAAAGCGGAAGGAACGAAGCACATGAACCGGCAAAGACAGAGGCTGGCGATTACCCGCAATCCAATGCATGCACCGGTCATGGAAACCGAGAACACAGAGGAGCACAGAGACCACAGAGGATTTGTTGATTGCGGTCAGCCAGCAATTCGCATTATGGCGCCCGGCGGGTCCGGCGGCCCCGCCCTACCTGTCCAATCCGTGCGGTTTCTGGTAGGGCGGGGCCGCCGGACCCGCCGCGATTACTTGTGTTTCCTGGCCTTGACGTTGGCGTTCGTCTGTACGAGCGCGCTTGCCGCGGAGGCTGTGGCTCCGGCCGACAAAGTCACTGAGACCGGCATACAACAGCAGCAGATTTTACGGAGCTTCCTGGAACTGGAACAGAAGGTCATGCGCATTAGCGCCAGGCTCCAGGAGACGGATCCGGTGCAGGCCATGAAGTTGCAGGAGGCGCTCGGCCTGGCCAGAGAGAAACTCCTGGCCGGGCGGATGGGCAGTGCGGCGGATCTTCTTAACGCCGGCAAGCTGCAGGAAGCCCGGGAACTGCAGCCCGGACTGACCCTGGATCTCGAGGCGATGCAGCGCATGCTTCGTGCGCAGCCCGGCGAATACGACAGCGTGCAGAAACAGATCGCGCAAGCGCAGGCCTGGCTGGATACCACCTTGGAGATTGCGCAGGAGCAATGGCGCCTGGCCCGCGACAGCGAGAAAACGCAGGACGCCGCTGCTGAAAAGAAACGCCTGGGCGAGCAGATCAACCGGCTTGAAAGTCTGCTGGCCGCGCAGAAGGCGCTTCAGGCAAGGACAGAAAAGGCCCAGGCAGGCGGACCATCGCAACTGGATCAAGAATTGAACGAGCAGAAGAAACTGGAGCAGGAAACCCGTGATCTGCTGGCTGCGATTCAGAATGGGGGTCGGACGGGTCCGACAGGGCCGACCAGTCAGACCAGTCCGACGGGGCAGACCAGCCCGCCAGGGCAGACGAGCCCTGCCAACAGTTCCGGGGCAGGCAGCGCCAGGTCGACCGAGCAGCCGCCCCCGGCACCGGCCGACAACGCGGCGGCTCCGGCCAGCACACGGGGCCCGGAGGCCGGCGAGAAACCCGTGGCAGTCGCGCTGCGCGAGCAGATGCTGGCGACTGAAAAACTGGCTGCACAGAAGCCCCTCGCGGCGCTGACCAACCAGATGCAGGCCGTCGAGAAACTGGAATTCGCGCTGCGCGAGATCAAGTATGAACTCGGCCGGCAGCAGAAGCTGGACAATCAGAAGGCCAAGGCTGCCCAGGATCAAGTTGAAGTGAAGACCGCAAAACTGTTCGAGGATATGGTGCAGGCCGAGAATCGGCAAACCGCAGCCGTGGCCGCGCCAGTCGCCCCATCCAATGCGGCCCAGTCCCAGAATCCCAACAGCCTGCCCGGGCAGACGGCCAGCGTGAACAGCCCCTTTGCGAAGCCGGGATCAGGATCGTCCCAAGCTTCCCCAGCCCCCCGCAATATCAGCCCGAATTTTGCGAGCGGATTCATGACAGGCGGGTCGCTACGCGGCAGCGGCTTGCACCCGCAATCCATTATCGAGGGCACGCCCGGCTGGAACGGCATTGCGCTCTACCGGCCCATCGTCAACCAGGCCGAGCAACTTATGCTCAAGGCCGGCAAGCTGATGGAGACCAATGCGCTGATCGTGGCGGCCCCGGTGCAGATGGAGGCTTACATCCAGCTCACCATCGCGGCCGCGTCGCTCGAACAATGGCTGCAGAACACCAAGGACAAGCAGCGGGACGAGCTGCGCCCCCTACTCAAGGAGTTACTGGAGACCCTGCTCGTCAAGCAGCAGGGTGCGACGTTTCGCACGGTTGCGCTGCACAACACGCGGACAAATGGAACCTGGAGCGACGAAAGCCGCCAGGAGCTGGCAGCCGTGCGGGAGATCGAGAAAGATACCGGCCGGATTGCGGAGCGCGCGTCAGACCTGGTCATCCAGGATGGATCCACAATCGCTTTCAGCGGCTTGCTGACGGAACTGCGACAGGCGTTCACGAATGTAGCTGTCCTGCTGGGGCAGGAAGAAACCGGCCCGCGCACCCAGAACCAGCAGCGCGAGATCGAGAAGGTCGTTGCGAGCCTCATCGTGGCAACCGAACAGAACATACAGACTGTTTCCCCGAAGATGGCGAAGAACAGGGTCAAGACGCCTCGCGAGCCCAAGGCGCCGCCGTTGATCCCGCTCGGAACCGAGCTGCGCCTGCTCGACGCGCACCAGAGCCTGATTAATGAACGCACCGCCACCCTCGCAAAGGAGTTCCAGGCCACCGGCCGCCAGGACAATCATGCGGAGCTGTTGCGCCTGGCCGAACAGCAGCGCAAGGTGTGCGAAATGATCAAGGATATCATCAAGAAGACCGCGGACGCAGGCAACACAGCACATGTGCCGCTGTAGGCGCATGGTCTCTTCCAGAAGCGTTCGGGAATTTTCACCACGAAGGATACGAAGAGCACGAAGTTCAATAAATCCGGCAGTTTCTGCTATTTCCAGCGTCCGATTACGTGAATCTTCGTGTTCTTCGAATCTTCGTGGTGGAAGCCGCCAAAGTGGCGCTTCAGGAGAAGACCATGGTTGTAGGCGTGTCGCGTGTCGGGTGTTGCGTGTCGGGAGGCGGGTGTCGCGTAGCGAGGAGAATGGAATGAGGCGGAATCGTATAGAGGCCTTTGGCCCTTATCAGGCTGCCATGCCACAAGATCAACCAACTGTTGGAGATTGCGTTATGAAACACCTTCCCCGCGACACGCGACACGCGACACCCGACACGCTGCCCGCGACACGCGCCACCCGACACGCTCTGCTTCTTTTGCTTCTGTCTTTCTTCTGTATTTGCTCGGCACAGGCGGCGGAGCTGGGTGGGATGGTGTCGGAAGATCCGCTGGATGCCTATGTGCGGCAATTGCGCCATGAGCAGCAAAAGCTGGTTGTGCCGATCGTCAAGGCTGCAGGAACAAACGTCACGGCGCGCCAGGGCGCGCTGCTGGAAGCGCTCAAGGCCCTGAATCCCGACCTGTCACAGGCGCTCGACGAGTTGAACGCCGACCGCCCGGTAGAGGCGCTGTCGATTTTGGATCGGCTGGCCGGTTCGCCCGACCTCTTCCTTGCCACCCACGCCGGCTGGTTCCGGGTTCGGGCTCTGGTGGCGCGCGAGCGGTACGAGGACGCGTTGGCAGCGCTGGCTGCCATTCAAACCAACGCAACAACCTATGCGCCGCTGTCCGGCGACATGCTCTACACCCGAGGCCGTCTGCACGCCTGCCTGCTCGATCGTCCGGCTGCCGTGACAATCCTGCGGCGCTATCTGCAGCAGTACCCGAATGCACCGGCGGAGCGGCGGGGCGCTGCGCAAGAACTGTTGAATGATATCGAACGCGCCGAGGAGTTTTCGCTCTCGCACGTGGCAGCGCTGATGGACGATTCGCGGCGGCGTCTGCAGTTGAGCGACACCGGTGAACTCACGCAGTCCCGGCAGCGGCAGATCGCTCTGTTACTTGGCCAGGTCGTCGAGAAGGTGGAGGAAAAACCGACCAAGGGGGGCCGCCCCGCCAAAACCCCCGGCAAAGGCGGCAAGCCGGATAAAGGGCAGAAGGATTCTGGAGAGAAGCCGGGCGAGGGCGCCAAAGACTCGGAACTGTCGGAGAAGGATCTGAAGGTCAGCCTGGAAGAGCCGGAGGCGGGCGGCAATCCGGATGACTGGGCCAGAGCCTACGCGCGGGAGCGCGAAACCGTGCAGCGGGAACTGCAGACCCGCGTGCCGGAAGCTTATCGGGATTTGATCGAACAGTATTATCGGAGTTTGTCGGACGAAGACACCGGCGGAAAATAGCCGGGACGCACGCGCCTGCAGCAATTCTAATTATGGCTCGCCCCCCTGCCGCCTTGTGCGGCAGGGGACGGGAGATTGGGGCGGAAAGGCGCGCCTTTCCGCCCCAATCTCCCGTCCCCCGCGACCCAAGGGCGCGGGGGACGGCGCCATAATGAGAACTGCCGCACGCGCCTTGCGATCAGTTGCGAAAACCAATGTATTCCAGTACGATGACCATATGAATACGAAATCCACTCCCCGAGCGGTCGCCTCGGCCTCGCCGTCCGCAGCGACTGTCCGGCTGAAAGAAGGAAGCGATTTCGACACACTCCTGTCCCTGAATGCGGCCGAAATGGCCTGTGGCCTGACGATCCGGCCCAAATCAAAAAACATTTCTTGCTCTCCCGCCGATCTGATGACGCGATTGCGCGATCTGGGCATCGTGGAAGGGGTCCGTGAGAATCTTCTTTTGGATTGCTGCCAGAAACTGGCACAGGGTCAGCCGGTGCAAAATGTGCTGGTGGCCGAGGGATCTCTGCCGGAACCGGGCACGGATGCCTCCCTTGAATTTCTCCTGCCGATCTCCGCGGCCGCGCCGCATTTCGCGGAAGACAAAACCGGCCATGTCGACTTTCATGAGACCCATCCGATAGACAATGTCCAGGTCGGATACGAACTCGCCGTGCTGCATCCGGCCATGCCCGGGAAAGATGGTTATACCGTCACGGGCAGGAAGATGCCCGCCCCGCCCCCCCGGGAATGTCCCGTGCAGGCCGGGAAAGGGGTTGGATTCCAGAAACAGGGGAACGTGTTTGTGGCAACCCAGGATGGCTATGTCATCTTCAAGAACAACCTGCTGCAAGTCAGCGAAGAATATGAAGTAGAGGGCGATCTGGATTTGCATACCGGCAATCTGCGTTTTATCGGGAACATTCATGTGCACGGCGATGTGCTGGACGGATTTCATATCCAGGCGACGAAGGGCCTGCGCATTGACAAGAATGCGGGTCAGTGTCGTCTCGAATGCGGCGGCGATCTTGAAATCGGGGGGATGAACGGGTTGGGCGTCGAGGCCGATGGGTCCGCGAAGCACGTGGAGATGCCCCATCCGAGCCGCACCGGCACGATTCTCTGCAAGGGCAATCTCACCGCTCGTTATTTGCATCACGTGTACGTCGAATGCGAGGGGAATGTTCATGTTCTGCGGGAAGTCATGCACTCGGTTATCCGGTGCGCCGGCACTGTGAAGGTGGATGGAAGAATCCTCGGCGGCACCTGCACGGCACTGGCCGGCATTGAGGTGGCGCAGGCTGGAACGGAGGCTGGCGCGCGGACGGAGCTGATCGCGGGCGAGGATTACCGTCTGGAACAGCAGGAACCCGAGGTGGCCAAGACCCTTGATCTTCTGCACCATAAACGTCAGGCCTTGCTGATCGAAGTGGGCGCGGGCGACAACTCCCCGCAGCATCAGGCCAAACTCTCCCATGAGGCGCAACTGCGGACGGACGAATGTTTTGCACAGATCGCTCAACTGGACGAGCAGGTCGCCGAGTTGCGGCGACATCTGGCCACCCCCAACCGGGATCCCCTGCGGAACCCCAAGATCAATGTCCTCCGGAACTTGTGTACTGGAACCGTGCTGCAGGCGGATGGAGTCGAGCAGAAGATCTTCGATACCCGTACAGGCCCGATCTCCGCGATGGCCTATCAGGGGGAGGTTCGCTTCCTGAAGATGACGCCGCTTTCTGTGTCGACCGTGGCCATGGAGCAGGAGCTGCAACAGCAAGAACAGCAGGCCGTGTTGGACAAGGCTGTGCACCTGGGTATTCCGCATCCGGAGGACATGAGCCCGGAGGAACGGCTCCGCGCGATTCAGTCATGTGAAAAAGCAAACACAGAAAAGGCAGGCGTATGAATTGGCAACGGATGCAGCAGTGGGTGCTTGGGATGCTGGTGCTGGGTGCGGCGCTGAATATGGGTATGGCCCAGGAGGAGGAGGAGGGCGCGCCGGAAAAGCCGCAAGTGCCGGGGACCATCGTGAAGGCCAAGGGGCCTATCGTCATCGATGGACGGCTCGATGAGGCGGACTGGAAACAGGCCAAGCCGATTGCCGCCCAGTACGTGTTTGGAAAAAAGAATGTCATCAGCCCGGAACCCCGCATGACGGTCCGGTACCTGTGGGATGACGCCTACCTGTATATCGGCTACGAGGTGTTCGATACCAATCTGGTGGCCAGGGGGAGCGGAGTCATGGATGGTCCCCCGGGCAACCGGCGGCCGGGGTGCGAGATCGCGGATACGAACAAGCCCGTGGACGTGGTGGAGTTCCTCATCTTTTTTGAGGACCGTAATTTCTTCTGGGAAATACAGCACAACGCGTCGAACCAGTTCAACGACGGACTCTGCATGGTCGAACTGCCTTCCTGGCAGAAGACCAAAATCGCGTTTGCCCCCAGGGGCGTCTATTGGGCATGGGGGGAGTACCTTCAGGATGAAGGCGACCGTACGTTCGTCAGCGCCGTGAAGCTCAGTCCCCGCAAGGATGGCAAGCCCTCGACGGTCAACGACTCCAGCGACGTGGATACCGGCTACACGGGCGAACTGCGCCTGCCGTGGTACGGCATTGGCGCACCCGCAGTAGCGCAAACCCGCGCGGGCGACAAGCCGGGACCGTGGAAGATGACCGGGCGCGAAGTCTCGATCCTGGCCGTTGATCAGAACGGCGACACGCCCGAACACTACTTCACCACATGTATCGGCACGACGCGCGAATTCTTCCACCAGCAGACCGAACACTTTCCGCGCTATGTCATCCGCGGGTTTGAGCCGTGGGCGTGGTAGGACGCGTGACGGTTGTCCTCACGCGAACAGGGCTTCGATTTTCCGGCGGCAGGCGCCGTCGGCACAGCGCAGGTAGGACAGCCCCAGTCGTCGTTCCAGAATATCCCGGGCGCTGCGCGCCATTTCCACATCCCGGGCATATGACGCCTGGGCGGCAATCGCCGGCGAGCAGGAGCAGATGGCCTGCTTTAATGTCACATCCCGGAGGGTCAGCTCCAGGACATCTGCTGCGCGACTGCCGTAGAAGGAGAGCAGATAGCGAACGGTCTCCTCGGACACGCCATACTGACTGGCCAGGGCCTGTGCGCTGTGCGCGCTTGTTCCGCTGCCGTATAGCCGGAATTGATGCCATGGCAGGACGCGGTGGGCCAGATGCGGCAGGACCTTCTGGACCACCTTTTCGGCGATGTGCCGGTAGGTCGTATATTTTCCGCCCATGACAAAATAGACGCCGCTGGCGGAGCGATCGAGCGCGTGCTGGCGTGAGATGCAGGATGGGTTCCCCGCGTTTACGACCAGCGGCCGCAGCCCGGCAAAGGAAGCGATGATCCGCGAGCGCTCAAAGGTCACCTCTGGAAACACGCGTGAGGCTTCGCGCAAGAGATAGTGGATATCCTCCTCTTCCGCGGCAACCTGATCCGGGCTTCCCGTGTAATCTGTGTCCGTGGTGCCGATCAGCGTGCGTCCCTGGAACGGGATCATAAAGAAGACGCGGTTGTCCTGGCGGCTTGGCAGCAGAAACGCCTGCGGCGGCGCAGGCATGTCATAGATC
This sequence comes from bacterium, assembly GCA_037129105.1. Taxonomy (GTDB): domain Bacteria; phylum Verrucomicrobiota; class Kiritimatiellia; order RFP12; family CAIWXQ01; genus CAIWXQ01. The sequence goes on from JBAXVM010000019.1 coordinate 16,979, forward strand.
ACATGCACCCCCTTGGTCACGCGCAGGCGCCGGGGGGCTCCGGGAAGATCTTTCTGGATGAGCTCATCGGACCAAGGCCCTGCAGCGACGACCGTCCGTGCGGCACGGATCTCCAGGGACCGGTTGCTGCAGGTATCCCGGGCCTGCACCCCGATGACCGTGCCGTGGCTCCGGATAAACGCTTCGGCCTGCACGCCATTTGCCACCACCGCGCCAAAGTGGTCCGCCATCAGCACATTTTCCAGGCAGATGCGCGCGTCATTCATCTGGGCATCAAAATACGCGACGCCTCCGATCAGCCCCTCCCGGGCAATACCCGGGGCGCGTTGCTCGATTTCTTGTCTGGTCAGGCCACGGTGTTTGCCCAGGCTCCAGCGACCGCTGAGGACCTGATAGATCCAGACGCCGAGCGTCATCAGCCACAGCGGGCGCGTGTCCGTGCGATAGACCGGGATGACAAAGCCCATGGACCTGGCCAAATGCGGGGCGATTGCCAGCTGAATGAACCGCTCGCGCAACGACTCCCTGACGAGCCCCAGCTCGAACTGTTCCAGATACCGGATACCCCCATGCAGGAGCTTGGTGGTGGCGCTGGACGCGCCGCTGGCCCAGTCGTTCTTCTCAATGAGCGCGACCGAGGCACCAGCCGCAGCGGCGAGATGCGCAATGGCGGCACCGTTAATGCCGCCTCCGATGACCAGAAGGTCAAAGGTCCGGTTCTCGAAACGGGATACATCGCGCCGCATGGCTTCCGCCCTTCAGGATATTTTTCCGGCCAGGACCTGACCGACCGCCTGTTTCCATCCCGTGTACAGCGCATCCGCTGCGCGGCGGGAAAGATGGGGCGTAAACACACGATCAATCGGCTTGGAGCGGAAGATCCGCGACGGGCTCCAGAGCCCGGTTGCCACACCCGCGAGATAGGCGGCACCTGCCACGGTCGAGTCAGCCATTTCCGGACGCACGACCTGGATCCCCAGTTGATCGGCCTGAAACTGCATCAGAAAGTTATTGCGGCAGGCGCCGCCATCCACGGCCAGCTGTCGGATTTTCAGGTGCGATTCTTTTTGCATGAGCGCAAACACATCCCGGGTCTGGTACGCCATGGACTCCAGGGCCGCCCGCACGATGTGCCGCACGTTCGCCCCGCGGGTTAACCCGGTGATGGCGCCCCGGGCGTGCGGCTCCCAATAGGGTGCGCCCAGGCCTGCAAACGCCGGGACAAAATAGACGCCGCGGGTGTCGGAAAGACCTTCGGCCAGGCGCTCCGTTTCCGTCGCCGTGGAGATGACCTGGAGTTCATCGCGCAGCCACTGCACCACGGCGCCGGCCGTAAAGATTGATCCTTCCAGCGCAAAGACCGGATTGCCGGTCTCATCACAGGCCAGGGTGGTTACTAAGCCCTGTGTTGAGTCGACGCGGCACTGGCCGGTATTCAACAGCAGGAAGCAGCCTGTGCCATAGGTATTCTTGACGGTACCCGGTCCGGTGCACCCCTGACCGTAAAGCGCGGCCTGCTGATCGCCCATGACGCCGGTAATGGGGATGCCGTCCGGCAGACCGGCGACCGAGCCGGCGGTGTGTCCGAAGATGGCAGCCGACGGCAGCACGCCTGGTAGCACGGCGGCGGGAATGTCCAGCATCTTCAGCAGCGCCGGACTCCAGTCGCGCTTGGAAATGTCGAACAGCAGCGTGCGGCTGGCATTGGTCATGTCCGTGGCATGGACCCTGCCGCGGGTGAGCTTGTAGATGAGCCAGGCATCCATGGTTCCGAAGGCGATGGCTCCCTGACGGGCTCTGGCGCGCAGGCCAGGGACATGATCCAGAATCCACGCCACCTTGGTTCCGGAGAAGTAGGCATCCAGGACCAGGCCGGTTGTTTTTTGCACCAGGGGCGCATGGCGTTTCAGGCGCCGGCACATGTCGGCTGTGCGACGGCATTGCCAGACGATCGCCCGGTGGCAGGGCTTCCCCGTGTGACGATCCCAGAGCAGTGTGGTTTCGCGCTGATTGGTGATGCCAAGGCCTGCGATCTGGACGGGCCGAATGCGGGCTTGCGCGAGAGCCTTGCGAATGACGGACTCGACCGACGCCCAGATCTCCAGTGCATCCTGCTCAACCCAGCCGGGTTTGGGATAATATTGCGGAAACTCCTGATACGCGGACGATACGACCGCCCCCTGCTGGTCAAACAGGAAGGCGCGCGACCCGGTCGTGCCCTGGTCGATGGCCAAGATGTATTGCCGTGTGGCAGTTCGACGCAACATAAAGGCATTATTGCGCAAAGTTCGGGTCGCGCAAACAAAATTTCATGAGCGAACGTGGGTGGCGCATCGCGATTCATTGACCTTCACGGTAGGGACGGCTTTACGCCGTCCATTGTCTGGCATTTGCGGGTAGACGGCGTAAAGCCGTCTCTACCCAAATGCAGCGGCAGGTCAATGAATCGCAGATGCGCCCGCATATTCCTGTTTCGGACGTCGAGGATTGACCTTCCTCCGCTGAGGAAGTACGGTAACCACGTGAGTACGAAAGTGTATGTCAGTGGCAAATGAAATAAACCCTGCGGATCACTCCGCCCCATAGGTGTTAAGCTAAGAGAAGTCGTTGACAGCAGTTGGTGGTGTTCATGTTTCTGCTGCCGTTGCGGTTGCAGCGAACATTACACCTGTTTGGAGAAATAACGATGTCGCAGGAAAAGCAGTTGTTTGGCACGGGAAAGGCCGGCAGCATCGGCGCGGTGCGTTCTACCTCCCGCTCGTGCACCATCCAGGCGGCCCCGCGCCGAGGGCTGGGCGTCGCGGATCGGGTTGCGGCGAAGCCGCCCGATGGGAAGCGCGTCAGATTGGCCCGTATGCAAGGCTTGAACCGAAGGGGCAGGACTCTTGTCCGCCCCGAGGTGAAAACGCAGCAGACGGGCCAATATCACGCGCTTCCCAGCGGCCCGATCCGCGACGTGCGTACGCACGGCAACACCAACTTGAACGACGGCAACTGCTCTTTCCAGATCAACAGATGCATGTCCTTAGCTTAACACCTATGCCC
>JBAXVM010000190.1:0-5713 GCA_037129105.1 bacterium
CGAATGCCCTTACGGGCACACTACGAACGGCTTATTGCCATTTCCAGGCCGTTTGAAGTGACGCCGTAAGGCGTTTTGGCGCCATCATGAGAACTACTGGAACCCGGCAAACGGACAGAAACTCGCAGGATGACGCTCGGCGGGTCCCGCCGTGATTACGCGCCCGGCGCGAGGCGCGCAAGATCCTGATTGAGCCAGCCGGCCAGGTCGCGGAACTGCCTGCCCAGGGGGTGCTCTGGGACAATGCCCAGCCCCACCTCGTTGCTGACGAGAATGACCGGTCGCGTTGGGATCGCCAGCACCGCCAGGAGCGCCTCGCGCCGCTGGCCAAACGCAGCCTCGCCTTCCTTGACCAGCACATTCGCGGCCCACGTGGTCAGGCATTCGACCAGCACGCCATCGCATGCGGGGACGCCGGACTGCAGCGCCTGCGCCAGGTCAAGTGGTTCCTCGATGCAGCTCCAGTGCGCACCCCGGCGCGCGCGATGGGTGGCAATGCGGGCAATGGAGATCCGTCTTGCATGGCGATTAATTGGTGAGGCGAAAAACAATGGTGAGCCGCGCCCGTGCCTCCACGGCGCGCCCGTCCTCGGTGGCCGGATTGAATGACGCGCGTTCCACGGCCCGGATTGCCGCCCGATCCAGATCTGCGACCCCGCTGGATGTAATCACCACCACGGCCGATGCGCGCCCGCCCGGCGCAACGGTGGTTTCGAGCACTACCGTGCCCTCCTCACCGCGTTGCCGCGCGCCCAGGGGATACAAGGGCTTCAGATCGCGCTGCAACGAAATCCCCCCTTCCCTGCTGCTGTCGCGGCCCGGTGCGCCGGGTATGCCAGACACCGTCGGGATGGCCGCGGTTTCCGGCGCATCTCCGGATCCGAACATGCATTTGGCCGTTGTTTCCGTGGCCACATACGTCGTCACGCCACCGGCCGGCTCCGCCGCTGGCGCCACCGAGTCCGGCGCGGCTGGCGCCATCTCCTGCGATGCGGCACTTGGCGCCAGGCGATCCTCACTGTTTTGCGACGTCATCACCGGGCGAGGCGCCTCGCTGGCCTGCGGCACCGCGGCCGCGACCGGCGAAGCCGATGGCGTGCTCAGATGGTTCTCCGTCGCCACCACTGCCGGGAGATCCACGTCCAGACGAATGGTTTGAATCGCAGGCGGCGTGAACCGGGCGCGCGATTGCGTCACCGCCAGGCCAACCAGCAGCAACAGCACCCCATGCACAGCCAGCGACAGGCTGCCGCTCAGGCGCAGGTCGGGCGTGCGGGATGTTTTGGTTTCTGCGTACATGGGAAAGTCAGTGGGGCCGTGGTCAGTGGTCAGTGGTCATTAGGGAGAAGTCATTGGGGGGGAGGTCAGTGGGCATAGGTGTTAAGCTAAGAGCAATCGAGCCTGTTCAACGCCCAACATCCAACGTCCAACATCCAACGTCCAAGGGAAATGCAGCCGCAACAGGCCTGTCTCGCAGTAGTTGGACGTTGGGCGTTGGGCGTTGGACGTTGAGCGTTGAAATATGGCATAATAAGCTATTCAGAGTTCCTTGTTCGATATTCTGCGGTTCTACTGACCTCTGTCCTCTGGCCTCTGTCCTCTGACCTCTGTCCTCTGGCCTCTGTTCTCTGTCCTCTGGCATCCGCCGCCACCTGGAAGGCCACGGCTTCCACGCCGGCGCGCTTGAGCTTGGCCAGGAGTTCAATGCCCGTGCCGATGTGTGCGGTGCGGTCGGCGCTGATCAGCACCGGCGTCTTGGCCATGCGCCAGCGCTCGGCCACAGTCACGACCAGGTCGTCCGCCGGCATGGCGTGGCCGTCGAGCTGCAACTGGTCGTTGGCGAGCACGGTGACGATCAGGCGCTTGCCCGCCTCGGTCACGCCGCTGGCGCGCGGCAGGTCCACGCGCACGCCGCGATGGGTGGTCATGGAAAGCATGCAATAGATGAGGAAGACGAGCAGAAAGAATAGCACGTCCATCAGCGGAATCAGCTCGATCCGCGCGCGTCTTTCCTCGTAGCCGGTGTCCAAGTGCATGGGGGTCTCGTTCTTGGTGCTTCGTTCTTGGTTCTTGGTGGTTGCGCAACCCGCAATGGGACCGGGAGCCTGTTCTGCGTTCCTTGAAACAACCAAGAACGAAGAACCAAGAACCAGGAACGAAACTAGTCTTCGGCCTTTTGCTTGCCTTTTCCAAACGCCATCTCAAACTGATGGATCGTATGCTCCAGGGTACGGGCGCGCTGACGCACCTTGGCGACAAAGAAGTTGAATGGTATCAGGGCGAAGATTGCGACGGCCAGGCCGGCGGCCGTGGTCAGCAGCGCCTCGGCAATGCCGCCGGTGACCACGGTCGGATCCACTACGTCGTTCCCCAGCACATGGAACGAGCGGATGATCCCGGTGACCGTGCCCAGGATGCCCAGCAGCGGCCCGAGCGTGATGATGGTATCCAGCACGGCCAGGCCGCGGCGCAGGTAGTCGAGCTCAGCATTGGCGGCCTCCTCCAGGCTGTCGTGCAATCCCAGGTCGCGGTGGTGCAACCCCTGCGTCAGGACGCGGCAGGCCATGCCCGGTTCCTGGCACGCCAGCGCCTCCGCGTCGGCAAACCGACCAGCAGCCGTCAGCGTGAGCACCTGATCCACAGCCGGGCCGCCCAGCGCCGTGGCGCGCCGGTTGCGCCCAAACACGATCAGCCTTTCAATCGTAATGGCAACTGCCACCAGCGAGCAGACCAACAACAGCCACATGGCAAAGCCACCGCGGTCAAAGACGTTCTGCACGGCGGCAAAAGCGCCGGTGGGCTCGGCGGCTGTTGCCAGCAAAAGCGGATAGTGAAACATGGGGCACCTTTCTGGGAGGGAGTCAGGGGGCAGGGATCAGAGGTCAGAGGTCAGGGGTCAGAGGTCAGAATTCAGAATGAATGCCGCGAAACAGGAACGCCGGCAACGGCTTCCCCATTCTGACCCCTGACGCCTGACCCCTGACTCCTGAATTCCCCTCTACCAACGTCTCCAGTATCTATCAGGTTCACTTTCGATGGCAAGCCAGCCGTGAAGCCGGGCAGCAATTCGCATTATGGCATAATCGCGGCGGGTCCGGCGGCCCCGCCCTACCAGAAACCCCACGGATTGCGCAGGTAGGGCGGGGCCGCCGGACCCGCCGAGCGCCATAATGCAAATTGCTGGAAGCCGGCATATTTGCGATTCTAGAACTCAACAAGGAAGCGCCTGACGGCGCCACTACAAACGGATGCTTCCTACGTATTGCGTCGGCAGGGGCACACCGGAATGCACATCGCTAACGCCCCCACCCTTCCATTCTTCCAATCTTCCACCCTTCCATTCTTCCGCAGGCCCCTCTCACGCGAAAGGTGGGGGTGGGTTGGAGCAGACAATCCCCAACCCACCCCCGGCGTGAACTGTAACGGGAGAGTGGAATACTAAAAACGATACGTGGCTGTGACTTTCCAGGTGCGACCAGGTGCGGGGTAATAGACATCAAATGGAAAGTAGGGCGCGCCATAATCGTAACCCGAGTTCGCATAGATTTTGTCGAATACATTGTCTGCGCCTACCACGATTTCCAATCCCTGCACCTGGCGGGGGGTGTAGCGTAGCCCCAAATCGAGCGTGGCATATGTGGGCAACCGCGGACTTTGATGCCCATAATCTTCTCCCAGATACTGGGCACTGACGCCACGCAGGGTCGCCAGAGCGCTCAGATCCAGCGGTAAAGACAGTTCGCCATGCACGGTTACGACATGCGCGGGCACCAATGGAATCTGCTTGTCATTGTAGTCGCCGGCAGTCAAGGAGGCTGCCACGTAATTGTAGGCCACGGAAATCAGGCCGACATTCTGCCGCTGCCAGGTCAGGAAGGTGTCCGCGCCATAACGGCAGGTCTGGGGCAGATTGCCGTTAGCCCACGTTTGGGGGTTGTAGGCAATCTCATCCCGCATGTCCAGTCGATAGAGGGAGAGCGCGGCGGTCCATTCCCGGAACATATTCACACTGGCGCCGATTTCGTATTGATGTCCCAGTTCCGGCTTCAGGTCCAGGTTCATCCCGGATGGCGGCGTGGCCCCGTACGAGGAAACAAACCCATAGGCGCCGGTCAACTCGTCGAGAAACGGATCATGGTAGAGCGTGGAAGCGCGGGCAAACAACCGCACCTGGTCCGTGGGCCGATACAACAGCGCGGCATCCAGGGCCGATTGCCGGTATACACGGTCATATGTGGTTGACGTGTCGTCAAACACATTGGCCACTTCGGAACGGTAGTGGTAAATCTCGCCGCGGGCGCCCAACGTCAGCGCCAGTTTGTCGGTCAGCCAGAACGTATCCTGCGCATACACGCCGGCATTGCTGCGCCGAAGCGTGGCGTCCGTGGTCTGGTATGTGCGTGTGCGGTTGGTGTAGCTCTGGATTTGCAGCGCATTCAGCCCCAAGTCTACGCCGAACAGCAGGCTGTTCCGATGGCCATCGACATCGGTGTCGCAGGTGTAACGAGGGGTGAATGTGTATGTGGTCAGAGTGGAATCCGAATAAGATGGCAGGGAAATGTAATCGCTCTGCACGGAACGCTGACTGGCGGCGAACATACCTTGCCAACGGTCGTCAGCGCCGGTGAGGCCATCAAAGCCAAGACTGCCGCCGAAGGTATGGGTGGAGACCTCATTGCTTGCCGTGAGTGTCTGGCGCGGATTTTGTGCGAGTTGTGAACGATAGAGAAAACCGGGCATGCCGTAGGTGTTGCCGGTGTCGAAAGCGGCCAGATCGGTGCGGAATCGATCGGTCCAGGCATGGGAAACCGTGGCGCGAATATCGGCATTCTCATAGTCGCTGTTGTCGCGCCAGCCGTCGCTCCGCTGCCAGTCGAGATCCCCGGTGTAACGCGCGTCGCCGACAGACCCGGTATGGCCAATGTGACCTGCGAGTGTATTGTCCGATCCGACGGTCGCGCTGAGGGTGGTGGCAGGTTGGTCGGAAGGCTGATGGGTGATGATGTTAATCACACCGGCCACGGCAAGGTCGCCATACAGGGCGGTTTGACTGCCGTGCAGCACTTCGATACGATCCACCGCGGACACGGGAACGCGCAACCAATCGAGCGTGGCCATGTCAGCCCCGTTCAGACGTTGTCCGTCCACCAATACCAGTACGCGACCATAGGAGGTCTCGCCAAAGCCGCGCATGGAAACATCCGCCTGCGCAGGATTGTCGGAACTGCGGCGGAAATAGACACCGCCCAGCGTCTCCAGCGCCGAGACCACATTCTGCGCGCCGGATTCACGGATGGCGTCTGCGGTGATGACCGTTACATTCGCTGGCATCTCCTCCACCGTGCGGTTGGCGCGGCTGGCCGTGACGACAATGGGGGCGTTGGTGGTGACCGGGGCGGAAACCGCGGTCAGGGCGCTGGTGGCAAAGGCCAGAACGAGCGCCCGGTTAAAGAACGAAATGAATCGACGAGACACATGCATCGCTGTTCGCTGCCTTCTTCCCTCGTGCGGGGAAACAGAAAACGCGCCGGCGTTTTCCTTTGTTCAGGATCGCCTGGCGCGCCAAAGTCCCCGAAGGGTCGAACGAAAGACAGCGCATCCGGAAAATGGCCGGAACGCTGGCGCCGCTCCCTTGTCGCGAAGGAGATCCACCTGTCTTGAACCGGCACGTCTTCTGGCTCACGGCTTCCAACCTCCGCCCCGCCTTCTCCTC
>JBAXVM010000191.1:0-5707 GCA_037129105.1 bacterium
CTCGCAACCCGCTATCCGCGGGTTGCCAACTAGCAGCCTGGTCGGCAGAAGGTTTATACTTCCAGAAGGCTAAGACCGACAGGCTGCTAGCGGTCGTCGTCGCGGTCGCTATCTTCATGCGTGTCCGAATCGGAATCTTCATCCAGCTCGGCGTCGTCGTCGTCCTCATCCTCATCCGGGCTCCCTTTATCCAGCTTGTCCGGATGCCATTTGCAATCCACACTCTCGCACTCCTGACACATGGCCGGGTCGAAATCGCAGGCTTCAACCAGCCCTTCCCGTACGTTGAGGCAATTCTTGTGAATCGTGTCCGGCCGTCCGGACTTCATCCAGGCTGGAATCTTTGGTGCGTTCTTCATCTATTCTTCCTCTTTTATGCTCTCTTCATCAGGGTGCGGAACTCGTCGAACATCCAGCCGGCATCGTGCGGTCCCGGCGCCGCCTCGGGGTGATACTGCACCGAGAACGCCGGCACCTGGCGGCAGGCCAGCCCTTCCACGGTCTGGTCGTTCAGATTCCGGTGCGTGATCTCAACCTTGTGCGGGTCGAGCGTGTCCGGCGCAATGGCAAAATTATGGTTCTGCGAAGTGATCTCAACCTGTCGCGTCGCCAGGTTCATGACCGGGTGGTTGCATCCGTGATGCCCGAACTTCAGGCGATAGGTGCGCGCGCCCAGCGCCAGGCCGAGCAATTGGTGACCGAGGCAGATGCCCATGATCGGCACCTGGCCGAGCAGCTGCCGGATCGACTCGATCGCGTATCCCACGGCCGCAGGATCTGCCGGTCCGTTGGAGAGAAACACGCCGTCTGGCTTCATCGCCAGCACCTGCGCCGCCGGAGTCCGGGCAGGGACCACGGTCACCTGCATCCCCTCCTTGCGGAGATGACGCAGGATGTTCCACTTGATGCCGAAGTCGTACGCGACCACGCGGCAGGCGGCGGGCGGCATGCTCCTGGGCATCCCCCATGAACAGGAGAGGTTACACCCCGGATCCCAGTCATAGCTGGCCTCACAGGTCACGCGCGCCGCATAGTCCTGGCCGTCCAGGCCTTCCCAGGCCATGGCTTGCGCCACGCCTTCGGCTTCCGAAAACTTGCCGGAAACACAAAGAAAGGCCTTCTGCGTGCCTTCCGTGCGGATCTTGGTTGTCAGAAATCGCGTATCGATGCCGGCCAGAGCCGGCACGCCCTGGTCGATCAGCATGGCACGCAGCGACTGCCGGCTGCGCCAGTTGCTCGGCTCATTGTAGGAGTGAATCACCAGCCCGTTGGCAAAGAGCCGGCGCGACTCCATGTCCTCGTCGTTCATCCCGGTGTTGCCGATCTCGGGATAGGTCAGAGTCACGAACTGCCCGGCATAGGATGGATCGCTCAGGATCTCCTGGTAGCCGCTCATGCCGGTATTAAAAACCACTTCGCCCGTGCGGTCGACCGGCGCGCCGACCGAATAACCGCGCAAGACCGTCCCGTCCGCCAGCGCCAGAAAGGCTGGCGCCTGCCGTCGTTCCGCCCAGTTCCATTTCGTGTCCATGCCAAATCCTTAGATCGCTAAACGCAATGCAACGACTCTGGGAGCCAGGAGTCGGGAGTCGGGAGTCAGGAGTCAGAATTCAAACTACCTGATTCGCAACAACCCAACAATACATCCGTCTCACCGTCCCACCGTCTTCCGCGCCATCCGTAGCTAAAACTCTCCCCTGCGCCCATCTGACCTCTGATCTCTGTCTTCCGTCTTCCGTCCACCGTCTTCCGTCTTCCGTCCACCGTCCCACCGTCCAACCGGTCAACCGGCAGCCACCTGCCACGCCCGCACCTTGGGCGAATCCACGTGGTACTCCTGCAAGGTCCGAACCTTGATGTGGCCGCTGGCGGCCTTGGAAGCCTTCAGTCCGCTGATGGACCAGCGCAACCCGTCGAGCGTGGTAGTGACCGGCACGCCGCGGATTGTGGCGTGAGCGCGCATCTTGACCTCGTCCCACATGGGTTCCGCACCGGCTGACGGCGTGTTGATAATCCACCCCAGGTCCTGGTTTTCCATCATGTCGATCGCATTCGGCCGCCCCTTGGAGATACGAAACACGGCCCGGCTCTCGACACCGGCGTCCCACAACGCCGTGCTGGTGCCGAGCGTGGCATAGATCTCGTAACCCAGATGCCGCAGCTTGCGGGCGAGTTCCACAGTCGCAGGCTTGTCCTCGTCGCGCACGCTCAAGAAGATGTTGCCGCCCTTGGGCAGGCGACTGCCGGCCGCGAGCTGGCTCTTGAGATACGCCATGCCGCAGTTGTCGTCCATGCCCATCACTTCGCCGGTGGATTTCATCTCCGGCGACAGCACCACGTCGATCCCCGGGAAGCGCGAAAACGGGAAGACGGCTTCCTTGGCCGAGAAGTGCTTTGGCACGAACTCCTCCGTGAACCCCAGCTCCTGCAGCCGTGCGCCTGCCATCACGAGCGCCGCCAGCTTGGCCAGCGGCACGCCAATCGCCTTGCTGACAAACGGCACCGTGCGGGAGGCGCGCGGATTCACTTCCAGAACGTAGACGTCCTCGCCCTGCACGGCAAACTGCACATTCATCAGCCCTTTTACGCCAAGCGCCTGGGCCAGCGCACGCGTGTGCTTGCGAATGGTGTTCTGCGCCTTGCGCGAGAGGGTCTGCGCCGGAATGACGCAGGCACTGTCGCCCGAATGGATGCCGGCCAGCTCGACGTGCTCCATGACTGCACCGATCACGACAATCTCGCCGTCGGCGATGCAGTCCACGTCCACTTCGGTGGCGTTGGCCAGGTACCGGTCAATCAGCACCGGCCGGTCTTCAGAGACCTCCACGGCGTCGGTCATATACTTGCGCAGGCTCTCCATGTCGTAGACGATGACCATGGCGCGGCCGCCCAGCACAAAGCTGGGGCGCATCAGCACCGGGAAGCCGATGCGCGCCGCCACGACTTCCGCCTCGGCCACGCTGGTGGCCAGGCCGTTCTCCGGCTGGCGGATCTGCAGGCGCGTGGCCAGCTCCTGGAACAGCTTGCGGTCTTCGGCAATCTCAATGCTCTCCGGGCTCGTGCCGATGATCTGCACGCCATTGGCTGCCAGTCCCTTGGCCAGGTTCAGCGGCGTCTGCCCGCCGAACTGCGCAATCGCACCGCAGCACCCTTCCCGGTGGTAAATATTCAGCACATCCTCCAGCGTCAGCGGCTCAAAGTAGAGCTTGTCGCTGGTGTCGTAGTCCGTGCTGACGGTCTCGGGGTTGCTGTTGACCATCACCGTCTCGAAGCCGGCCGCACGCAGCGCAAAGCAGGCGTGCACGCAGCAATAATCGAATTCAATGCCCTGCCCGATGCGGTTCGGTCCGCCGCCCAGGATCATGATCTTCTGTTTCGGCTGCGCCGAAACAGTTTTCGGAGCGGTTGAGCCGGTGTGAGAGACATAGGTTGAATAGAAGTAAGGTGTGAATGCTTGGAATTCAGCCGCGCAGGTGTCCACCAGCGCATACGAAGGCGTCACGCCCAGCTGGAGTCGCAACGCCCGCACCGCATCCTCTTTCGTCTGCAGCAGCCAGGCGATCTGGCGGTCGGAATAGCCGAACTGCTTGGCCTGCAGCAGCAGCGGCCGCTGTTGCGCCAGCCCTGCAAGGGATCCGGCCGAGCGGATTTCGTCCTCAAACGCCGCCAGCTCTTCCATCTGGCGCAGGAACCACGGATCAATCGCGCTCAGCTCGTGCAGGCGCTCCACGCTCCAGCCGCGGCGAAACGCCGCATGCAGGTAAAACAGGCGCTTCGCGTGCGCGCGGCGGATGCCGGCTGCCAGTTCCTCGTCCGAAAGCGCCTCCAGGGGCCCGTCCTTGCCATCTGCACCAAACCCGGACCGGCCGACTTCCAGCGAACGCAGCGCCTTCTGCAGGCTCTCCTGAAAGGTCCGGCCGATGCTCATGGTCTCGCCCACGGACTTCATCTGCGTGCCAAGCGTATCGTCGGCGCTCGCAAACTTCTCGAACGCGAAGCGCGGCACCTTGGTCACCACGTAGTCAATGGACGGCTCAAAGCAGGCCGGCGTCTCGCGCGTAATGTCGTTGCGGATCTCGTCCAGCGTATAGCCAACCGCAAGCTTGGCCGCAATCTTGGCAATGGGAAAGCCGGTGGCCTTGGAGGCCAGCGCGCTGGAGCGCGATACGCGCGGATTCATCTCGATGACCACCATGCGTCCGTCGCGCGGGTTGACCGCAAACTGGACATTGGAGCCGCCGGTCTCCACGCCGATCTCGCGCATCACGGCAATGGAAGCGTCCCGCATGATCTGGTATTCGCGGTCGGTCAGCGTCTGGGCCGGCGCCACCGTGATCGAGTCGCCGGTGTGCACGCCCATGGGATCCAGATTTTCGATGGAGCAGATGATCACGCAGTTGTCGCGCTTGTCGCGCATGATCTCCAGCTCGTATTCCTTCCAGCCGACAATCGACTCCTCGACCAGAATTTCCGTCGTGGGGCTGTAGAACAGGCCGCGCTGCGCGATCTCCTCGAACTCCTTGTCCGTATAGGCAATACCGCCACCCGTGCCACCCAGGGTAAAGCCTGGCCGGATCACCAGCGGCAGCCCGAGGCGGTCGCGCACGGCGCGCGCCTCCTCGATGGTGCGGGCTGACCCGCTGCGCGGCATGTCCAGGCCGATGCGCAGCATGGCCTCCTTGAACAGCTGGCGATCCTCGGCCTTTTCGATCACATCGGCCCGGGCGCCGATCATCTCGACGCCGAACTTGTCCAGCGCGCCGGACTTGTGCAGCTCCATGGCCAGGTTCAGGGCGGTCTGCCCGCCGAGCGTCGGGAGCAGCGCCTGGGGCCGTTCCCGGCGGATGATGGCCGTCAGCGTTTCCACCGTCAGGGGTTCGATGTACGTGCGGTCCGCAAAATCCGGGTCTGTCATGATGGTCGCGGGGTTGCTGTTAACCAGCGTGACCTCGTAACCTTCCTCGCGAAGCGCCTTGCAGGCCTGGACGCCGGAGTAGTCGAATTCGCAGGCCTGGCCGATCACAATCGGACCGGATCCGATCAACATGATTTTCTGAATGTCGGTTCTTTTGGGCATAAAATTATCCGGCAGGACAAACGTCATCTAAAAGACAATACAACTCCGAAACCGGGACGCTAGAATGCCGGAAACACCCTGAAATGAAAAGGCAAAATTGCGGCGTCGCCGGAATCCGCGGAAGGGACAGGAGGGACCTAAGGGACAGGAGGGACGGGAGGGACGAGAGGGACGAGAGGGACCCAAGGGACGGGAGGGACAGAGGGAACATGGGTGCGCTGTGCGCTGGTGTTGGGTCCCTTGGGTCGCTCTCGTCCCTTGGGTCCCTCTCGTCCCTAACGTCTCTCAGGTCCCTCCCCTACCGTCCCTACCGCGCGTATTGCGCTTCAAGTCCATGCCCTGTTTATGGTACATCTTACGAAACGCCACTGGTGCCGCAACCCACGTATCTCCGCATGCAAACGCTACCAACCATTCTGCTTCTGCTCCTGCTCGCCGTCGGCCTGGCACCTGCCTCCCCCACAACGCCACAACCGCTCCACCCTGCGGACACCCTGCAGCCCGGAACCCCAACCAACCGCCTGCGCAAGACAACCTGGGGCGATGCCCCGACAGGTTTGCTCAAAAAGCAGAAGGTGCCGGGGTGGCTGAAACAGTATGAAGGCAACTGATGGCATGACGGAAACGAGC
>JBAXVM010000192.1:0-5683 GCA_037129105.1 bacterium
CGTTGCCGCAGACCCTTGACCTGGTTCCCGCCGAGGCCGAACCGCGCCGCCCCATTGTCGAGACGATGCTCTGGCCGTGGCCAGCCGAATGGCCGGATGCCACCAGCGCGCATCATCCCTGGGGTGACGATCTGCCTGGGGCCGTGGCCGTGGCTGCGGGCGAAGCGCAGGTGGTTTCCCTGGCATTGGAAAACCGGGGCGACGCGCCAGCCCGTGGCTCCTACCGCCTGCGCGTGGTGCCGGCCGCAGCGGCCGGAATTCGCGGCCCGCGCGAGCTGAACGTAGCCCTGAAACCCAACGCGCGCATCGGCCTCGATACCGCGGTGGTGGCAACGGGGAAACACAAGACGTTCCGCGTGGAGGCGGTGGACGGCAATGGACGGCCTGTCCAGGCTACCGTGCGACTGGCAATGGCCGGCGACCGGCTGCTCGTGCGGGTGGATGTCGCCGATACGGCCCCGCGTCGCGGACCGAAGCTGTGGGATGGGTCGGGGCTTGAGCTGTTTGTTGCTCCGGAGCCTGGCAAGCCGCGCGTCCAGTTCGTTGCCGCGCCGTCGTTGGACCGCGAACCGGCCCAAGCCAGACGAATTGCCCGGAACGGTTTGGAAGCTTTGGACGACGTGGTGGCGGCTGGCGGGCGGACACCGGCGGGGTGGCAGTTGACGCTCGCCGTGCCGCTCGAGCGTCTAGGTCTCGCGTCCAACGCCGTGAGCTTCGCGCTGGATCTGGTCATCAACGCGACACCGCCTGGCGCGGATTCCCACCGCCGGACCCATCTGGCTTGCGAACTCAACCCGTTTTCGAATTCCAGTTGCTATGCACGCGTGAGGGTTGCGCCATGACTAACGCCGCTGAAGTCCCGATCGTCCTGCCGGCCCCGCCGGTTCTGCTCGACGGTGCCACGATTCTGAAAACATACGGACGGGATGGCGATTCCTGGCTCCTGGGTAATGTCCCGCTCTTCGAGTGCCCTGACAAGGACATCGAGGAAATCTATTACTACCGCTGGTGGAGCTATCACAAGAACCTCCAGTGGCACGATGCGTTCGGGGGTTGGACAGTCCACGAGGGCGGCGGTTACGGCATCACGCCCTGCCCTCTCGGCCACCACATCTACGAGGGCCGGTGGATCAAGAACCGGGCGTACCTGAACGACTTCTGCAGATTCTGGTTCTGCGGCCATGACAACCCGAGACGTTACAGCACCTGGCTCGCGGATGGGTGCTACGCCCGCTACCTTGTGGACTGGGATGCGACGCAGGCAGTAGCGCTTCTTGATGGCCTCAAGTCAAACCAGGCGGAATGGGAGAAGGAGCACTTTGACGCCGCGCGGGGGCTGTTCCGCTGGATCCCGGACCGGGATGGCATGGAGGCCTCCCTGGCCGGGTTTGAAGCCGGCGAGGCAGACAATTTCCAATGGAACACGGTCATTTTCGGGGGCGAAGGGTATCGCCCATCCTTCAACAGCTACATGTTCGCCGACCTGCGGGCCATTTCCGCCATCGCCGCACTCGCTGGCGACCAGACGGCGGCAGACGTTTATGCCCGCCAGGCCGACGCGCTGAAGGCCGGTATTCGCAAAGATCTATGGGACCCGGAGAAGAAATTCTTCGTGCAGCGCCGCGGCAGTGACGGCAAGTTCATCTCCGGGCGCGAGGAGATCGGGTTCTTTCCATGGGCGTTCCACGTTCCCGAAGACAAGCCGGAGTACGCCGAGGCCTGGCGCCAACTCATGGATCCGCAGGGCTTCAAGGCTCCATACGGCCCGACCACCCTTGAGCGCCGCAGCCCCTACTTCCTCAGGCCCTTCAGCCACGGTTGCCTCTGGAACGGCCCGTCCTGGCCCTATTCGACCAGCCTGACCCTCGCCGCCATGGCGAATCTGCTCAACGACTATCGGCAGGACATCGTTACCAGCGACGACTATGCCGCCCTCCTGCACACCTATGCCGCAACCCAGCGCGACCCGGACGGCAAGCCCATGGTGCGCGAGGATCACCATCCGGACGAAGCTCACTGGCTGGCCAATGGCGGCGACTACAATCACTCCCGTTACTGCGACCTGGTCATCACAGGGCTTGCGGGCCTGCGGCCGCGCGCCGACAACACGCTTGAAGTTCATCCTCTGGTCCCGGCCGAGTGGGATTACCTGTGCCTCGACGGTGTGCTCTATCACGGCCGGGCCGTGACAATCCTCTACGACCGCACGGGGAACCGCTACCACAAGGGCGCGGGCTTGCGCGTCCTCGTGGACGGCGTCGAAGCCGGCCACTCGCCAACGCTTGCGAAGCTCACGATCCCATTCGAGTCCCGCAAGCCGCCCGCGCTGCCGGAGACCAGGCCGACACCCGAATGTCATTGAACGACGGGATACCTTGCGCGACAACAGCCTCGCGGTAGCACATTGGTGAAGACCACCAGCACCGGATAGTCTCCGCTAAATCCTGTCCATCCCGTCAGCCATTCCGCTATCATGCCGGCCACATGCCTGAATCGCCCATCCTGTTCAAGAACCAGACTTCCGATGCGCTCTATGCGCGGCTGTCGTCGCTCGGCGTTTCCGCGCGCCTGGCACGCCGGTTGCAGGCGGCCGTCCTGCGACACGATGCCCTGCCCGTTGAACTCCCGGAAACCTCCACACGTCTGCTGGCCAATCTGCGCGCCAGCACCCGTGTGCCACACCTGGAACTGCTGCACCACGCGGTCTCTCCGCAGGACGGTTTTGCGAAGTATCTGTTTCGCGGCGCCGGCGAGGAACCTTTCGAATCCGTTGCCATTCCCCTGCTCCACCGCGCCGACGATGCCAAGTACGTGGCCTGTGTCAGCTCCCAGGTTGGCTGCGCCATGGGGTGCGCCTTCTGCGCCACCGGGCGCATGGGCTTTCGCCGCAACCTGGAGCCGTGGGAGATGGTGGATCAGGTCATCCAGATCCAGGCGCGTGCCCCGCACCCAGTGCGCGGGGTGGTCTTCATGGGCATGGGCGAACCGCTGCTGAACTACGATGCGGTCATGATGGCCGCGCGTATACTTTCCGAGCCATGCGGACTGGCCATTGCAGCCAAGGCCATCACGATATCGACCGTCGGCATTGTGCCGGCTATCCGGCGGTTCACTACCGAGCGCCAACCGTATCGCCTGGTGGTCTCCCTCACCAGCGCCGATCCGCACACGCGCGCGAACCTGCTCCCTGTCGAGCAAACCCACCCAACCACCGAACTCCTGGCGGCCCTGCGTGAGTATCATGCCGCCACGGGGCAGCGCGTGACGCTCGCCTGGACCATGATCGAAGGCTTCAACACCAGACCCGCGGACGCGCAACAACTGGCGGAACTGACGCGCGGTCTGCCCGTGAAACTTGACCTGATTGATGTCAACGACGCAACCGGTCAATTTCTCCCCCCGACACCTGCCACGCTCGCCGCCTTCCGCGACGCCCTGCGCCAGCACCTCGCCGCCCCCGTGGCCCGCCGCTACAGCGGCGGCCGCGATATCCACGCCGCCTGCGGCATGCTCAGCACAGCGAAGCCTGCGGCACCGTGATGAAGTCCATTTCCGCTTCACAAAGAATGCGCTTTACAGACCCGCATCGCGACGACTATGCATGGTCGGCAAGTATGCTTCCGCAGCAGGCCTGGGCAATGGGATCACGCCGCACTCGTTGCGCCACGCCTTCGCTACCCACCTGATCCAGAATGGAGCCAACTTACGGCACGTCCAGGAGATGCTTGGCCACTCCCAGATATCCACCACGCAACTCTACGTCCACCTCACGATAAGGGACCTCAAGCGAGTCCACCGCCAGACGCACCCGCTTGGGAAATAGGGTCATTGGCGCAGGTTTCGGGCAGGATAGAGGCCGGAAGGTCGGACCAGGCGGATAAGGCTGAGGGCTGAAGGCTAAAGGCTGAAGGCTGGGAGTCGGAAAGGTCGGTGAGCACCGGTTCCGAGCACGCGCCTTCAGCGGACGGACGCAGAACCATGGCGGCGGCCGGGAGGGACGTCAGGAGCGCCAGGAGGGCGGGAAGTAGGAGCCTTTGAAGGATATGCATCATGAATAGATTCGCTTACATTCAGAGAGCATTCGTATGAAGTCTTATCTGCATGATTCCATGAATGTTACGAGCGCCGCATGTGCCTGCTGGCAGTCTTCGTGCAACCCGCATGTCTTGGCAAGTGCGTTGAATGCCTCAACCCAACTGGCGGGCGGGAGTGGAACCGCAGCCGGAATGGAATGCGTGCCGCAACGTTCGAAGGTGCGGCGAAGGGCTTCCCGGGTGCGGGCGCGGTCAAGGCGTCCGTCATGAATCAACAGCAACATGTCTACGAAGTCGCGTACACGGGAGTTTTCGCGTTCGCCCCCGTATGGTGCACCATCCAATTCCTGCAATGGCTCGCCGACCAAAAAGACGAAACAGTCGCCCAAGTCAATGGCTGCGGCTTCCTGGATCATCTCCAAAATCCGCCGATTTTTCGCCTTTTCCCCGCCTGCGAGACGTTGGCGAAACGTCAGGTCAATATCGCGCGTGGTCCTGGAAGTTGCCAAACGAAGTTCCATCGCGTACCCGCCCTTGAGCGCCCACGGCACGGCAGGCGCGTGGAACAGGCGGCAAAGGAACCGGTCGAACGCAACCTGCCGACGCAAGCGCTGAAGGTCAACCTTCTCCGTGCGGGAAGCGTTCATCAGACGGGATTCCAGCGCCTGACGAAACGCCGTGTCCGAAGAAAATGAGGCAGGTCTGGTCATGACCGGACACCTCGCAGAAGTGTCTCGATTTCCCTTCTGGCTGGGTGCTGTGCGAGTCCGGCGCGTGTGATCAGTCCCCGTGCCATGGCCTGCCGCAGCGCTTGCCGCAGGTGATCTCGCGATTCGGTTCCCTCCCGCAGAAGGTCCGCAATGGCGCGCAAGGGACGCACCAGCCTAAATCCTTGTCGTTGTTCGATGTCGTCTTCGGGAAGATCGGCCAGATGAAAAACAAGCACCGCCGGCGGTGCCGAGTTGCGGCGAAAAATCGTTGGAACCGTTAGGTGCAGTTGGGTTGGGTTAAGATCAGAGAGTTCATTAATGCTCAGCGCTGTCTGATGGGAAAATACCCCCTGCGGCACGTCTGCCCGGTTCCGGGTCCAAAGCGACCAAAGAACAGCGGCCGGAAGGTCGGACTAGGAGGAGAAGGCTGAAGTCTGAAGGCTAAAGGCTGAAGGTTGGGAGACGGAAAGGTCGGTGAACACCGGTGCCGGAAGCTCGCCCTCGGCGGAAGGCCGCAAGACCATGCCGGCGGAAGGAAGGGACGTCAGGATCGCCAGGAGGGCGGGAAGTAGTAGGTTGGACAGTCTACTGGACAATTAGGGATTATACCCCTTGGCATCGCGGTTGTCAGCAAGAAGTCTTGTCATGTCAGAGGCGTACAAAAGATTTTTCGACCCGTCTGTTACCTATTTGTTGTCTTCAGGGCTGGCCCCTCGTAACCACTCACGATCCAACGCACGATCCGCACGACACCGCACGATCCGTTCTTGCCATCCCACGGCCGCTCTGGCAACCTCCTACTTGCAAATGTCAAAACATCTATCATCCATGAAGCACGCGGCACAGGGGCGCATGCGCCGCGTGCTGATCGTCCTGCCGCTTCTCGTCCTGGCATGGCTAACAGGCGCGCAAGCGGCCGGACAGGATCCGGCAGGTGTA
>JBAXVM010000193.1:0-5666 GCA_037129105.1 bacterium
GAGTTCTCGCAACCCGCTATCCGCGGGTTGCACAACTAGGAACCTGTCGGCAGAAGGCACCCGAACGATCCAGAGCTTAAGTCCGACAGGTTCCTAGGAGACTGTCGGACTTAGGCCTCGGATCGGTCTGGCGCCCCCTGCCGACAGTCTCCTAGTTAGGGAAACCCGCCGTAAACGGTTGGCGAATGGCACCAAAACAAGAAATTTAGCTGTTTTGCCGCGTCTTTGGCTACCACTTGCGCGTAGATTTTGCTCATGGCGGCGGGTTTCCTAGAACTAGCAGCCTGTCGGCAGAAGTTTGTACTTCCAGAAGGCTAAGTCCGACAGGCTGCTAGCAGTCCATTATCAGACCCATTGCGAGTAGACGGCATAAAGCCGTCTCTATCCCAAATGCAGCGGCAAGTCAATGAATCGCAGATGCGCCCGCCCGTTGCCTCACGCGTGTTTGCTCTTGCAAACCGGCTGTGGATGCCCGATTCTTATCAGCTGTTTGGCGCACCATGGTGGCGTCGCCGGTAAGTCACAAGGAGTAAGTCATGAAGTCAGGTTTGATTCGTTTTGTTTTTGCGGGAATGTTGGTCGCAGGCACGGGTGTTGCCATGGCCGAGGAAGGTGCTGCAGCTCCCAAGGCGGCTAATGCGGTTGCAGCGCCCAAGGCGCCGGATGCGGTTGCAGCGCCCAAGGCGGCGGATGAGGTTGCAGCGCCCAGGCCGGGGCATAAGCGCACGACATGGAGGGGCGTGTTGTCCGCGCCGGCTGCTGATGCTGCGGCGGGTGTGATCGCAGTGCTGACCGATGCACGCGGCGCGGTTTCCAAGGCGTATAACTTGACGTCTGCTGATGCGGAAGTCGCCGCCAAGATCAAGGATGCTGCTGGCAAGGGCGAATCCGTAGTTGTGAATGGCGAAATGAATGCGGAGAAATCCGCCATTGCGGTGACCAAGATGTATGCGGCTCCTGCCGGCGATAAGGCGAAGGGCACTGGGCGTCATGAGAAGCCCGTCGCACCGGTCGCTGCGCCGGTTGTTGCTGCGCCGGTTGCACCGGCTGCGCCGGCTGCGCCGGCTGTTGCGCCTGCTGCTGCCCCGGCTGCAGTTAAGTAAGGCGTCTTACCCTCTGTTTACCCGCGGCCGGTGTCTTCCGCAAGGAAGCGCCGGCCGTTTGTTCTTCTGCAGCCCGTTCGCTCGCTGCGGAAGGGAAGAACACGGTTCGCACATGCTCAATCGTCCACCGCTATCGTCGCCGTAGTTGTCAACCGATTCTTCCTCTCCCCGGTGGACGACTACGGCGACGACTACGGATTACGATGTCCTTCGGTCGTTGTACACGCAGTCGTAGGTACGACGACGTATCCTTCTCGTCGTCGTCCTCGTCCTCGAGGAAACCAGACGGGATCAACATCGAGGACGACGACGAAGGACGAGGACGATTACGAGAACTAGGAACCTGTCGGCAGAAGGCTTTGGATCGATCAATGGTCTAAGTCCGACAGGTTCCTAGGCTACCACCGGTGTGCGACTGAAAGCTTGCAGGGTGGCGAGATAGGCGGCAGGGTTGCCGATGTCGTAACGCTTGCCCTGCACGACCTGCCCCAGGAAGCCGTCGTTGCGGCGGAGCATGTCGAGGCAGGTGGTGAGCTGAAACTCGCCGCGTTCACGCAGGTTGCGCCGGATGTTCTCCCCGAGCATGGCGAAGATCTCCGGCTTGAGCACATAGAGCCCGAAGACCGTCAGGAACTGATCCTCCGGCAGGCCGGGCATGCCGAGCGATTCGCGGGCAGACTCGGCGTCCGGTTTCTCCACGAACGCCGAAATATCGAGCGTGTGGCCGGGTTCGCGCCAGTTTCCGGTGGCGCAGCCGAAGTTGCGCACATCGGCGGCCGGCGCGGGGAGCAGGCCCACCACGCTGCGGTTGGTCTTCTCAAACGTGTCGATCAGTTGCCGCGCGCATCCGGTTTTTGTGTCGGACGTGAAGAGATGATCCCCCAGCAGGAGCAGGAACGGTTCCTGACCGACCCAGTCTTTTGCGCTGTAGACAGCATGCCCGAACCCTTCCTGAGATTCCTGAGCTAAAAACGTGATTCGGCGGCCGACCGACAACAGATAGTTGCAGTACTGCTGGTCGGCTTGGGAAAGCTTTTGGAATGTCTCGATGGCTGGCGGACAGCAGAAAATCTCCTGAAACAGCTCGCGATCACGCGGCTGCACCAGCACGGCCACTTCCTCGATGCCGGCGGAAAGTGCTTCCTCGACAATTGCGAGGATGGCCGGGCGCGTGCGGCCGTCGTGGCCCACCACGGGGAATAGCTCTTTCTTAACGGCCTTGGTCGCAGGGAAGTGCCGGGTGCCGAAACCGGCTGCCGGAATGACGGCCTTTCGGACGCGGCCGCCGGAATGCAGCCCGAGCAGGAGACAGGACATGCCGAGTTCTTCCTCGATGATCCGGATGGCAGCCTGGCGGCAGGGCTTGTCGCGCGCGATTAGCTGCGCGGAGCCATCGCCCTGCGAGCCGACCCCCTTGCCGCCGAAAATCAGCGGCTGCAGTGCGGGGCAGGTGAGGAGGCGGTGCAGCGCAGGCGCGGTGAGCTGCGAAGGACAGGCCGGTTGCAGGTGGGTGTCGAAGAGCGCCTGCGCCTCGTTCATCAGTGCGCCCAGCGTGGCGGCATCGCCGGCGCGGAAAGCGGCTGTGGCGCGTGTGACGATCTCCCGGTTGATGGTGCCGAGATAATGCTGCACGTTGCGCTGCAGCTCCGTTTCGGCAAACGGGTAGCAGTGGTTGAGCCGGTTCAGGATCTCGCGCGTATTCTTGGAGGCCTTGAGATCCACCAGGATCATGTGGATGTCGCCGCCGACCGGGAGCTCTTCGACGTCGATGCGGTCGCCGTCGAAATGCATCAGAATCGGGCGCTGTCCATACGCGCACCCCTGGTCGAGGCGGCCGCAGCGTGAGGGCGTGGTGATTTCGCCGAGGTAGGCTAGTTCCATTTCGCCGCGCACGGTGAGCTTCAGGTCGTAGATGCGATTGAAGGCCCGCGCCACGAGCACGCTCACGGCAGCGCTGGAACTGAGCCCTTTTTTGACCGGCAGGTCGGTGCAGTCGTTGTCGATCACCAGGCCGCGCACCCGGTAGTTCAGGAGAACCTGATAGGCCACGCCGGCTGCATAGCTGTAAAAACCGCCCGCACGCGCTGCCTCCAGCAGTTGCGCGGGGTCCATCGGCACCTCGAAGGGCGGCTGACGGGTGCCGTCATCCAGGGTGGTGTTCAGGATCAGCTTGCCGGGGTGCGGCCGGACCTCGGCATGAATCCCCTGATTCGTGCCAGTGATGATCGCCATGCCGGGCTCAATGGCGGCGTTGACGCGGCGGTATCCACCAGCCCAGTCGCTGTGTTCGCCGAACAGACAGATTCTGCCAGGTACAAATAGTCGCATGCCGCAAACCTTACCAGCAGACAGGGGGGGCGGTAAAGCGGAAGAAACGTAGGTGAGGCGGACAGGGCGCATCTGCGATTATGTTGCGCGCAACATAATCGCAGATGCGCCCAAGAGAACCGACATAGGTATGGTTTTCGGATAGGCTCTTAGCACCGGATCGATTCAAGGCCTAAGTCCGACAGGTTCCTAGCGTTCTGGCTGCGCGGCGATTTTGCTCCAGGAGTCGCGCAGCGTGACGGTCCGGTTGAAGACCGGCGCGTCGGGGCGGGAGTCGCGCGTGTCGGTGCAGAAGTAGCCGATGCGCTCGAACTGGAACCGTTCGCCGGGGGCGGCCGCCAGCAGGGCGGGCTCGACATACCCGGTGATGGTCTTCAGCGAGTCGGGGTTCAGAAACGCGGTGAAAGGTTTGGTTTCGTCTGCCATGGGGTTGGGCACGGTGAAGAAGCGATCGTACAGGCGCATCTCCACCGGCTTGGCGTGGCGCACGGAGACCCAGTGGATCGTGCCCTTGACCTTGCGTCCGTCCGGCGCCGTACCGCCGCGTGAGGCGGGATCGTACGTGCCGTGGATGGCGAGGATCCGGCCGTCGGCATCTTTTTCCACGCGGGTGCAGGTGAGCAGGTAGGCATAGCGCAGGCGCACTTCCTGGCCGGGCGCCAGACGGAAGAACTTTTTCGCCGGCACTTCCATGAAGTCCTCGCGCTCGATGTAGATCTCGCGACAGAAAGGGACCGGGTGTGTGCCAGCGGATGGGTCCTCCGGGTTGTTCTGCGCCTCGAAGGTCTCCGCCTGCTCTGCGGGATAGTTGTCGATCACGACCTTGACCGGATCGAGCACGGCCATGCGGCGGGTGGCGATTTTGTTCAGGTGGTCGCGCAGGCAGTATTCCAGCAGGGTAACATCGGTTTCGCTGTTGTACTTGGAGACGCCGATGCGCTCGCAGAATTCGCGGATGGCTTCGGGCGTGTAGCCGCGGCGGCGCAACCCGCAGACGGTCGGCATGCGCGGGTCGTCCCAGCCATCCACGAACTTCTCCTGCACGAGCTGCAGCAGCAGGCGCTTGCTCATAATGGTGTAGGTGAGGTTCAGGCGCGCAAATTCGCGCTGGATCGGCCGGATCTTGTGGCCGTCGCGCATGACCAGGAGGCCGATATCGTCCATGCGGGTGATGACCCAGTCGTACAGTGGGCGGTGCACTTCGAATTCCAGCGTACAGAGCGAGTGCGTGATCCCCTCGATGGCGTCCTCGATGGGGTGGGCGAAGTCGTACATCGGGTAGATGCACCACTGCGTGCCGGTGTGGTAGTGCGGCACGCGCATGATGCGGTAGAGCACCGGGTCGCGGAAGTGGATGTTGGGCGAAGCCATGTCGATCTTGGCTCGCAGGCAGAGCGTGCCGTCGGCGAATTCACCGGCCTTCATGCGGCGGAAGAGCGCGAGATTCTCGTCGGGCGTGCGGTGGCGGAACGGGCTTTCGCGGCCAGGCGAGGTGGGGACGCCGCGGTACTCCTTCCACTGCTCCTGGGTCAGCTCGCAGACATAGGCATGCCCGCGCCGGCAGAGTTCTTCGGCAATGGCATACATGCGGTCAAAATAGTTGGCCGAATAGAAGAAGCCCTCGCCCCAGTCGTACCCCAGCCAGCGCACGTCAGTCTTGATGGACTCGACATATTCGTCGGACTCCTTGGCCGGGTTGGTGTCATCCATGCGTAGATTGCAGCGTCCGCCAAACTCCCGGGCCATGCCGAAGTCGATCGAGATGGCCTTGGCATGGCCGATGTGGAGGTAGCCGTTGGGCTCGGGCGGGAAGCGGGTGACTACGCTGCCGCCATTCCGGCCGGCGGCGACATCGTCGGCGATCAACTGCCGCACAAAATGGCGGCTGGTATCGGATTCCGGGGCAGGCGTGGTCTTGTCAGTCATGATGCGTCTTCCGTTCTGCTGGATGAATCGTGTAAATATCGCTCTTTCCGCGCCACACGCCAAGGAGAAAGAATGGAAGAGCGGAACGATTAAATCGGAAATGACCCTTCATTCGTCAGCACGGCATGATGATCTTCTTGAAGAACCGCAGCGGGCTTTCCGAAAACTCCTTCTGCAACGCCCGATGCCGCGTCGCCCGATTCCGGCTCTTGGCGAGAATCATATCCAACACCGCCAGCGCCAGCGCCCGCCGACGCTCCCCTTCCGCCGCCCGCCCGGATTCCCTGATTGTCCTGGTTGAAAACGCAC
>JBAXVM010000194.1:0-5639 GCA_037129105.1 bacterium
ACACCGCTCTCAGGCGCAAGAAAATGGAGCCAGTCCTGAAAAAGTGTCTGAAATTAGATGCGTTTGCCCTGAGGCCCTACGGGACCCATGGTCTTTTCCTGAAGCGCTACTTTGGCGGCTTCCACCACGAAGATTCGAAGAACACGAAGATTCCCGCAATCGGACGCTGGGAATGACCGAAACTGTCGGATGTATTGAACTTCGTGCTCTTCGTGTCCTTCGTGGTGAGAATTCCAGACCGCTTCAGGAAAAGACCATGCTACGGGACCAATCCTCCGGCGGCCACCTGCGCATAGGTGCGCGTGCGCTTCGGAAACACACGCAGCGATCCGCAGGCCGGATCCGGATGGACGCTGACGCGGCAGTGGTACACGGACTCGATCGTGGACTCGCGCAGCACCTCCGCAGGCGCGCCGTCCGCCGCAATGCGCCCGTGCGCATCCAGCATGATCAGCCGCGGAAAAAACTCGGCCGCCAGGCTGAGGTCATGCGCCACCATCACAATGGCCACACCGCGCTCGCAGTTCAGCCGCGAAATCAACTCCAGCACATCCAGCCGGTGGTTCATGTCCAGGTGCGCCGTGGGTTCGTCTAGCAGGATCAGGCGCGGCTCGGATGCCAGCGCCAGCGCAATCACCACGCGCTGGCGCTCGCCGCCGCTCATCTCCTGAAACAGCCGGCCACGCAGGTCCAGCACGTCCGTATAGCCCATGGCCTGCTCGACGATGCGCCGGTCGCTGGCCGACGGTCCCTGCCAGCGGCTGAGCGCAGCCGTGCGCCCCATCATCACCATCTCCTCCACGGTAAAAGCCATGGGCACTTCGATCTGCTGTGGCACCACCGAAACCAGACGCGCGCGCTCCGCAGCCGGCAGCTCGTGCACGTTGCGTCCAAACAAGCGCGCCTCGCCGGATGTTGCGCGATGACGGCCCGTCATGACCTGCAACAGCGTGGACTTGCCCGCGCCGTTCGGTCCCAGCAGCGCGACCGTTTCGCCCTCACGAATGACCAGCGAAAGATCGCGCAGCACCACGCGGCCGGGATAGCCGGCCGAAACGTTCTGAAGTTCAATGGCAGTATTCATGGAGTGTCGCGTGTCGGGTGTATCAGCAATTCGCAGCGGGTGCGCAGCCCCCGCTGTACTTCTGCGCCACGTTCGGCAGTACAGCGGGGGCTGCGCACCCGCTGCACGCCTCGTGTTCTGCCAACTGAATTACAATGCCAGACTCTATCCGCATCATCCCAAGCCATCCCCCCAAAAAAAAGTAAATTTCGCGCCCGCGAAATTTACTCCAGCCAGCTCTGCTTCCGCCGCCGCAGCAGCAGGAGGAAAAACGGCCCGCCGGTCAGCGCGGTAATGACGCCCACCGGCAGCTCCACGGGCGCCACCACCAGCCTGGCAAATGTGTCGCAAACCGCCAAGAACACACCACCTGCCACGGCCGCAGCCGGCACCAGACGCCGATGATCCGCCCCCACCACCTGCCGCACGGCATGCGGCACAATCAAGCCGACAAACCCGATCAATCCACACATCGCCACCGCACTGGCTGCCGCCAGCGTGGCCGCGCCAAGCGACAGTCCCACGGCCACATCCGTACGTACGCCCAAATGATGCGCCATGTCACGTCCCAGCGTCAGCGCATTCAGCTCCCGGCTCAGCAGCCAGATGACCAGAAAGGCGGCCGTCATGCACCCGGCACAAGTCCACAGCAGCGCGGCGTCGGTCACCTGCAAATTGCCGAACATCCAGAAGATCATGGACGGCAGGCGATCGCCGGCAAAAAATACCAGCAGCATCTGGAAACTGGAGAGCATGAAGCTGACCACCACACCGCTGAGAATCAAGCCGTAGACCGACACCACGCTGCCGCGCGAGGCCAGCCGATAAACCAGCAGCAGCGTGACCAGCGCCATGACAAAAGCCCCGGCCGGCAGGGCCAGCACATGCACCGCACTCCAGCCAAAAAAGATCACCAGCGCCGCGCCCAGCGCGCCGCCGCCGCTGACGCCCAGCACGTAGGGATCGGCCAGCGGATTGCGCAGCAGCGCCTGCAGCACGACGCCGGAACAAGCCAGCCCGGCACCCACAAAGAACCCGGCCGCCATGCGGAACAGCCGCAGTTCCAGCAACACCTGCCCCACAGGCGTGGTGGTATCCGGCAGGCCGAAACCGGTCGGCCCGAGCAGCAGGCAGACGGCCAGCACCACCGGCGCGAGCAGATATAGAAAAAGTTGGCAGAGGGGTTTGCGCACCGACGGAATCTTGTCAGAACGACGCCAAAACCGCAATGGCGAAGCCGTTCACAGCAGCAGTTCTCATTATGGTGCCGAAACGCCTTACGGCGTCACTACAAACGGCCTAGAACCAGCAGAAAGCCGTTCGTAGTGTGCCCGTAAGGGCATTCGTGTCGCCATAATGAGAACTGCTGGAGAAATACGCTCGACGTACGCAACTGCATCAACTATTATAGTTGTGCCAGTTAAGATAGGAGTCACGTCATGATTACAGTTACCACCATGGACATGCGGAAACACGTGGGCGACATGCTCAACCGGGTGGCCCTCCGCGGCGACGAATTTCTGGTCGAGCGCAAGGGCAAACCTTTGGCTGTGATGATGTCGGTCGAGAAGGCGGAGTCCATCCGTCGCGCGGCACGTTTGCGCCTCGGCGAGTGGTTGACCCGCCCCAACGCGGTCAAGACGGACGCAGAAGCCATGACGCTGGCCAATGCGGCGCGACGCGCAACCCGGACATTGAAATGCGCGAGGTGACCAGCATGCCTGCCTTTCGCATTGTGCTGGACGCGAATGTCATCGTTAGCGCCCTGATCCGCCCCGATTCGGTTCCGGGCCGGATCTTGCGTGCGGCCGTGGCAGAGACCTCGGTGCGTTTGGTGACATCGAACCCGTTGCGCGAAGAACTGCGCGCCGTGTTGGATTACCCCCGTCTCCAGCGCTATCTGAAGATGAGCCAGCAGGACAAGGACGAGTTTGTCATTCTGCTGGAACAAATCGCCGATCCGGTCAATATCGGCGATTTCCAGGCGCCGGGAATCTGCCGGGACCCCGACGACGAACCGTATCTCCAAACCGCGCTGGCCGGTCGGGCCGATTACATCGTGAGTGGCGATCAAGACCTTCTGGACCTGCATGCGGTGAATGATCTGCCGATCATTCGGCCGGCCGATTTTGAACGCCTTCTGAAGGCAAACCAAAGGGCCTTCTGACATATGCTCACTGACACCCAACTCCGATCCAAGGTCGAGGCGCTCTGGGACAAACTCTGATCCGGCGGCCTCTCCAATCCGCTCGACGCCATCGAGGCCATGGACATCTCCGGCCAGAACCAGGACGTGCAGGGCGACCTTTACGAGTATCTGTTGGGCAAACTCAACACCGCCGGCACCAACGGACAGTTCCGCACCCCGCGCCACATCATCCGCATGATGGTCAAGATGGTGGACCCGCGCCCCGGCGAACGCCTCTGCGACCCCGCCGGCGGCACCTGCGGCTTCCCGGTCAACGCCTGGCAGCACATTCTGGAGACCCACACCGACGCGCGCGACCTCACCTACGACGACGGCGACGACGACGGTAGACGAATTCGGAATTCCCCTCGTTAACCGTTGTCGTCGCCGTAGTCGTCCACCGGGTTCTGCCATCGCGATCCGTGTCCAGAGCAGTTACCAATTTGACGGGTAGTAGTACGAAGAGCACGAAGTTCAATAAATCCGACAGTTTCGGCTTTTTCCAGCGTCCGATTACGCGAATCTTCGTGTTCTTCGAATCTTCGTGGTGGCAGCCGCCAAAGTGGCGCTTCAGAAAAGACCATGGGTCGGGCGGTGGGACGGTCGGGCGGAGGGGAGAGTTTAGGCCTTCGGCCAAGAGTTCAGGGCCTTGTGGCTAGCGCATCATCGGCCGCGATAGCGGCGGTATTGGCGGTTGCGTCGTGTCACTTGCGCCTGCGGCGCGTCAATGGGCAGCGGTCAGTGGGGGCGATGGCGGTGCACGTGTATGTGTAAATACAATGTATACTGTGTAGAGTGGGTGGCGGGATTGGCGTACGATGACGGGCATGAAGACATCTATTGACACTGAAGCTCTTCGGCGCCTTGGGGCGGTAATTCGCGAGCGACGGCTGGCGGTTGGCCTGTCGCAGCAGCAGTTGGCAAAGCGTGCTGGTTGCCGCCTCAGCAGTGTGGGAAGGGTAGAACGCGGCGAGCAGGACGCGAGGCTGGATTTGCTCATAGCGCTGGCGCGCGGATTCAAATGCAAGTTGTCAGACATGATCAAAGGTGCGGATTAGCCTGCTGCGGGGAAGTAGTGGTTGGCGCGTCAATGCGTCATTGGCGCGATAGTGCGTCATTGGTCAGTGGTCATTGGGAAAGGCCTGTTTTTTGGATGGGTGAACCTTGGAGAGCTCTGGTAAGGCAAAGCGATAAATGCCGAATTTCAAAACATTCAACTGACACGTGAAGATCGCTTTTGAAGCATCCCGCATTCCTCTGCGTTCTCCGCGTCTCCGCGGTAAATCTCAATTCAGTTTCCACCGCAGAGGCGCGGAGATCGCGGAGAATTTCAAGTTACCCGAGTGTTTGCGGGGCGAGACGGACCGTATCTCGACATTGGACATTTCTCATGCGGCGCAGCGGAATTTCCTGCAACGTCGCCAGCAGCAAACGCACACCTGCAGCTCGGAGACCCTCGCTTTCGCAGGGCATGAATGCTTTCTTGCTTGTGACGCGACCAGGACGGGGGCGGCGTCCCATGAACGAAGTCGAATGGCCGGACCTACGCCCAAAGGCGGGGCAACCACTTCTCCGTCGAGAAGATACCCGACGGATCGAACAGACAAGGTAGAAAGATGAAGTAGAAAGACGAAGTATGGCTTGCGTAGAAGAATGGGACGCCTATTAAATCACCGCTTCGAGCAACATTTTCGGCCTGCGTTCCGCCAATTGCAGCAGGCGTGCTGCGGCACCGCTGGGTTTCCGACGTCCGGCTTCCCAACTCTTGGCCGTCACCAACGGCACGTTCAACAGGCGGGCGAAAACCTCCTGGGAGAGATTCAACCGGGCGCGAATGTGTTTGACCTGGCTGGGCAGCACGGTCTTGACGGCCGTTGGCATGCGCATTGTGGTGGTACGCATCGTGATCTTGCGCGTACCGTTGACATGGTCGCGGATGTCCGTTAACGCGGTCAGCAGTTCGTCGGCGTCGAACGGGTGTTCTGTTTTCGATTCTTTGTTCATGGCGTGAACTCCTTTGCAATCTCTTTGACCAGCGTTGCCACGGTCCGGCGCGTGAACGCCGGGTGTTCGATAAACGTCAGCATGGCAATTCCATTCGGTTTACAATGTAACCTGTTTTACGCGGGCCGTCAATCGCGAAAACGCCGGTGTCAAAGCCGCCGGCATGGTCTTTTCCTGAAGCGGTCGGGAATTCTCACCACGAAGGATCCAGCGCGGCACAGCCGCAACCCAATCGGGTTTGAACAGGAGGCAACAGAGAGAACGGAGGGTTGCCTTGCTCTGTTATCCCCGTTGCCTCCTGTTCAAACAACATAACTGCTCAGGCAGTGCGGGTCGGTTGACGACTACGGCGACGACTACGGTGGACGAATTCGGAATTCCCCT
>JBAXVM010000195.1:0-5630 GCA_037129105.1 bacterium
AAGTTGGTATTAACGGGTTCGGCCGCATTGGCCGCATGGCGTTTCAGGCTCTCTGTGATCAGGATCTGCTCGGCAAGGGCAAGGATCAAATCGATGTCGTGGCAGTCGTGGATATCTCGACCGACGCCGATTATTTCGCCTATCAGATGAAGTACGACTCGGTTCACGGCCGGTTCAAGCATGCCGTCACCACCAAGAAGAGCGACGTCGCCAAGGAAGAGGCCGACGTTCTGGTTGTCAACGGGCATGAGATCCGCTGCGTGATGGCCACCAAGGATCCCTCGCAGCTGCCGTGGAAGGCAATGGGCGTGGAGTACGTGATTGAGTCAACCGGTCTGTTCACCGACAGCGAGAAGGCCAAGGGCCACCTGGCGGCGGGCGCGAAGAAGGTGATCATCTCGGCCCCGGGCAAGGGCGAAGTGAAGACCCTGGTCATGGGCGTGAACGAGCAGGAGTACGACACGGCCAAGCACAATATTGTTTCGAACGCCTCCTGCACCACCAACTGTCTGGCGCCGGTCGTGCATGTGCTGCTCAAGGAAGGCTTCGGCATCGAGACCGGCCTGATGACCACCATCCACAGCTATACCGCCACGCAGAAAACGGTGGATGGCCCATCGAAGAAGGATTGGCGCGGCGGTCGTGCGGCGGCGATCAACATCATCCCGTCCTCCACCGGTGCAGCCAAGGCCGTGGGTGAAGTTCTGCCCGCCACCAAGGGCAAGCTTACCGGCATGGCGTTCCGCGTGCCAACCGCCGACGTTTCCGTGGTTGACCTGACCATTCGCACCGTCAAGGACACCTCGATTGAGGAGATCGATGCGGCGCTGAAGAAGGCCTCGCAGTCGTACCTCAAGGGCGTACTGGGCGTGACGGATGAAGAACTGGTCTCCTCGGACTTCATTCACGATGCGCGCTCTTCGATCTACGATTCGCTGGCCACTCTGCAGAACAACCTGAAGGGCGAGAAGCGCTTCTTCAAGGTCGTGTCCTGGTACGATAACGAGTGGGGCTATTCGAACCGCGTGATCGAACTGGTTCGATTCATGGCCGGCAAAGACAGCGTGAAGTAACGCCGTCGCAGCCATTCTGACGGGGCGGGTGGTAACGCCCGCCCCGTTTTTCACTCCCGTCCCTCAAGTCCCTCCCGTCCCGTCCCTCCCACCTCAGGAGCACTTCGATGACCAAGAAAACGTTGCGCGATGTCAATTGCAAGGGTCAGCGCGTACTGATGCGCGTGGACTTCAATGTGCCACAGGACAAGGTCACCGGCGCGATTACGAACACGTCGCGCATCGAGGCGGCACTGCCGTCGATCAAGCATGCGCTGGAGCAGGGCGCGGCCTCCGTGGTGTTGATGAGCCATCTGGGACGACCGGACGGGCAGAAGATTGCCAAGTTCTCGCTCAAGCCGGTGGCGGATGTGCTTCCCGGTCTGCTGGGCCGCCCGGTTAAGTTTCTCGACGACTGCGTCGGGCCTGCAGTGGAAGCGGCTTGTGCGGCCAGCGCAGTCGGTCACGGCGAAGTGATTCTGCTCGAAAACCTCCGCTTTCATATTGAGGAAGAAGGCAAGATCAAGAACGAGGACGGCACGTCGGTCAAAGCCGATCCAAAGTCGGTCGAAGCCTTTCGCGCGAGCTTGAGCAAACTGGGCGACGTGTATGTCAACGATGCCTTCGGCACGGCGCATCGCGCCCACTCGTCAATGGTCGGCGTCAACCTTCCGGTCAAGGTGGCAGGTTTTCTGATGGAGGCGGAACTGAACGCCTTCTCGGCCGTTCTCGAAAACCCCAGGCGCCCGCTCCTGGCCATTCTCGGCGGCGCCAAGATCTCGGACAAGATTCCGCTGATCAACAACCTGCTCGATAAGGCCAATGAGATCATCATCGGCGGCGGCATGGCCTTTACGTTCAAGAAGGTGTTGAACAACATGGAGATCGGCGCCAGCCTGTATGACGCCGAGGGTTCCAAGATGATCACCGAAATCATGGTCAAGGCCAAGGCCAAGGGCGTGCTGATTCACCTGCCCGTGGATTATATCTGCGGCGATAAATTTCCCAAGAAGCCCACCGACGAAGTCTCTGTGAAACCGGCAGACGATGCCTCCGGCATTCCGGCCGGCTGGCTGGGACTCGACGTTGGACCCAAATCCAATGTGATCTTCGCGGATGCCATTGCCCGCGCCAAAACCATTGTCTGGAATGGCCCGGCCGGCGTGTTTGAAGACGAGCGCTTTGCCACGGGAACAAAGATCATGGCCGACGCCATTGCCAAAGCCACGGCCGCGGGCGCGGTTT
The DNA here is from genome assembly GCA_037129105.1 of bacterium. Lineage (GTDB taxonomy): Bacteria > Verrucomicrobiota > Kiritimatiellia > RFP12 > CAIWXQ01 > CAIWXQ01. The sequence continues at coordinate 2,298 of JBAXVM010000195.1, forward strand.
CGGTGGTGGGCGGCGGGGATACGGCCACGGCTGCCAAAAAGTTCAAGGTCGTGTCCAAGGTCACGCACTGTTCAACCGGCGGCGGTGCCAGTCTCGAATATCTGGAAGGTAAGGCGCTGCCAGGCGTGGTGGCCTTGAACGACAAGTAAGATTTCAAGGAATGCGAACTGCATCGCGCGTTGCGTCCAGACTTGCTTTGTGCAGGCGCTCTGGGCCATAATGATTCCCTTTTGCACACAGGAGCCTTTCGATGCGTACGAAGATTGTGGCTGGCAATTGGAAAATGAACCTGACGCCGGGCGATGGCGCGGCTTTGATTGCTGCGCTTCGCAAGGAGCTGGGCGACGGCGGCTGCCCGGCGGAAGTTGTCGTTTGCCCCCCGTTTACCGGTCTGGATGCGGCTGCCAAAGCGCTGACAGGGTCCAAAATCGGTTTGGGCGCGCAGAACATGCACGGCGAGGCATCCGGTGCCTTTACCGGCGAAGTTAGCGTCGCCATGCTGCAGGCCTTGAATGTGCGGTATGTCATCCTCGGGCACAGCGAGCGGCGGACCCTCTTCGGCGAAACCGACGCCATGGTCAATGGTAAAGCCAAGGCGGCGATCGCGGCCGGCCTTACGCCGATCGTTTGCGTGGGCGAAACGCTGGCCGAGCGTGATGCCAATAAGACCGACAAAGTGGTCACAAATCAGGTGCGCGACAGTCTGGCCGGGCTCGGCGATGACCTGCGCAAGGTTGTGGTTGCCTATGAGCCGGTCTGGGCGATCGGCACCGGCAAGACGGCTTCGCCGGCGCAGGCGCAGGAAGTGCATGCGCTGATTCGGCGCGTGCTGTCAGCTATTTCCGATGGCCAGACGGCCGCCGGAATCCGGATTCAGTATGGCGGCAGCATGAAGCCGGAAAACGCGAAAGAATTGATGAGCCAGCCGGATATTGACGGCGGGCTGATTGGCGGCGCGGCGCTCAAGGCAGATGCGTTTGCGGCAATTGTCCGCGGCGCCTGGTAAGGAGAATTCAATGCATTTTCTGACCGTTCTATTGACCATTGTTGAGGTTGTGGTTTGCCTGCTGATCATCGGCCTGGTCCTGATCCAGCGCAGCAAGGGGGAGGGGCTCAGCGCAGCCATCAGCGGCGGCATGGGCGAAGCCATCTTTGGCGCCAATGTCGGCAACGTGGTGACGCGCACGACGGTCGTGCTGGGCATCGTGTTTCTGGTCAATACGATTGGGCTGACGCTGCTGATGACCAACGCGCGTAGTCGCGGCACCGGTTCGGTCATGGACGATCTGGCCAAGCCGCCGGTAAATCGCGAAGCGCCCGGCATGCCAGGCATCGGTCCGGGCGTCGTGCCTGCGCCGGTTCTGCCGTCTGTACCTTCCGCCGCGGCTCCGGTTGCTCCCGCTCCGGTTGCGCCCGCTCCGGTTGCGCCGGTGGCGCCAGCTCCTGCCGCGCCGTAAGGTGCAGGGTCTGTCCGGACGCGAGCCATCACCATCACATGCACGAACCGTGACGTGTGATCATCCTTTCAGGAGCGCTAGATCATGTCCTTGAACATTGTGCGTGAGATTGATGACCGTGTGCCGGTGCGGCATGTGCTGGCGAGCGTGTCGGACAAGACCGGCCTGGAAACGCTGATCCCCGGCCTGATTGCCGCGTGCCCGGATGTCAAGATCTACTCGACCGGCGGCACCTTCACGGCCATTCAGTCCATGCTGGGTTCCGGCTGCCGCAACCTGGTTTCGGTTTCCGACTACACCGGGCAGCCGGAGATGCAGGGCGGCCTGGTAAAGACGCTCGACTTCCGGATCTACCTCGGCTTGCTGAGCGAAACCTACAATCCGGCGCACCGTGCGGATTTGGCACGCGTCGGCGCCGTGCCGTTCGACCTGGTGGTGGTAAACCTGTATCCGTTTCAAAAAGCCGTCAGCCAGGCTGGCGTCACGCCGGAGGAGGCCCGCACCCACATTGACATTGGCGGCCCCTGCATGGTGCGCGCCTCGGCCAAGAACTATCTGCGTGTGGCATCCCTCACCGATCCTGCCGATTACGCCAGCGTGCTGGAGGAGCTTCGTTCGCAGCGCGGCACACTGGGGCTGAAGCTGCGCTTCCAACTCATGCAAAAGGCGTTTCGCCATACGGCCGCGTACGATGCCGCGATTGCCAGCTTTTTCGGGTCCGTGGTTGATACGACCGTTGGCGCGACCTACACGCGCCATTGACCTATGATTGACCTGCACATTCATTCCACGCACTCGGACGGCAGCGAGACCCCGGAGGCGCTGGTCGCGCTCGGCGCGCAGGCCGGGCTGAAGGCCATGGCGCTGACCGACCATGATAATGTGCATGGCGCCGCGATTTTTCTCCAGGCATGTCGCCAGCACCGGATCACGGGCTTCACGGGCGTGGAGATCAGCGCGGAAGTCCCGTCCGGCACGCTGCACATCCTCGGGTATGGCGTGGACCCGACGCATCGCGAACTCCTGCACCACCTCGATCGCGTGCTCGACGGCCGTGAATGGCGGAACGAGCAGATTTTGGAGCGGCTGCAGAAACTTGGCTTTGCGCTGGATTGGGCGGAAGTGGCATCACTGGCCGGCGAGGATGTGGTGGGCCGGCCGCATTTTGCCCGCGCGCTGCAGAACCGCGGCTTTGTTTCCGGCACGCAGGAAGCGTTCGACAAATACCTGGCCAAGGGCAAGCCTGCCTATGTTGACCGCTACCGCCTCCTGCCGGCAGATGGCATCCGCCTGATCCGCGCGGCCGGCGGCCTGCCGGTCATGGCCCACCCTTTCACCTGGATCGCCGCAGACGCGGCTCTGGAGCCGGCGCTGGTCGAGTTGATGGCGCAAGGTCTGGGCGGCATCGAGGCCTACTACCCGGAATATGCTTCCGAGCGGACCGTGACCTATCTGCGCATGTCCCGCAAACTCGGTCTGGTAGTGACCGGCGGCACGGATTTCCACGGCGCCGCCAAGCCTGAAACTTCCCTGGGCACCGGCGCCGGAAACTTTCAGGTGCCGGACAGCCTGCTACCGCCACTGCTCGCCGCACTCCCCTCACGCGCCGGTGTGGCGGAAGCCTAGAAATCTGTCGGACTTAGGGCTTTTTCCAAAAAGATCGACCAGACCAAGCCGTAAGTTTTCAACGGCCAACGTGCAACGTGCAACGTCCAACTTCCAACGCCCAACGGAACTTCGTGCAGACTGGGCGCCCCGTTTCGTTGACTTGCCTTGGGTAGAGACGGCTATATGCCGTCTACTTGCAATGGGTCTGATCATGACTAGACATAATTTTCGAGAAATGTCCTATACACCTTATGAGACTTTTGATAAA
>JBAXVM010000196.1:0-5605 GCA_037129105.1 bacterium
GACCTTCGGTGCAGCGGTTCCTCGACCATCAGATGCTGGTCTTTCGCTCGCGTGAACAGGTGCTGCGTGACCGTCCGCCCCGTTTGCTGGGCGCGGAGACCCGCCGGCGCGAGTTGGAGCGGGAGCTGCGCGCGCTCGAGAAGGAGCTGAAGCAGACCGATCACGAGCTGAAGGCCGCTGAGAAAGAGTGGCGCGCGCGGCAGGATGAATTTGCGCGCCTCGGCGCGTTCCGGGAGCTGATTGACACGGCGAACACCGCCGCCCTGGCGCAAAAAGACGCCATCCAGGGGGATCTGCACCAGGAAACGGCCGCGCGCAGCGATCTGGAGAACGCGCGCTCGGAGTGCACCTTGCGCGAAGAGGACAGCCAGCGACTGCATGCGCGCCACGAAGATCTCCGCATCCGGCTGCGCGGTAAAGGGCTGGAAGGCCTGGAGCAGCGCATCCATGAAGTGCGCAATAAGCTGAAGAAGGCGCAGGCGGAGAGCGAGAAGGTCAGCCGCGAGGCCGGTCGCGTGGATCAGATCATCGAGCAGCTTCACGCCACGTGTGCCAGGGCCCAGCAGCAGATCCGCTCGACCGACCAGTGGCTGGCCGAGGCGGCGGTACAGCTGCAGCTTCTGGCAGCCGTGGATGCGGACGCCGTGGGCGCCTTTGCTGTGCAGCAATGCGCCGCGCTGCCGCAGGAGAGCGCCACGCTGCAGGCGCGCGCCACCACGGCGCAGCAGGATGCCGCGGTCAAGGCCGAGAAGATCCGCAACCTGGCAACCGGGCAGGACGGAGTGGCCTTCGCTTTTGTCTACGATGAGCCGTCCAATGAGCTGACCGATCGCCGTGCACGCAAGCTCGCCGAGGTTCTGGCCGGCACGACACAGGAGCTCCGGGAACAGGAGACGCTCATTAATGAACAGACCGTCAATCTGTTCCGTCAGATCGTCATGCACAGCCTGGTCGAGGCGCTGCAGTTCCGGGTGCGTCGCTTGAACGACATGACCCGGCGCATTGCGAAGTTGCTCAAGGATCGCGCATTCGGGAGCAATCGCTATGCCTTCAGCGCCGTGCCGCAGGATCAGTTCAAGAAGATTCACGACCTGGTGCTGAACTACAGCGCGCTGGATCCGGCCGCGGCCGAAGCGGACCTGCGAAGCTTCATTGAGGACCACGCGCAGGAGATCATGAGCGCCGAGGTCGGCGAGATCCCGCCCATCCTGGACTACCGCAACTGGTTCCGGTACGAGTTGAAAGTCATGACGGACAAGGAAGACGGCATTGTCATGGACCGCCGCATCAAGAGCGTGGGCTCGGGCGGCGAGCAGGCGGTGCCGAACTACCTCCTGATCCTGACCATTGCGCATTTCCTGTATGACGATGCGAATATTCATCTGCCGGTGCTGCTGTTCGACGAGGCCTTCTACGGCATCGACATTGGCCGTCGGGATCAGCTGCTCGCCTTTACAAGCGACCTCGGGTTGCAGCTGTTTGTAGCGTCGCCGGATCAGGATGGTGTGCGGCGCGAGATTCCGCACTCCACCTCCGTGCTGGTTGTCAAGGATGCGCAGTACAACGTGCATCTGTACGATTTCCACTGGACCAGCGGACCCCGGGAGCAGAACTTTCTGGAGCCTGCGACGATGGCCGCGCCGGCTCTCGCCTTTGGTGCGGAACGGCGGTAGGCATGGACACGGTGTGGCAGAAACATCTGGCGCAGGAGCCCGGTCTGGAGCCGTACCTGCGGGTTCTGGCGCTGAAATTTGTGCGCACCGGCGTCCCGCCGCAATCGATCACCCTGGGCCCCGATCCTGTGCAGCTGCCCGTGCGGCGTGCGCTCGACTTTCTGTTTGGCGGCAGCAGCCGGAAGGACGGCAAGCTGGTCGTGCGTCTGCCGGAGCGCCTCCGCACGGTCGAGGGACTGCAGTCCCTGGCAGACCTGCTCGGCGTGGCCCCTGCGCCCGAAGCGGGCGAGGCTTGGATCGGCGCGTTGAACACGGCTGTTTTGCGGCAGGGGTTGCTGCATCCGCGGCACGTGTCGCTGCTCGGCGAGCTGCGGACAGCCGATGAGCTGAAGCGGCTTTTCCAGCAGGATGCGCAGGCGGAAAAGCGGCTGCATGGACTGCTGTGCGCCGTGGAGAAGCTGGAAGACAACCGCGCGGCCATGACCCTTTCGCAGTTGGGAGCCGAGGCTTTGCATGACAGCAAGGCGCTGCGCTCCGGCGCCTTATTGCGTCTGCTCGTAACCATGCTGGCGCGGGTTGGCGACATGGAGGAGGCTTCGCCGGCGCAAATCTTGTCGCGTTTTGGCGTGGTGGACAACCCCTACACGACCCTGGCGCTGGTGTACGGTCCGGTGGTCTACGAGGATGCGCACGGGCGCAATTGGGAGTGGCCGGTGAAGCTGCACGAAGCTGGACAGGCCGTAGCATTTACCTGGGAGCAGGTGCAGGGGATGCGGAAGATGCACCCGGTTGGACCGGTGGCAGGTGTCATCACCTCCGAAAATGCCGCGCCGTTTCACACCCTGGTTGCGAGCCGATCGTCTGCGATTTGCGTCTACACGGAAGGGTATCCGAATGCGGCTGTGCTGCGCGTGCTCGAGCTGCTGGCGCAAGCCGCTCTGGGCGCATGCCACTGGGGCGATACGGATCTGGACGGTCTGCGGATTGCGGCCTGCGTGGCCCGTGTCATCCCGGTTGCATTGCATGGCCAGGGACAAGCTGATGCGCGGGAGCCCAATTGCGACCGGCGGATCCCGCTGACCGAAGCCCAGCGGGAGCGGGCGCTGGCCTATCTGGCGAAGCACGCCGATTTTCTGTTTCGCGAAGCACTGGCTGACACGCTGCAGCTCGGCTGGCTGGAGCAGGAGCAGACCGGCGCGCCGCGGTTCTAGATTTCTCGTTCCGAGAAATCTAGTTTTTTTGTCAAGTTTCAGGACGCGTCCAGAACAGTGCCGAGCACAGATCGAATGGTGTGAGACGGTTGCGGTGGGACAGTCCGGTGGTGTGGGACTCGTGGCTGGAAAATCCCCTCCGTATGCTCTTTGAGATCAGGTTCAGACCTCCCTCCCTCCCGGAAATTGGCATGGCATCATTTGCCTCCCATTTGATGGTTACTGTTGTTCCGCATTTGGAATACTTCCGCAAGTGCCAGGCAATGGACGGCGTAAAGCCGTCCCTACCGTGAAGGTCAATGAATCGCAGAAGCGCCCGCATCCCCCTGCACAAACGTAAGAGGATTGCATGAAAGCAGAAGCGAAAGGAACCAAACCGAATGTCACTACGCTTGACACGTGGAGGCGGTTATACGAATTGGCGGCGCAGGTCCGGGCCATGGAACCTTGGAAGTGGATGGAGGAGATCGACATCTTTGGCGTTGCGGATGCTGAGAGTCAGCGCACGCTATTTGTCAGTGTCATGGGCGCATTGGGCGAATACCATGCCATTGCCGTCTACCCTGACACCAAGGCCTTGGCAGGGTTCTGGCGAATGCAGAGCGCGGTGGATCGAAATGGGTTGGGGGATGATCTCCTGGAAATTCAGCAGTTGCAGACCGTATTTGGCAAGAAGAGTGAGCTGACGCGGGAGGAGAAACAACGCGTCGCCACGCTGGGCGTGGCATGCAAGGGCGCGAACGCCTGGTCTCGATTCCTCAGTTTTCGCCCCGGCTGGTACCCTTGGTCAGCAGACGAACAAGAGGCGCATTGGCTTGTTCTGGCGCTCGAACAGTTATTGGATGTCGCGCCACGTTTTCAAAAAGATCCGCACCTGCTCGGGTATGGCAGGGACAACCACCGCTATCTCGTCCGCGAATGTTCATTTGCGAATGGCTCGACCGGTTGGCGTGATGTGCGTGAGACTTGTCCGCCGCAAGGAACGACCTTTCGAATTGAAGTCCCGGGTGCGTGTATGGAGGCCGTCCGTGCCCTGGCGCGCCGCGAGATGACAGTGGAGTTGGACGTGTTTCCTTCGTATATGGGTGTGGGCAAGAAAGGCGAACGTCAGCAAATGCCGTATATTCTGCTGGCCGTTGAACCCAGATCCGAATTCATACTGGGGATGGAAATACTGACCGTTGCCGACACAATCGAAGATTTATGGATGCAAGTTCCGGCTGCGGCCATGAAGTTGTTGGAGCGAAATGCGGTACGACCCGCGCGCCTTGCGCTTGGCAAAGCCTGGATGGTGATGGTCATGGAAGGTTTGTGCAAAGAACTTGGGATCGAAGTGATGCCGGATCCAGACCTCAAAACGTTGCGTCGGATCCGGCGCAAAATGGAGGAGTTCAACCGCCGGTAGAAGCGTGATGGTCCGGCCAACGTTACGGCTTTGCCTCGCCGCTACTGTCCATCAACTTCCTGCCTGCCACGGACGGCGAGGCAGCAGCTGTTGGTTCGGCCTGTTTCTCTCTCATTGCAACTGCAGTGCCACGTGCTTACTTAGCAGACGGAAGTGCTTGTCCAGAGAGTAGAGCGAAAGGTTGTTTTGCATCGCCTGTTGAGCAACGATTAAATCCGGAATGCCGACTTTATTGATGCCGTTGCGGAGGCAGGTGACCTGCATCGCTATGATGCCATCCCAGTCGAGCGTCAAGGGGACGCGCTCCATTTCACGAAGCAGGCCAACGAGCTTTCTCTCACCACGAACAAGCAGCGCAGGCGTCAACTCGGCGAGGATGATGTCGTTGGTGACAGTCAGACCTTCTTCAATCAGCCAGTCAAGCGACGGAAGGTCGCTGGTGCCGCGGAAGTAGGCGATCCATACGGAAGAGTCCACAAGGACATTCATGCGCGTTTCCGAAGTGCGTTAAGGTCCACGTTCAGTTCAACCTGGCCTTTGAAGCTCCGCAGTTCCTGGAGCCGGGTCTTTCGGACGAAATCGTGCAGTGCCGCGATGATGACGGCAGTCTTTGTCTTCTGATGGGACGCGTTCATGGCGTCTCGCATAAGCCGCTCAGGAAGGTCCAGGGTCGTTCTCATCGGTTTTTCTCCAATAGCAGTCTGCATAATTACATGAATTAATGCATATATAGTATGATGCTTCCGCGTGATCTGTCCACATCATTTTTTGTGCCGAACGTCAGGCCTGTGCGGCCGCTGCCTTCGTAGTCAATCACGCCGCAGGGTCCAGCGCTGGCAGCGGTCAGCACCAGGCCGTTGTTCGCGTTGAATCATCGCTCTTCCGGCAGAGCACGCCAAGCACAAACCGTTCGGCGGTACGCGAGGCGATCAAAAGCCACAAGCAATGGTTTACCAGCAAGCATTGGAGATTCTTTTTAGCTACGGATTACGCGGATGGCGCGGATTTGGTTTGGTTGCTGTTGTGAATGATACTTGCCGCCCGCGCGTGCCGGAAAACTTTCTGATTCCACCGTCGTTCCCTTCCGCCTCCGGCGGCCTTGCGCCGCCGGAGCGAAAGATGCGCGCGCAACACGCAACATCGGCCAGAACTAACAAGAGGAACGTGCGAGGAAAAGCCGGCACGACTACTCCTCGCGCCCGCCACGTTTAGTTTTTCGAGGCGCTGGCGCCCAGTCGGTGCTTCCGGTGGGGCAAGCCCACCGGGGAGCTTGCTGCCGCCATTCATCGTCGTTTCTGAACGTTGTGCCAAGCATG
>JBAXVM010000197.1:0-5560 GCA_037129105.1 bacterium
CGGTGGACAAGGAGAACACCACCATCGTCGAGGGCGCCGGCAAGACCAGCGACATTCAGGGTCGCGTCTCCCAGATCAAGAAGCAGATCGAAGACACCACCTCCGACTACGATCGCGAAAAGCTCCAGGAGCGTCTCGCGAAACTGGCTGGCGGCGTGGCTGTGATCAAGGTTGGCGCGGCGACCGAAGCCGAGATGAAGGAGAAGAAGGCCCGCGTCGAGGACGCGCTGCACGCGACGCGCGCGGCGGTTGAAGAGGGCGTGGTGGCCGGTGGTGGCGTGGCGCTGCTCCGCTGCCAGAAGGCCCTGGACGATCTGCATGTGTCGGGCGACGAGAAGATCGGCGTCGACATCGTGCGGCGTTCGCTCGAAGCACCGTTGCGCCAGCTCGTGATCAACGCCGGCATCGAAGCGGCTATGATCGTCGACCAGGTGAAGAACGGCAAGGGCGCCTACGGGTTCAACGTGGCCACGCGCGAATACACCGACCTGATCAAGGCCGGCGTGCTCGATCCGGCCAAGGTGACCCGCTCCGCGCTGCAGAACGCAGCCTCCATCTCGGGGCTGTTGCTGACGACCGAGTGCATGATCACGGAGATTCCTGAGAAGAAGGAAGCTCCGATGCCCGGCGGCGGCCATGGCGGCGGCATGGGTGATATGGGCATGTAATCAAATTGCTGCGCAATTTGATCGTACCGGCGCGTCCTTGCGGGCGCGCCGGTTTTTTTGTGCCGGTAGGTCGGCCTCATCCCCTGAGCGAAGTCGAAGGGCTACGAGGCCGACGGGATTGATCCGGCGGACTCGTAGCGCAGTACAGCGGTACCTGCGGGACCGCTGTTGGATGGGCCAGTAAACGCCTTCGCTCAGCGGGTGCGCAGCCCCCGCTGTACTGGGCAGCCCGCAGGAAATCGTCCACCGTAGTCGTCGCCGTAGTCGTCCACCGGAATGGAAAGCGTCAGTCGGTTGACGACTATGGCGACGACTACGGTTCACGATGGCGCAGTCGCGTCCCTTGCGCCTCTCTACGACCGGGCGCCGTTTGTAGTGGCGCCGTCAGGCGCTTCCCATTTCGAAAAAGTCTTTGTCTCCGGTCTTAATCTCGGGTCTTTGTCTATTCCGAGCACAGTTTATGTACGGTTAACGCGTTGCTATCAGCCCTGCCGATGCTATGATGTCGTCATGCGTACGACTCAGTCTCGCGGCGAAGCGCTGCGCGCTTTGTCGAACGCCACGGCGGGTTGGCAGCCATGATCTGTAACGTTCAGTTCACTGTTTCTTCGGCGGAGTCCGGCGAGCGGCTGGATGCCGTGGTGCGCGCGCATTTTCCGCAATCCACGGCTGCACTGGTGCGGCGCGCGCTGGAAGAGGGGACGGCTGCCGTGCAGGGTCGCGACGTGGCCAAGGGCGGGAAAGTTTGCGCCGGCGAAGTTGTGGTGATCACGCAGCTGCTGGAGACCAGCGATCTGCGCGTGAGGCCGAACCCTGCGCTGCGGCTTGAGATCTTGTTTCAGGACAGCGACCTCGTGGCCGTGAACAAGCCCGCGGGCATGGCCGTGCATCCGCTGCGACCGGAGGAGACGGATACGCTGGCCAATGCGCTCGTGGCGCGCTTTCCGGAAATCGCGGAACTCGGCGATCAGCCGCTGCTGGCCGGCGTGGCGCATCGCATCGACACCGACACCTCCGGCGCGGTGCTGGCTGCGCGCACGGCCGCGGCCTTTGCGTCGCTGCGCGCACAGTTCGCCGCGCGGCAGGTGCGCAAGACCTATCTCGCGCTGGTGGCCGGGATCGTCCGGCAGGACGGTGAACTCACGCACGACCTCGCGCATCACCCGACCAGCCGCGGCCGCATGGTAGATGCGCGTTCTCTGCGCGTGCCGGAGCGCCCCATGCACGCGGTGACCGCCTACCGCGTGCAGCAGCGGGTGGGGGAGAACACGCTGCTTGAGGTAACGATATTTACCGGCGTCACACACCAGATCCGGTGCCAGCTTGCGCTGATCGATCATCCGCTGCTCGGCGATACACTCTACCATGGGCCCGTCGTCCCTGGCTTTTCGCGGCATTTTCTGCACGCGGCAGCCGTAGCCTTCGCGCACCCGCGCACCGGCAGCCCCGTGCGCATCGAGGCGCCGCTGACCCCGGACCTGCGCAAGCTACTGGCAGCTTGTCGGGCGTAGCTTTTGGAAGGCACAGATCATCTGCCGACCAAGCTGCCAGTTAAGAATACCCATTTAATCGAGGCCAAGACCTTTCGGTTTCATCTGTCGGGGGCGAAAGAAATTGGAGAATCAGTCCGAGGTTGTGGTAAGTTGCGGGCTGTTGGGAGCGGAAAATGAAATACAGCGTGAAGGTGGCCATCTTTTGTATTGTCGTGCTGGGCGGGATTATGGCGTTTCTGTTCTGGCAACGGATGATCAAGCCAGCGGCGCCCGATGAATCCGGAAAAATTCCCGTTATACCCGTTTCCGCGCTCGGCCCATTTCCCGTGAAGCCTGACAGGACGAACCGGACAAACGGCGCCGTTTCAGTGTCCGTGCCGGAGGATATGATCAGGGATGACACACACCCGTTCAATGTATCCAAACCCGTGGCGATCATCTTGGGGCTGGACAAAACGAAGAAGGACTACAAATCGCGGGTCAAGGCCTTGCGGGAACTGACACGCGACCTGCAGGAAAATGACAAACTGGCCTTGTTGCACTTCCTCGACGCCAAGAGCGTCGCCCAGAAGGATATGCGGCCCTTGGAATTCAACGGGCTGAAGAACGATGTCCTGGATGTGCTCCTGCGGCAGAATCAAGTCCCGTCCGGCATCTCGAAACAACTGGTGAGCATGTACCGCGATTCCGGGCAAGATGACGTATGGCGGGACTATTGCGTGCAGTACATGTCGGTTTGTTATGAAGCGACAAAGCCGACTGGCGTGGCAAGCAACGCGCCGGACATGACCCGCAAGGAGATCGAGACGGCATACTGGGACGCGGCGCGGGAGACAGACAAGACCATAGCTGGCACGTCCCTGATTGCCCTTGAGCAACTTTCCCGGACCCACCCAGAGTTCGACCGGGATAAGGTGACCCACGCCGCACTGGAAACAGTAGCGAACGATCATTGTGCGGAAGCCCCGCGGATTACGGCCTTGCGGATCTGCGCGATGACCGGCGCGAACGACGTTCTGCCGTCGGCGCGCATCCTGGCGCAGACCGGCGAGACCATCCCGCTGCGGATGGCCGCGGTTGCCACGGTGGGCGATCTCGGCGGACGGGAGGACGTGGAGTTGCTGAAGTCCATGGCGGCCGACTCCGAGAAACGGATCTCGAACATCGCCTCTTCCGCCGTAGCACGCCTGACCCTGCGCCTGGCGAAGAAGGAAGGCCAATAGGAATTGCCATGGTAATGGGGATGTTATGTGTTGGCGGCAGGCGGCGGGTCCGACGGCCCCGCCCTACCTGGGCGCGTCGAGAGCAAGGTAGGGCGCGGCCGCCGGACGCGCCGCTACCCATGCCAGCGCCTTGCGGATTCCGCTGCCAACCCATATCTGCCACGGTACATGCTGTCGTGCCAACGCTGCTGGTTGTCCTGTTCGCTTGTACTGCCCATGCCGCCCCCCGGATTGCGTGCAAGACTGCTGAATATTCGTTCGGGACCGTGCCGGAGAACGCAGGGACGGTCGAACACGTCTTCACGATCGAGAACGAGGGGGATGCTGTCCTTCAGATCGGCGACGTCCGGGCCTGTTGCGGGTCCACGGCGAGTATCGCAACCAACTCCATTGCGCCTGGATCGAACACCGCGCTAAAGGTGGCGCTCTCGATGTCGGGGCGGAACGGCGAACTGCGGAAGAGCATCTACGTGGGGTCGAATGACCCGAAACAGCCCTATTTTCAAGTCCGAATGCTTGGAAAGGTCGTTTCCGATGGCCTGACAGTCTCGCCGCGGAACCTGGATTTCGGGGTGGTGGATGCCGGGGCGGTCGTGACGCGGGATGTTGCGCTCTCGTGCGCCGGGGGCACCTTTCGCATCACCAACGTGGTATCCAGCAGCCGGAGCTTCTCCGTCACCTGGAATCCGGCGGCGCAAACGAACAGCCACTCGATCAGCATCAGAACCGTGCCGCCGCTGGTTCAGGGTGTGACGACGGGCAGCCTGTGCGTGCTCACGGACAGCACGAACTTTTCGGAGGTGGTTATTTCGGTTATTGCCGCGGTTCGAAGCGACCTGATGGTCGTGCCCCCAGAGTTGCTGCTGATGCAAAAAACGGGGAAAGTCGAAGCCGTGACCCGCTTTTTGGCGGTGCGTTCGCGATCCGGCAAGCCTTTCAAAGTGTTGAAGGTGGAGGCGCCAGACCCGCATGTGGATATCGTGGTGACCCCTGTGGGGACCAACGGATGGCAGTGCCGGATCGGCGGGGTTCTGCCGGGCGCGGATTTGAACGGTAAGAACGTGAATATATGGACCGACCACCCGGACGTGAAGCAGATAACCGTGCCCATCCGCGTGAATCATGAGTGAAAGCTGTTGCTTTCCGACTATTTTAATTCGCGCAACCATTGCAGAAACAAGCACTTGCAAATAAAATTGCGCTTGTATGAGCATTTCGGTATTGTTTCTCCGATTTCAATGGGTCTGTCGGCATGTTTGCAGGCAAGTCAACCAGAAGGCTCAAGAATTCAGCACCACGCCGTGAACGGTGCATCATGCGGCTTCATTTGCAGAGTGTACGAATGTCCTAGAAATGGACTTTTCTACGGAAAACAGCAGAAAAACTGACTGCTTTGTTGGCGCCAGATGCGATGGCGCAGGCGGACAGAGATTGCACGGAAAAAACGATGAACGAGCAAAACAAATGCGGATTACGGTCCCGGAGCCCATCGCACGACACGAGCCGTCCCTCGCGGTTTGCGCGCGTCGGCCCTGCCGGGAATTCGTCTTGTCGCCGGGCAGCTGCCTGTGTGCTGTTGGCCGCGGGGATGTTCGCGGGCACATTCCAGGCGCAGGCAACCGATTCAGGAACGGCGGACGCACTATGGGCTTGGGGCGCAAATAGTTACGGGCAACTCGGGGTAGGGTACAATTTTAATGGCACCAATGTCCCGCTACGGGTGCTGGGTCCGGACGGCGTGAGCCCCCTGACTGGTATCAAAGCGGTTGTCGGCGGCGGCGTGATCACGGTGGTTCTCAAGGACGACGGCACGGTCTGGACCTTCGGCCGAAACACCTACGGCCAACTCGGCAACGGCACGACCAACAACGCCAGCCTGCCTGTGCAGGTTAAGAATGGATCTGGCTTTCTAAGCAACGTCACGGCCGTTGCCGCCGGAATCGGACAAACGGTCGCGCTCAAGAATGACGGATCTGTGTGGGCGTGGGGGCGCAACGACATGGGCCAACTCGGGAATGGCACAAAGGCAAACACGAATATGCCCGTGCAGGTGACGTGCGGCGCCAGCTACCTGAGCAACGTGACGGCCATTGCCTGCGGCGGACTCCATACGATCGCTCGTAAATCCGACGGCACGGTCTGGACCTGGGGAAGGAACAACCTCGGTCAACTCGGC
>JBAXVM010000198.1:0-5556 GCA_037129105.1 bacterium
CTACGAACGGCTTTTTGCCGTTTGTAGTGACGCCGTAAGGCGTTTTGGCGCCATAATGAGAACTGCTGCACATCGCGCGGGCACGGCTTGACGGGCACCTGCCACCGCCTTACACTTTCCGACATGCGCACCTCCAAAAAATCGCCGGATGCACTCAGTCGGTTCAGCCTCTGCATGCCGGCGGGGCTGGCCCGGCAGTTGGACGCGCTGGTGAAATCCAAGGGGTATGCCAACCGGTCGCAGGCTGTGGCGGATATGGTGCGGGCCAATCTGGTCGAACACCTGGGCCAGATCGGCAACCAGGAGATCGCCGGGACCGTGACGCTGGTCTATGACCACCACCAACGGAACATCCAGCGCCTGCTGACGGACATCCAGCATGACCACGGCGGGTTGATCATCTCGGCCTTGCATGTGCACCTCGATCACCACGCCTGCATGGAAGTCCTGGCTGTGCGCGGCGTAGCCGAAGCTGTGCGCCGCCTGGCGGATCGTCTGGTCACGGCCAAGGGTGTCAAGCACGGCCGGCTGACGGTGACGACCACGGGTGCGCGGGCGCACGCGGGCGTATCTGCGATGCGTTGAGTTTCACAGCAGCTGTAACCGGCGGCACGTGGTTTACCTTATATACCGTGGCGACAGATCGATAGAGACGGCTTTATGCCGTCTACCCGCAAATGGCCTGATCATGGACGGCGTAAAGCCGTCCCTACGGCCAATGAATCGCAGATGCGTCCAAATACCGAGGTGGCCCGGGCGCTCCGCGCACGGGCAAGAAGCAGTGCCCGTTGCCGTCTTTGCGCATGCCCGTGCGCGGAGCGCCCGGGCCACCACCGCTGCGGGCCGGATTCATGTCTGGCGCCCGATCATTTTCCCTTGCCGTGTCCGCATCGCAGTGTTACGATTATTAGGAGTTTTCATACTAACAAAGCTGGCACGATGCACATTCCCGACGGTTATCTCGGTCCGCCCACCAGCGGCGCGCTGGTTGCAGTTATGATCCCGCTGTGGATCATTGCCGCCCGGATCGTCAAGAAGTCCTTGCGGATGAAGCAGGTGCCGCTGCTGGCGATCGGCGCGGCGTTCAGTTTTGTGATCATGATGTTCAACGTGCCCATTCCGGGCGGGTCCACCGGCCACGCCGTCGGCGGAGTGCTGGTCGCCATCCTGCTCGGCCCTTGGGCGGCCCTGATCGCGATCACGGTGGCGCTGGTGATTCAGGCGCTGCTGTTCGGCGATGGCGGCATGTTGGCCTTCGGCGCCAACTGCTTCAACTTGGCCGTGGTGCTGCCGTTCGTCGGTTATGGCGTGTACCGGGTGCTGAGCGGCAAGGCGTCGCGCGCGTCGAGGCGGCGGGTGTTTGCTGCCGGGTTTGCCGGGTACCTGGGGATCGTCGCGGCATCTTTTTTCGCCGGCGTGGAGTTTGGCCTGCAACCGCTGTTGCATCACACGGCGGAGGGACACGCGTTGTATTGTCCGTACGGACTCGAGATTGCCGTGTCGACCATGGTCGGGCAGCATCTGCTGTTCTTTGGCTGGGTGGAGGCAGTGGTTACGGCGCTGGTGGTGAAATACCTGCAGAAACACGAGCCGGGATTGCTGGCGCCGGAGGCCGGCGCATGAAGATCATGACCAAGTGCTGTATTGGCCTGGGGGTTCTCGCGCTGTTGTCGCCGCTGGGTCTGCTGTTGCCGGCACATTTCAAGGCCGGGAGCGCGTGGGGCGAGTGGGATGCGGACAAGATCCAGCAGAGGATCGGGTATGTCCCGGAGGCTATGTCCGGATTGGGTACGCGCGAACAGGCTCCCCTGCCCGACTACACAATCAAGGGATGGGAGAAGAAAGGGATCGCACACCAGAGCGTGGCCTATCTCTTTTCCGCCTTTCTGGGGGTGGCCCTGGTCGTCGGCGTGATTTGGCTGCTGGGAAAGTGGTTGGTGAAGAGAGAGGATGGTATCTGCAAGCCGAAACGCGGGGTGACGCGCGCGACAGGCGATTTTATAACGCGCTCCATCCGCGGCGCGCTGGCTTTCTTGAAGGAGGCCATCTTTGCGGAGGAGACAGCATCCCTGCCCGGGTGGCTGCAAGCGTTGGACCCGCGTGCCAAGCTGGCAGGCGTGTTGCTGCTGTTACTGGCCACAATGTTTGTCCGGACGCTCTCCGGACTCGGTTTGCTGTATCTGCTCGGTCTGTTGCTGGCCGTAGGATCGCGTCTGCGACTTGGTTTCTTTCTGGTACGCACGTGGTTTTTCATTCCGCTCTTCTCGCTGGCCATCGCCATCCCGGCGCTGTTCAGCTTCGTGTCGCCCGGCGATACCGTGGCATCAGCCGGCGTGTTCCACGTCACGAATCAGGGAATCCACGCGGCGACGTTTTTCGTGGGGCGCGTAACAGTCTCGGTTTCGCTGGCGGTGTTGTTGAGCCTGACGACCCGGCACACCGCGCTCCTGAAGGCGCTGCGATCATTTGCCGTGCCGCAACTGTTCGTGATGGTGCTGGGTATCTGCTACCGCTACATCTATCTCTTTGTCGAACTGATCGAGCACACGTATCTGTCGATTCGCAGCCGTACCGGCGCGCGCATTCATCATCGGCAGGGGCAACGCATCGTCGCGTGGAATATCGGCCAGCTCTGGTCGCGCTCCTACGTCCTGAACGAACAGGTATATGGCGCCATGGTCGCGCGCGGCTTTCGGGGGGAACCGGTGTCCTTGGACCGTTTTCGTATGCGGCCGCGGGATTGGGTGTGGCTGGGCGGTGTAACGGCTGTGTGTATTGCGCTCACATTCCTGCGATAATTACACGCCTTTTCCTTACCGCGAAGGACGCGAAGGAACGCGAAGGGAATATGGGAGGGTAGAAAGAAATGGATGTCGAAAAGATGGCCTCAGCGGTGCTGGACGCGGCACATCTGAAGGACGGCGTTCAACGTGTTGTACTTAACCACCCAACCGCCCCCCTTCGCGCGCCTTCGCGTCCTTCGCGGTGAAATGAGCATAGCTATGCCCCTATTCGAATGCCAAAACGTGTACTATGCCTACCAAGGTCGCTTTCCGGCCTTGTGCGGTGTAGATTTGACCATCGAAGCCGGTGCGCGCGTCGCGCTGGTCGGCGCCAACGGATCGGGCAAATCCACGCTGCTGGGTTTGCTGGACGGGTTGGTTTTTCCGCAGCGCGGCACAGTCAGCTTTGCGGGCAAAGCCCTGACCGAAAATGCCCTGCAGGATGAAGGGTTTTCGCTTGAGTTCCGCCGGCGGGTGGGGCTGGTCTTCCAGAATCCGGATGTGCAGTTATTCTGCCCGACGGTGCGCGAGGATATCGCCTTCGGGCCGCTGCAACTGGGCGTTGAGCCGCGCGTGGTCGAGGCGCGCATCGAGTCTCTGGCGCATGATCTGGGCCTGGCCGCGCTGTTGGACCGGCCGCCGCACCTGTTGAGCGTAGGCGAAAAGCGCAAGGTGTCGTTTGCCACGGTGCTGGCCATGGATCCGGAAGTTCTGTTGCTGGATGAGCCCACGGCAGGGCTTGATCCGCGGACGACGACCCACCTGGTGGAGCTTCTGCACCAGGCCTCGCATGCCGGCAAGACGATTGTCGTCGCAACGCACGACCTGCACATTCTGCCGGAGCTGGCAGACACGGTGCATGTGTTCGGGCAGGACCGACGTCTGGCTGCCAGCGGACCCACAAACGAAATCCTTACCAACCGTGCCCTTCTGGAGGCACACAACCTGGTGCACGTGCATAGTCACCACGCCGCCGACCATCAGCGGTTCCATTGGGGGGCGGAGTGAGGCGGTTGTCGCGCGCGGCCCGGCTTACGCAGGTGACCATGGTCTTTTCCTGAAGCGCCACTTTGGCGGCTTCCACCACGAAGGACACGAAACATCAGCTTTTAAGCTGGTCCCGCGGCCCGCCAGCGTGTATTCTCCTAGAATCCCTTTCGTTGCGGGTGGCAGGTGATTTCCTGAGAGGCGCGTTCTCGGCACGATGCCGGAGGGTGCGGCCGGCAACGCGGGGCATGACAGGCGGAACAGCATGGAAACCGGGCCCAACGATGTGGTGAACGAGCAAGGCGTAGGTCATATCAATATCGAAGACGAGATGAGCTCGTCGTATATTGATTATTCGATGAGCGTCATCATCGGCCGTGCCCTGCCCGACGCGCGCGACGGCCTCAAGCCCGTGCATCGCCGCGTGCTTTACGCCATGCAGGATCTGGGGAATACCCATAGCAAGCCGTACAAGAAGTCGGCGCGCGTGGTCGGTGATGTCATTGGTAAGTATCACCCGCATGGCGACCAGTCGGTGTACGACGCCATTGTGCGCCTCGCCCAGGAGTTTTCCATGCGGTATCCCCTGGTGGACGGCCAGGGAAATTTTGGTTCCATTGACGGCGATCCGCCAGCGGCCATGCGTTATACCGAAGTGCGCATGGATCGCTTGGCCGAGGAGCTGCTCGAAGATCTGGACAAGGACACGGTGGCCTTTGGCCCCAATTATGACGAGACACTGACCCAGCCCCTGGTGCTGCCGGCCAAGATCCCCAACTTGCTGCTCAACGGCTCCACCGGCATTGCCGTGGGCATGGCCACCAATATTCCGCCCCACAATCTCACCGAGGTGGTGGACGGCATCATCCACAGCATCGAACATCCGGACTGCACGGTGGACGACCTCATGCAGTTCATCAAGGGCCCGGACTTCCCCACCGGCGCCACCATCTGCGGCACGCGTGCCATTGAAGCCATGTACAAGCTCGGGCGCGGGCAGATGATGGTGCGCGGCACGGCTGAGATCATCGAGGAAAAGAACCGCGAGTTCATCTTCATCTCCTCGCTCCCCTACACCGTCAACAAGGCCAACCTGATCGAAACCATCGCGGAGCTCGTCAACAACAAGGTCATCGAGGGGATCTCTGACATTCGCGACGAAAGCTCCAGCGAAGGTATCCGCGTGATCGTCGAGCTCAAGCGCGGAGTCATCGGGCAGGTGGTGCTGAACCACCTCTACAAGCACACCCAGCTCCAGATGACCTTCGGGGCCAACATGCTGGCCATTGACCAGAATCGCCCGAAGGTGATGAACCTCAAGGAGCTGATCCGTTGTTATGTGGACCACCGTTTCGAGGTCATCACCCGCCGCACCCGCTTCGAGCTGGCCAAGGCCGAAGCCCGCAAACACATCCTCGAAGGGCTGCTCATTGCGCTCGATCATCTGGATGAAGTGGTCCGCATCATTCGCGAGTCACGCAACCGCGACGAAGCCCGCACGCGCCTGATCGCCCGGTTCTCCTTCAGCGAAAAGCAGACCGACGCCATTCTGGAAATGCGCCTGTATCAGCTTACCGGGCTGGAGCGCGACAAGGTCGAGCAGGAGCATCGCGCCGTCAGCGAGCGCATTGCCTACCTGCAGGGTCTGCTGGCCGACTCCACGAAAATCTTCGACCTGATCAAGCAGGACCTGGCCGAGCTCAAGCAAAAGTACGGCGACGCCCGCCGTACTGCGATCGTGCCGCTGGCGGACGAGGTGAACATCGAGGACCTGATCGCCGACGCC
>JBAXVM010000199.1:0-5522 GCA_037129105.1 bacterium
AACGAGGTGAATTTCGAATTCGTCCACCGTAGTCGTCGCCGTAGTCGTCCACCGACCCGTACCACCTGAGCAGTTACGTTAAGTATTCCGAGATCGGAACACGGAAGCGGCGCGAAGGCGGGTCTGGCGCAAGCCGGTCCCGCCTTGTGTTATTGGGGCCCAATGTGCGCGATTGCTCAAGCGCAGATCGGGGTGTAATATAAGCCCATTATGAAACGAGTGTACGTTGAGACAAGCGTCGTGAGCTATGACTGGGCGGGCGAGGGCGCCCGCCCCCACGGCAGTGGGTTGTGGTGGACGATTACGGTCGATGCGTTGTCCCGATCCTTGTCCAAGAGTCAACATGGTGTGTTGGCAGGGGGAGGCTGTTGTGGTACTGTTTCGGATATGCGCAGACATTGACGGCATTCCAAGCGATGACAACGCAGAGACAGATCAAGGACTTCGGACGACGGCTGGGACGAGAGTTCAAGCCGCGCAAAGTGGTTTTGTTCGGATCTTACGCCTATGGCAATCCCCGGCCGGGCTCGGATGTTGATTTACTGGTTGTCATGCCGTTGACCGGCAACCCGGTAGACAAATCGGTGGAGATGAGGCTCAAACTTCGACCGCCGTTTCCTGTTGATCTGCTGGTTCGCACGCCCGCCAAAATCCGGCAACGCCTGGCCATCGGCGACGGTTTCATTCGTGACATTCTTGACCGGGGGAAAGTGTTGTATGAAGCCCCTGGTAGTTGAATGGGTGTCCAAGGCGGAGGGGGACTTCGCCATCGTCGAACGGGAGTCGCGCGCGCGGAATAATCCCAGTTACGACGGTATCTGCTTCCACGCGCAACAATGCGCCGAGAAGTATTTGAAAGCGCGGTTGTGCGAGGCGGGCATTCATGTCGAGAAGGTGCATGATCTCCCTGCCCTGCTGGAAAAAATCCTGCCAGTCGAGCCGCTATGGGAAACCTATCGCTCGGATCTGGCCTATCTTTCTGACTTTGCTGTGCATTTCCGTTATCCCGGTGAGTCTGCGGATCATTCCACGGCATTGCGCGCGCGTTCCCTCTGCCGTTCCTTTCGCAAGGGCGCACGCCAGTCATTGGGGCTCGCCTAGGGAGACGGCGTGTGGATGACAGGGCGGGCGAGGGCACCCGCCCCCACGGCAGTGGGTTGTGGTGGCGGGCGCCTCGCCCGCCGGGCTACGGCGTGTAGATGACTGGGCGGGCGAGGGCGCCCGCCCCCACGGCAGTGAGCCTACGTGTTTCCCCTCACGCCTCTTCCTTCATCCGATAGACTTCCTCGAAGTCCAGCTTCTGGAACTCCGGATCGCCCAGCGGCTTCATCAGCGCCTGCCACTTGAGCTGAAACTCGTTCTGGTCGAGCCAGGCGCTGGAGGCCGGGTAGCGCGCGTCGTCGTATGCGAGATAGATCAGCAGCAGGTTGCCGTTCATGAAGCAGCTCAGGTCCGTGAACCCCGCCTTCCGGTAGACCGCTTCGAGCTCCGGCCAGACATGCCGGTGGTATTCCTTGTACTCTTCCAGGCACTCGGTCTTGATCCGGGCCATGTGGATGGTGCGCTTGATCATGTGCTCTCCTTTGTGGTGACCCGGTGACTTGGTGACTTGGTGACGCCCGGCGTAATTCTCCGGCGTCACCCAGTCACCCAGTCATCGGGTCACCCATACACCCGCCCCCGCGCTTCCTTTGCCAGCTCCACCCAGCGCGTCAGGCGCTGGGGCTCGTGCTGCACGGTGTGCAGGTCCTTGAGCATCAGCTCGACCCGGCAGTCGTGGCGCTTGGTAATGGCGAAGGTCTCGGTCAGGCCGCGCAAGATGGCGGCTTCGTCCATGCGGTCGGTCGCTACGGCGGCAGGGTGGGGCTTGCAGCAGAAGACATAGCCGGGGCCGAGCTGCGCCGCGCTTTTCTCGATATCTGCCCAGGGCGAGATGGAGACGCGGCGCAGGTTGCGGGCACGCTTCAGCACCGGGAGCCAGTCGTGGATGGGCTCGCAGCAGCCGTAGCACCCCAGGCCGAAGCGCTCGATGATCGGCTTCAGGTGCGGGAAGAAGAGCTCCTCGTACAGGGCCGGCGAGATGCCGACCAGATCCTGGCTCTCCTGTCCGCCCCAGAGGTCGCGGCAGCGCACGTGCGCCGGATCGAAGTCCGTGGCGGGCAGCACGTCGGTGTAGCCGATGCCGCCGTTGTTGATCCACTCGCAGCCGTTGTTCAGCGACAGGTATCCGCCGGTCTCCAGTTGGTCCAGCACGGCGTGGTGATTGGCTGCCAGGCGGGCCAGCAGTTCCTGCACCCAGTTCGGCTCGTCGAGCATGTCGAGCATCAGCGTGTCCATGCCGCGCAGCATCACGGCGGTCTGGCAGACGCCGCCAACCGTGTGCCACCAGTGGTGGCGGCGGCGCACGGTCAGGAGACCGTCGAAGATCTCATGCGCCCGTGCCAGCCACTCGTCGGAGCGCGCGTGATTCACGATAAGTTGTGGGGTGCGCAGCTTCTCGATGTCGCGATGCTCTTGCAGCGGGCGGTCGTAATGGATCGCGCCCAGGCCGGCATGGCTCGAGAGCACCAGGTTGGAGAACGGGTGGATGTAGTACGGCTGGCGCGCATCCGCATCGGTCATGGTCTGCTGCACTTGCAGACCATTGCCGCTGATCTCGGCATCCCACGGGACATTGAAGACCGCGTCCACGGGTTGGTCATCCCGCAGAAACTCGTGCGTGGCAATGGCCAGACGCAACTGCATCTCCCAGCCGCGCAGCAGCGGGTCGGTGCAGGAGAGGCGCTCCCAGGGGAGGATCTCCAGCCAGACCCCTTCCGGGAAGCAGTAGATGCGCGGCGGGACCGCCTCCAGCCGGTTCAGCGCGCGAATCGTCCGGCGCTTCTCTTCGTGCTCGGGCAGCGCCGCGATTGCGGCCACCTGTCTGGCCAGAGCGCGTAAGACAGTGATCTCTGCGGAATTTGCCATGGTCATCCAGAGGATTCGTAGTTTACTTCTGCTGTCTTCCGTATGGCGCCAAAACGCCTTACGGCGTCACTACAAACGGCCTAGAATCGGCAAAAAGCCGTTTGTAGTGTGCCCGTAAGGGCATTCGTGTCGCCATCATGAGAGCTGCAAAAGTCCGACAGGCTGCCATTCTCCCGCCCGCCCTCACCCTTTGTAGTACTTGCCGTAGTCGCTGCCGAGCAGGTGCATGGGCGCTTCGTCTTCTTCAATCTTGGGGAAACGGCCGGTCGGTTCGTAGAACCGGTTGTCGGTGCGGTCATCGTTCACGCAGCTGACTTCGCCCACCAGCACGGTGCCCTTGCCCTTTTCGCCCCAGAAGCGGTGGTAGTTGCGCTGCGGCAGGCAGACGGAGTCGCCGGGGCGCAGCGTGAGGGTGCCGCCGGCGGGGATGGTCACCTGCACGCCGTCCATGGCCACGGTCACTGGGGTGTCTGCGAGCTGGTCGTCGGCCGTGGCATTCCAGAGGCGCATGACCAGGTTGCCGCCGCCGCGGTTGATGATGTCCTCCATCTTCTGGTGGTGAAAATGGGTGGGCGTCAGCTGGTCTTCCTGCACGATCATGATCTTCTCGGCATAGACCTTGCCCAACTTCTTTTGCAGGTCAGCCATGGTGCCGTTACGGACCGTGAAGAGGAACAGCCCGACCCTCTGGAAGTCGCCGCTGCCGAAGTCGGTGATGTCCCAGCCCAGCTGCTGGTCGATGATATCCCGGACTTCCGGACCTTTTTTCTGCCAGTCGGCCGGTGTCCACGTAGCGAAAGGCGGCAGCAGGAACTGTCGCTCAGCCAGGAAAGCCTTGGCATTGCGCATGATCTGGTTGATTTCGGAGCGTTTCATTATCGATGTCCTTTCGTGCTAAGAAATCCTGATGAGGTGAAAGCGAGTATTATTAGCGTATTGGCGGGCGGTTGACAACGCTTGTGAGCAGGAAGAGCGGAAGAGGGCACATCCCAGTTTCATAGTCATGCCTTGGGTAGAGACGGCTTTATGCCGTCTACCCGCAAATGGCCGGATAGTGGACGGCGTAAAGCCGTCCCTACCGTCGCTTTACTGATCGAGTTGATCGACGGCTTCCTCAGTTACGTGGATGGCTAAATGATTTTCTTCCAACCTTCCACGCTTCCATGCACAAAACCTTGTGGCTGTCAGCCGCTTCTTTTGCCAAGATACGCGCATGTCCCCGCTGCCGCCAACATTCGCATCACGGCTGAAGACCTGGTTTGCTTCGCGGCGCAGCGTGGCTGGGCTGCTCGGCATGGTGATCCTGGTGGGCATGGGCGAGCACATGGCGGAGCGTTTCCTGCCGTTGTACCTGCAGGAGCTGACGCAAAACACCGCCACCGGGATCCTGGCCATCGGCCTGCTGGCCGGCATGGACGACCTGCTCTCCGCGCTCTACTCCTTCCCCGGGGGCTACCTGAGCGACCGCCTTGGCACCAAGCGTGCGCTGCTGATTTTTAATGGGCTCTCAATGGTGGGCTTCCTGATTGTCATCCTAGTGCCGACCTGGTGGGCCGTGCTGCTGGGCGCGGCCTTCTTCATCTCCTGGTCTGCCATTTCGCTTCCGGCCACCATGGATCTGGTGGCCAAGGCGGTGCCGAAGAACAAGCGCGCCCTGGGCGTCTCGGTGCTGGCGCTGGTGCGGCGCGTCCCCAAGATGCTTGGCCCGGTGCTGGGCGGCGTCTGCATTGCCAAGTGGGGTGTCGCCGGCGGCGTGCGCGCCGCGTTCCTGATCGCGCTGGGGTTGGCCCTGGTGGCGGCCGTGATCCAGCAGGTGCTGATCACGGACGACTCCCGCGAAACGAAGCCGGCCGAGGCCAATCCGCTGCGCCTCTGGCGCGAGATGCCGCCCGCGCTGCGCAACCTCCTGCTGTCCGACATCTTGATTCGTTTTTGCGAACGCATCCCGGATGCCTTTGTGGTGGTGTGGGTGACCCGCACCATTGCGCACCCCACTTCCGAGCTGACCTTTGGCTGGCTTTCGGCCATTGAAAATATCACGGCTGTGCTGATCTATGTGCCGGTGGCCATCCTGGCCGACCGGTTCGGCAAGAAGCCGTTTGTGCTGATCACGTTTGCGTTCTTCACCCTGTTTCCGCTGGCGCTGCTGCACGCGCAGTCGTTCAACCTGCTGGTGGCGGTCTTTGTGCTGCGCGGACTCAAGGAGTTTGGCGAGCCCACGCGCAAGGCGCTGATCATGGACCTGGCGCCGGAGGGGCGCAAGGCTGCCATGTTCGGGCTCTACTATCTCATGCGCGACGTGATTGTCGCCTTTGCCGCCTTTGGCGGTGCCCTGCTGTGGCAGGTGTCGCCGCAGGCCAACCTGCTGACCGCCTTCGGCTTCGGCGTGATCGGCACCATCTGGTTTGCGCTGCGCGGGCGCGCTTGAGTAAGACTTCAGCCATGCGTTGGCAACCACCACTGCGTGACTGACCCACGGCGCGCATCTGCAATTCATTGAGCTTCACGGTAGGGACGGCTTTACGCCGTCCATTGTCTGGCATTTGCGGGTAGAC
>JBAXVM010000002.1:0-42185 GCA_037129105.1 bacterium
CGGACCCGCCGCGCAACTTCCATGCTGCGAATTGCTGCATTTGGCTTGCCTGGCCTTGACCGCCTTGAACTGACGGTTAACAAAACGCCCTATCGTGCGCTTGCCTTCGGCGTCGATGCGAATCAGCAGGCCCGGTGCGTCTGGGGCGGGTTCGTAATGCGGATACGGCTGCGACTGGAGGAACGCGGCAACCTGACGCCGGCCGGCGGAAGAATCCACGGCTTCGAGGCAGGTGGAGAGCGGGCGGGCAGCGGCGCTGCGACAAAGGGCTAAGGCCTGCTCGCCTTGCAGCAGCGATTCGACGGCGCGTCCCAGCTTGGCCCAGAATTCCACCTGCCCCGCAATGGAACGTTCCAGCGACACGCCAGCCAGCCGGGCGTCGAGCACCAAGGCATCGGAGAGTTTGACGGGTTGACTCATGGGACGAGGGTAGCATTATGCTACCAACCGGGTCAAGCCGTGAAGCAACAGTTCTCTTTATGGCGCCAAAACGCCTTACGGCGTCACTACAAACGGCCTAGAAACGGCAAAAAGCCGTTCGTAGTGTGCCCGTAAGGGCATTCTCGTCGGCCATAACGAGAACTGCTGAGGCCGCAGGTACGATTGGCAAAGGTTTCGAATTTGGAACTCAGCCAGCCGCGCGGCTGCGCCGCGAACAAACACCAAGGTAACATGAAATTCGCCGCGTTGAGGAACGTGTCTTTGCCGCCAAAGAACGCAAAGAAGCACAAAAAATCACCGCATATTTTCAACCTGTTTTTTGCGATCTTTGTGTTCTTTTGTGGCAAACTTTTCTGTCCCCGGATTCCTCAGCATTTCCTTGGCGTTCGCGGCGCGGGTCTCGCGGCAGGCCGAGTTCCAAATTCGGCTTCATCCCGCCAGCCCCGCGTGTCGCAGCAGCGCGGCGACTTGCGGCGGGCGGCTGCGGAAGGCCTGGAAAACCTCCATGGGGTGCGTGCCACCGCCCAGGGCCAGGATCGTGTCGCGATAGCGCCGGCCCGTGGCTGCCACGGCCGCTTCGTCATGCAAACCGGCTTCCTCAAATGCGGCGAACGCGTCCGCAGCCAGCACTTCGGCCCACTTATAACTGTAGTACCCGGCCGCATAGCCGCCGGCAAAGATGTGGCTGAAGCCGCACAGAAAGCGGTCCTCGGGCAGCAGTGGGACCGGCAGCAGGCGCGCGGCTACCGCGCGTTTGACGGCCTCGGCATCTGCCCCGAGCGCTCCCGGATAGCGCGCATGCAGCTCCATGTCCACGGTTCCCAGGAAGAGCTGGCGCAGCAGGTCCGGTGCGGCGCGGTAGTTCTTTGCGGCCAGGATGCGCGCGAACAGCTCTTCCGGCAGCGCGGCGCCGGTTTCGACGTGCTGGCTGAGCCCCTGCAGTGTGGCGCGTTCGTAGCACCAGTTTTCCATGAATTGACTGGCCAGTTCGACCGCGTCCCATTCGACATTGTTGATTCCGGAAGCTTCGGGCTCTTCCACCGTGGTGAGCATGTGCTGGAGGGAGTGGCCGAATTCGTGGAAGAGCGTGGTGACTTCATCAAACCGCATCAGCGACGGCTGCGTCGGCGTGGGGAGCGTCTGGTTGCAGACCAGCACCGCCACGGGCAGGCGCAGAGCGCCGTCCGGCAGACGATCGCGGGTGCGGAACTCGTTCATCCAGGCGCCGCCGCGTTTGGTGGCTGGCCGGCTGTACGGGTCCAGGTAGAAGGACGCCAGCGGCGTGCCGTCGTTTGCCAGGACCCGGAAGAAACGCACATCCGGATGCCACACCGGCGCCTCGCCGTCTGCCGCCTGCACGCGGATGCCGAAGAGGCGTTCGGAAAGGGCGAACAGTCCATCCAGCACGCGCGGGAAGGGGAAATAGGCGCGCAGCTCTTCTTCGCTGTATGCGTAGCGCTGTTCGCGCAGACGCTCGGACCAGAAGGCATAATCCCAGGGGGCCAGTTCGGATTCCGCAAAACCGTTGCTGCGCGCAAACGCCAGCAGTTCGGCGTTGTCGCGCCGGGCCGGGGCTTGCGCAGCCGCAGCCAGGTCCGCGGTGAGCTGGTCCACAGCCTCGATGCCAGGCGCCATCTTGCGTGTCAGGCTCAAGTGCGCGTAGGTCGGATACCCCAGCAGGCCGGCCATTTCGCGGCGCAAGGCCAGGGTGCGTTCGAGCAGGCTGCTGTTGTCGAGTTCGCCGGACGAGGCGCGTGTGACGTGCGCGCGGTAGAGCTCCTCGCGCAGGCGGCGGCAACGGGCGTGTTTGAGGAAGGGGACCAGCACCGGCGCATCGAGTGTGGCGCGCCAGGGGCCCTGCTCGGCCGTGGCTGCGGGCTCGCCTGCTTCCTTGGCAGCCTGCGCTGCGGCGGCGCGCCAGGCGGACGGCAGTCCGTCGAGATCGGCCGGATCGCGAATCCAGAGCGAGTAGGCCTTGACCGCATCGAGCAGGTGGTTGCTGAAGGCTGTGGAGAGCGTGGCCAGCTCCTGCTGGATGGCATTGAAGCGCTGGCGCGGTTCGCCGGAGAGTCCGACGCCCGCCTGCTCTGCGCTGCGGATGGTGCTCTCGAGAATGCGGCGCTGGGGTCCGGTGAGCAGAGGCGTAGCGCGGTCGGTTGCGCGCAACTCCAGGTAGCGCTGGTATAACCGCGGACTTTGCGCCACGCGCAGGCCAAAGCTGACCAGCTCCGGCTGCAGTAGATCATGCGCCTTGCGCCAGGCGTCGCTGTTCATGACGCTCAGGAGATGTCCGACCAGCCCCCAGGCACTGTAGAGCGGATAACAAGCCCGGTAGAGCGGATCCATCAGCCCCTGCCAGGTAGGCGTGGCGAGCTCTTCCAGTTGCGCCACGACCGCCTCGGCTTCCGCCAGATGCGCACGCAAGGCCGTCTCGGCATGCTCCGGCGTCATCCGGTCAAAGGCCGGCAGATACGAGATGGCGTACAGGGGGTTGGTGGAGAGAGTGGGTGTAGACATAGGTAGAGCAGCATACCGAAACGGACACGCGGGGGCGAGTCGGCAGTGGGAGGCGCTCCGCGGGCGCGGGCGCAAGTCAGAGTTGACGCTTCGGCATCACACACCTCATGCTGTGTTCGATTTGTGCACGAACCCAGGTGGCCCGCGAGCTCCGCGCGCGGGCAGTTACCGAAACAGCGTCGGACCAGCAACTGCCCGCGCGCGGAGCTCGCGGGCCACCTTTCCAACAGCACCGCAAGTTACAACCCCGTCAACTCTGACTTGCACCCCAACGCCCCGACACGCACAGCTTTCTGGTTGTGCGAAAGGAACGTGGCAGTCTATGCTGTCGAGACCTGTCGAGGCCTGTCGTCTCCTGACGTTACCTTTCGAAAGGACTCGAAAGGACTCGACAGGCTTCGACAGGCCTCGACAGGCCCCGCCCCATACGCACCCCAGGAGCTTCGAATGAAAATCCTGATCGTGGAAGACGACGCCAACATTGTGCGCGGTCTGAAGGACAACCTCGCGTTCGAAGGCTATGCCGTGTCTGTCGCCTCGGATGGCGAGGAGGGACTGGCCCAGGCGCTGTCCCTGCAGCCTGACCTGATCCTGCTGGACATCATGATGCCCAAGCGCAACGGCTTTGATGTGCTGCGCGAACTGCGCGACCACAAGCAGACCGTCCCCGTGATCATGCTCACCTGCAAAGGCGAGGAAGTGGACAAGGTCCTGGGTCTGGAACTGGGCGCGGACGACTACGTGACCAAGCCTTTCGGCCTCAATGAACTCCTGGCCCGCATTCGCGCCGTGCTGCGCCGCCGCAATGCCCCGCCTACAGCCCTGACCGATGACACCTACGCGTTCGAGGGGATCGAGATCCGGTTTGCGCGCTGCGAGATCGCGCGCAAGCGCAAGACGTTTCCGCTCACAGCCATCGAGACGGCGCTGCTGCGCTATCTGGTCGAGCGGCGCGGCAAGGTCGTGACGCGCGAGGAGCTGCTGAACAAAGTCTGGGGCTACGACCGCTTTCCCAGCACCCGCACCGTGGATAACCGCATCATGGCCCTGCGCAAAAAACTTGGCGACGATCCGCAAGCGCCGCGCTATCTCGTGAGCATGCGTTCGCTAGGGTACCGGTTCGATCATGAATCGCGCTGAGGCTGGCTGGAGAGGCGGGGGAGCTGGCGGTCCCTTTCGAGGCCTGTCGGTGCCTGTCGGTTCCTTCCGACAGGTCTCGACAGGTTTCGACAGGACCCGACAGGCCCCGACCGCCCCCGCCAATTGCAACCGCGTGACCAACAAGTTACCCGGCCGTTACAGTTGCGTGACACAAGCGGCAGGGCGTTTCGGTACCGTGGGTCTCGTAACACACAACAGGAGGTTTCCATGATCGCGAGGCGAATGTTTCTTGTGGCAATCGGAACGCTGGGTCTGGCCTGGGCCGGGACGACAAGCGGCGCGGCCACCAATGCGGCGTCGGCGGGTTCCGACGAACGCTTCCTTGGCGCGCTCTACCAGGAACTCGCCCTTGGCAACGTCACCAACGCCGTGGCGGAATACGAGAAGCTGGCCGAATCCGCGCAAGTGGATGCGCGCGTCAAAGCCCTGGCCCTGTTCCGGCTCGCTTCCACACTGGCCGA
Organism: bacterium; assembly: GCA_037129105.1. Taxonomy (GTDB): domain Bacteria; phylum Verrucomicrobiota; class Kiritimatiellia; order RFP12; family CAIWXQ01; genus CAIWXQ01. The sequence continues at coordinate 4,581 of JBAXVM010000002.1, forward strand.
ACAAGGCCGGACCGAACAGGCCACCGGCTACTTCCGCCGGATCGTCGAAACGTACCCCGACCAGGCCGTGGCTCAGAAAGCCCAGGCGGAACTCAAGCGGCTCGAAAGCGCGCGCCCGGGTTTCGATGCCGTGGCGCAGGAGTGCTTTGCGCGGTTCGTCGTGGCCAAAGCCGATGAATACAATGCAGCGCTTCTGCAATTGACCATGCTGGGAGACCGCGCTTTGCCGACAGTGTTGGAGGGTTGCAAGAATCGCGATAGCGAAGTTCGAAAACGTGCCGCACTTGCGCTGGCCCGTTTTGGGGATGAGCGGGCCTTTCCAATTCTGCTGGACATCGTCGCGCAGGAAGACAGCGGCAGCGCGACTATTGCGCGGAAAGCGCTTGTTCAACTAGCAAAAGAAAACGCTCGCCATCTGGCGCGACTGAAGGATGCCTGCCTGGAAACCCAGTTGAAATATGGGATACTCAGGCTTTTTTACGCTCTCAAAGAAGCGGAAGGGGTGGGACCGCTTACTACGGAGGTGGCTAGAAAGATGCTCTACTCCTATGGTGTGGATGAAGCTCTGGCCGTCAAGGAGGTATGGTCCGCCGTCGAGTCTGACAAGTCCAAACTGCTTCGGCGGCTTTGGGAATTGTGGGAGAAGAACGCTGACGAAAACAAGTATGACTCCTTGGCCGATATGATTTTTACGATAGCCGCGAAGAACGACGCGGAGTCGTTCGGAAAGACGTTCGACAAACTTGTCACTTCGGCTCGACAGAAGAATCTCAAACTCCCCATGACTTGGCAGAATGGCCGATCTCTCCTCTCTGCGCGGATTTGCCGTATTGGAGATATTGACGACGATCTTCTTAGGTACTCCTGGGCTAGCAGGGAGGGCAATATGGTTTATGGAAGTATTTGCGCCTTTTTTGAGCAAAAAGATGAATATAACCAACCTTACTTCTCGCTATCCGGCGCTAAGACGATTCTACAAAAACTTCTGCGATCTGGAAATCTGCGCGGTTCTCACGTAGAGAACATTATCGAACCTTTTCTCAAGCGCACAAATGGAGCAGTGGATGACGATTGGTATGCCCTCTTCCTGGAAGCGTTACCAGATATGACAAAAGGATATTCGTGGATAAATAGCCTCTCCCCCGAATGCAATTCGAAACTGGGCGAAAGGCTGATTGCTTCCACCGGGGACAATTCGGTTTGGATAAGGGCAGGCAAAAATGCGGAGGATGCGCTTCAAACCATATTCATGTATATATTTTATGAGCGTGGGACGGCAGAGCAATATGTTCGTTCAGAGCTTTCTCCTCCTCCTCCTCCTATGCCTGGTGTAGTCAGAGCGCCGCCACTCGTTGATAGGTCTCGACCTATCACAATGGCTAGCGGCACACCCTTGAAAATACTGGCTCTTTCGCTCATCGCGGACAGTCCTTCGAATGGCGTGCCGCTTTCCGTGCGAGTCAGCATTATGGCCACGACTATTTCGAGGAGCACATCGGCGGTGCTTGACGCCATGCTTGCCAGCACCCACCAAGAGTTCCGCCGCCTTGCGCAGAAGGAACTCCTGCGCCGTCAGGATACCCCACAACCCCAGAAGGAAACCCTCTGTCTTGCTCTTCTTTCGGAGACAAATGGCGTGGACGTTGTGGTGAATCATATCGTCGCGGATACTGACCACGACTGGTCGAAGGTTCTTCCGGAACTGGCGCGGCGGCTTCCCAAGGGGGACGAGGGGCGGATTCTGGAGCCCATGGAGAAGCGCCCCTCGATCCAGTACGTTCCCATGTTGATCGCGCTTCTGGATAGCAGCGATGTGCTCACGCGCGAACGGGCGACCAAGGTTCTGCAGCGCATCCGGGAGACGCAGAATACGAAGGAGGGGTGGTCCAAGTGGTATCAGGAGGTACAGTCCGGCGCGGCCGCCCCGACCAATGCCGCGCGCGCCGCCGGCGAAGCGCCGTAAGGAAAGCGGGCCTGTCGAGGCCTGTCGAGACCTGCCGGCACCTATCGGACCCAGGAGAGAAAGGTGGTTGTTGCGGGCTGCGCTGAAGTGCGCTAAATATATGCCTTGGCGGGGCCGCTCGGCAGGTCTCGCCAGGTCTCGAAAGGCCCCGACACAAACCCGCCATGGAGCCCTCCCACATGAACTTCGACAAAACCGGCGGCTTCCGCTGGCTCGACTCGTGGGTCATGGGCAGTATCGTCCAGCTTGCCACCTTTCGGTTCTGCGAGCGGTTTCTGCCGCACAAGCTCGATCCGACCGGGCGGCAGTACGACCAGATGACCCAGGCCGCGCGCTCGGGCGTGATGAACAACGTGGAAGGCAACGAACGGACGAGCACCTCGAAAGAGACCGAAATGAAGCTCACCAACGTTGCCCACGCGAGTCTGGCGGAACTCAAGGGCGATTACGAGAAGTGGCTCCTGCGGCACGGACTCATCCCCTGGAGCGTGGATTCCGAGGACGCGCAGCTCATCTACAGCATCCGCCTCGATCGACCGAACTACGGCAAGGATGTGCTTCGCGATTCCTGCGCGCACATTCTCGCGCAGAGCGCCAAGTTCTCCCGCTGGCTGGAATCCGAGGACCACGAAGTCGTGGCCAACTGCCTGCTGATCCTGTTGAGCCGTACCATCAACATGCTGTCGCATCAATTGCAGGCACAGGGCGACAAGTTTGCCGAACAGGGCGGTTTTCGCGAGAAACTAACCGAGGTGCGCGTGGAAGCCCGCGCCAAACAGGAGAACGCCCCCGACTGTCCCGACTGCGGCAAGCCCATGAAAAAGCGAAAAGCCACCAGCGGCAAGAACGCCGGAACCGAGTTCTGGGGGTGCACAGGGTATCCGAATTGCAGAGGAGTGCGGCAGGTGTAGCGGGGGTGCCAGCGCCTGCCGAAACCAGCCGAGGCCTGTCGGCTCCTCTCGAGACCTCTCGACAGGCACCGACAGGCCTCGACAGGCCCCGAAAGGAACCGCCCACCCGCCACCCGCCCACCCGCCCACCCGCCACCAACCACCCACCACACCCATGCTCCAAGAACACTCCATGCGACGGGTCCTCTGGCTCATGATCGGCGCGGTGCTCGTGCCGTGCCTGGTACTGGTCTGGGTGGGCACACGTTCGGTGCGGGAGGACCGCGCTCTGCAGGAAGTGCGCACCCGCGCTCTGACAGAGCAGACAGCGGTCCTGCTCCTGCGGGATGTGGAGGCTGCGCTGGCCGACTACGAGCAGCGACCAGCGCCACTGTTGCTCGCCCCCACGAGCGGCGTCTGTGCGCTCGCCGAGCGCCTAGGTGCGGCAGGCCTCGCGTGGCATGTGGACGGGCAGCGTCTCCCCGCTGACCGTCCATTGCCGGAAGGCGCACTTGCCACGGACGGACCTGCCAGCCAACGGCGCGCACAGGCGCGCGCCGCGGAGTTGGCGGCGAATCTGCCGACGGCCGCCGAAGGGTATCGCGAAGCGCTGCGAATGCCGGTCGCCGGTGCCGACAAGGTCCTGCTACTTCTGGATCTGGCGCGCGTTCAAACGCGCATGGGCGAGAGTGCGGCAGCCAGGAAGATGCTGCAGGAGGCGCTGTCCACAGGCGCGCCCGCTCCGGGCGAGCGCGCGTTGCTGGTGGCACTGGCCGGCGAACTGGCCTGGCGCGCCAATGAGGCGGATGCCGCGGAGCGTGTGTGTCAGGCGCTCGAGCAGGTGCTCGACGCGGATGACGGCTCCGCTTGGAGCGCGTTTGCCCGGCGGCGTCTGGTGGCGTTGCTGTTGGAGAAGCCGTTGGCCGCCGGAGAGTCGCTGCTGGCGCAAAGTCGCGGCGCGGAGCTTTTCTGGGAGTGCTCGCGCCGGCTCCAGCGCGAGTTTGTGCTGGATGGAACGAATGTGGCAGGTGGTCTGCGTCTGTCGGTACCGGACGGCGAGACGAACCTGGTGTCGTTCATGCATGGCTCCAACGGCTGGGCTGTGGCGGCGTTCCCATGGGGAACGGTTGTGGCTGCCATGGAGCGCGTGTTGCGCCCGTATAACGAAAGCGTCGAGTTTGCCTGCGAGGTTGGCCCCGCGCCGGCGTCGCCGCCCGAGAATGCGCGCTCCGGCCTCGCAGCCACAAAAGCATCGACGCGGGTTGTCGGATTGACGGTGCGTGTGCGGGAGCGCGATCCGGCTCGTGCGGCGGCGCTGGCGGCACGCAAGGCCTGGAGCTGGGTGGGGCTGGTGGTGTGCGCTGCGGCGGCGCTGCTGTTCGGGGCCTGGCAGACGTATCGCGTGGTGCAGCGGCAGTTAGAGCTGGCGCGCATGCGCACGGACTTTGTCTCCAACGTCTCGCACGAACTACGTACGCCAGTGACCACGGTGCGGTTGATGAGCGAGACGCTGAAAGCCGGCCGCGTTACAGAGGCCGGCGCCACGCGCGAATATCACGAGATCATTGCGCGGGAATCCGAGCGCCTGTCGCGGCTGGTGGATAATGTGCTGGATTTTGCGCGGCTGGAGGAGGGGCGCAAGCAGTTCCAGTTCGAGTCCGTGGATCTGCAGGCGCTGGCAGCCGGACTTTGCGGCACGTTTCGGGACTACTACGGCAAGGACGGCTACCGCTTCGAGCTGGTCTGCGCGGGCGAAGGTCCGTTCGAAGTGCAGGCCGATGCGGCGGCCATTGAGCAGGTGCTCTTCAACCTGTTGGACAATGCGGTTAAATACAGCCGCGAGGAGTCCCGTTGGGCGCGTGTCGCGCTGGAGGCGACCGGCGACTGGGTGACGCTGAGCGTGGAAGATCAGGGCGTCGGCATTCCGGAAAAGGAACGCGAACGCATCTTCGAGAAGTTCTACCGCTGCGGCGACGCCCTGACGCGCAAGGTGCGCGGCAGCGGCCTGGGCCTGACCCTGGTACGGCAGATCGTGCTCGCGCACGGCGGCGACATCCGCGTGGAAAGCCGCGTGGGCGAGGGGAGCAAGTTCAGCGTGCGTTTGCCCTCTACTTTGCCTATCAAGGCGTGAGCTTGCGCCAGTCATGCGTTGGAGGTGGCCCGGGCGCTCCGCGCACGGGCAGGCGCATATTCGGCAACGGGCACTGTTTCTTGCCCGTGCGCAGCGCCCGGGCCATCTGGGTTGCCAACGCATGACGGATGCCTTACCAGAAGGCGCGGAGTAAAACCGAGACCACAGAACAATTTCCGGCTTTAGTGTGTTCAGTGGCTAATCTCACACCTCTAGAGGTGTGAGACGACATGCGCGACTTCGATCGATGCCGGGTACCGGCATATTATTCCCCACATGCAGCGGGCGCACGTGTCTCATAAACACGTGAGTGCGGCAGTAGTAATCCTGAAAATCAGGTTAATGCTGGCAAAAAAGAACGATTCGGCTCTTCTATAATGCGTCATTTCTCGCAACTTGCTTATCCGCCCGCATTTGCTTGTGGCTGCTTGTGCATCCAACGCAGTTTCATTGGCGAGACAGCAAAAGGGAAGCTTTGGGACAGACTCCATGCTGCGCTGGGACCTTCGTGTCCTCCCGACACGTGACACGCGGTGCGCGTCACCCGCCACCCGCCTCCCGCCACGCGAAATTTATGTTTATTCAGCCGCTTGACGTACTAGGTGTCCTATGGTACATAGTACACCATGTTTTTACCGCACATAGGATTTCAGTCGGGCGTGCCGGTATACGAGCAGGTCATTTACGCCGTGAAGAAGGCAATGATCTCCGGCACCTTGAAACCGGGCGATGAATTTCCCTCGGTGCGCCGGTTAAGCCAGGAGCTGCGCATCAACCCCAATACCGCGCACAAGGTGGTGGCGGCGCTGACCGCCGAGGGGTTGCTGGAAGTCAAACCCGGCATCGGCACCGTGGTGGCCGCCGCGCCAGAGGCGAGCGAGAAACAGCGCCAGGCCCTGCTCGGCAACGAAGTCGAACGCCTGGTGGTCGAAGCCCGGAATCTGGGCCTCGGCGTCAAGGACGTGACGGATGCGGTTCAGGCGCATTGGAAAAGGTTGCTTAAGTAGTCTGGAGACAGGATTCAGGATTCAGAATTCAGGAGTCAGAATGAGAGACTGATCGAAGATGTTTGAAGATTCGCAGTCAATTCTGAATTCTGAATTCTGACTCCTACCTCCCTAAGCAGTTTAAAGGAGAAACAAACCATGACCAACGTAATCGAAACACAAGCCCTGACCCGCCGGTTCGGCAAAAATGAAGCGGTGCATGACTTGTCCATCCGCGTGCCGGCCGGGAGTATTTTTGCCTTCCTGGGACCGAACGGGGCTGGCAAGAGCACAACCATCAAGCTGCTGATGAACATCCTGGCGCCCACCGCCGGCAGTTCGTCCGTGCTGGGCGTGGAATCGTCCCGGCTGGGACCCGAGCAGTTCCAGCAGATCGGGTACGTGGCCGAGGATCAGCGCCTGCCGGAGTGGATGACGGTGGAGCAGTTCCTGAACTATGTGCGCCCCATGTACCCCACTTGGGATCCGGCGTTTTGCGCCACCCTGCGCAAACAGTTCGACCTGCCGCCGGACCGTAAGCTCAAGCAACTCTCGCGCGGCATGCGCATGAAAGCCGCGCTGCTGGCCTCGCTGGCCTACCGGCCGAAGCTGCTGGTGCTGGATGAGCCGTTTTCCGGCTTGGATCCGCTGGTGCGCGACGAGTTTATCCGGGGCGTCCTGGAACTCACGGAACAGGAACAGTGGACGGTGTTTGTCTCTTCACACGACATTGACGAGGTGGAGCGCCTGGCCGACTGGGTCGGTATCGTCAACAATGGCGTTCTACAACTTGAAGAATCGGTGAACGATTTGCAGGCCCGGTTTCGTCGCATGGAACTCGTGGTGCAGGAGCGCATGCGCCTGCCGACTGTGCTGCCGTCCCATTGGCTGGTGCCGGAACAGGCGGCGCACGCCGTCCATTACGTGGACAGCCAATACGAGGAACAGAAGAGTGAGGCCGTTGCGCGGGAGGTAATCCCGACCTGCACGCAGTGCAGCGCGACGCCGATGTCGTTACGAGAAATCTTCCTGGCTCTGGCGCGTACCTACCGCCTGGCCTCGACGGAGGGGACACGATGAACATGCTCATGCACAACATGAAGAAGGATATCCGCCATTTCCGAATCTTGCTGATCCTGTGGTTTGCGTTGTTGCTTCTGCAAACGGCGGTCAGCGGATTTGGCGCCACGGTTGGCGCCGCGAATATCGTCATGACAATCACTCTCAAGACGCTGGCCACGCTGATGCCGTTATTGCAGTGCGTGCTGATCGTGGCGATGATTCCGCTGCTGATTCACGATGAACCGCTGGTTGGCACTACCGCCTTCTGGTTCACCCGCCCCATAGCCAGGAAGACGCTGCTCTCAAGCAAGGCGCTCTTTGCCGGCGCGTTTCTTGTTCTTCCGCAAGTGGTCGTCCAGATGATCTTGCTGGCCGGCACCGGAATCTCGGCTGGGCATCTGCTGCTGGCGGTCTTCGAAACCCTTCTCCAAAGCCTGTCTTATTTACTGGTAGTGGCAGGCCTGGCGGTTTTGACACCCAACTTCGCGCGCTTTGCCCTGGTGGGGGTGATCTGTTTTGTGGTCGCCATGGTGATTGCGTTCTGCGTGTCCATGGTTCGGCTATTTCTGGACCCGGAAGGCATGGCTGCGCAGATGGAGCAGCACTATACGCTGCAATTGTCGCGGAGTATTGTCAGTTCGCTGCTGATGATTGCGACCGGCACGGTGGTGGTATGGCACCAGTACCTGACGCGCCGCAGCGTACGTTCCTTCGTGATGTCTGTCATGGGTATCCTTCTCTGTTTCGTTGCCGGTCAGAAGTGGCCGTGGGATTTCCTGGCTGTTCCACGCGTGGCGGTGAGTTCGGCGCTGGTGGATACCAACCGGGTCGTGTTGGCCCTGGACCGGGTACATGGCACCAGCCTCTCGGAGTCGAGTTCGTTTCTCGGAAATGCCAAGAAGAAGCGCCATGTCAGCAGTGGCCTTGCGATCACCGGACTGCCGGAAAGCGTGTTTACGAAATTCACTGTCGAAAAGGCCATATTGACCCTGCCGGATGGGAAGGCGGGGCCTGTCGCGGAGCCGTCTTCCGCCATATCGTATGACGATTCCAGGGGCTGGCATGAGGTTGCGCTGATGGATGCGCTAGGAAATATGACAGTCGTAAATTCGTTTAACTTGTTGGGCACAATCAATCGGTTTAATACAACGCACCTGCTGACCCTGTCAGAAGACAACTTCCTGGCATGTGAAAGCAAGGAGATGAATCTTTCGCTGACTGTGGATGTCGAGACGTTCCGGTATCGGGTGGTGGCTTCGATTCCCCTTCGGAAGAAGGCGTATGCCGAACAGGGAACGCGGCAGACCTTGATTACGGACATCGTGCGTGCCACGCAAGGATGCACGGTCATGCTGCGCGAACGCTGGGTCAATTTGCAATACGCCAGGGAAGCGCGACTGCGTTCTATGCGGGAGCGCTTCACGAATAAGAGCGGATGGCTTTACGTTCTCTGCAATCGCAAACGTCAGCAGGCGGTATTGCCGGAAGACGTTCACGAATCCGTTAACTTCACCTTCGACTCGAATGCCCACCTGCGCATGGAAAACCAGCAATTGCGGTTTGCCAACGACCGGAACTACCGGCTGGATTTCCAGTTGGATGACAACTGGCTGGCAGATGCTGAGCTTGTGTGCATCGAGTGCGTCAGCGAAGGCCATTTTATCAAGCGTCTGGATGAGAAAGCCTTTGTCATTCAAGACGATCAGAAAAAAAAGATGCGCCAACAACAAGAAAAAGGGGTTGACTTGGAGGCCTTGAAGAAGATCGTTCTTCCTGAGAAACCAACGCCAGACCAGGTTCGCGAGTATGTGAATGCGATTGTCGAGACCGCAAACTATCAGCAACAAAACTCTCCCGCTGACCCGCAAGTGGAGATGCTCCTGCGGGTAGGGCCTGAGAATCTGGACGTGTTGATCGCCGCATCGGACGACTTCTATGTGCGAAAGGCGGTGGAACGGCTTTTGGGCGCGCAACACAAGGAGATTGTCCTGAAGTCGCTTCCTCGTCACCCATGGCTGGCCTCCTTTGTGCTGGCGCAGGACTGGGCACAGGACGCGCGCGAGCCGCTGATCCAAAGTTTGCGTACGGGCGGCAACAATAGCGACGTGGTACGTGCGGTCGCCAGTCTGCGCGATCCGGCCACGTATCCGGATTTGCTCACGGCCTTGTCTACCAGCGTCCGATCGTGGGGCGGTGAGATCGCGGCCGCGAACTATGCCGCCATCCGGGACCTACCGGAAATCGATTTCACCAACACGGTTGCCAAAGCCTGGCGCACCGTGCAGTTTCATCCGAACGCCATGCGTATCCCGGTGCTGCCGATGGCCTTGGAGTGCGGTCAGCGTAGCGCGCTTGACGTGGCGGCAAAATGGACGGATGAACGCGGCAACGACGTAGTCAACGCCGACCAACTCCGCACCGCCATCTGGAAGCATGTGGAGGCCGATACGAATCAGTCACTTCAGGTTTGGGTCAATGCCAACACGGACCGCATCCGTTTTGATTCAGCGACAAAGAGATTCACGATAAAATGAATGAGAATTCACAATACGCTGTGGGCTGGGGAACGCTTTCGCTGATCAACGCGGGGCTTGCCCAAAGCAAAGGTCGTAGCGGTTTGGCGTGGTGGTTGTTGTCTCTTTTGCTTGGACCGATTGCAACCCTATTGATCGTCGTGCTGGACCCGATCCGCAAAACAGTGGAGTGATTTGCGGTTGGTTGGTATCCATGGTCTGGCGCTGATTGGGCTTGTTGATTCTCAAGAACACAGGACATTGCGCGGCAGCAATCAACACGCCGCGGATACGATTCCGGATCTCTTTCCGGGCGCCGTCGCGCAGGGGCTGGTGGCACAGGACATCGGGTGGCTGACGTCATTCAAACTCGCCCTGTTTTTGGCGGTTATTTCAAGCATAGTCGCCGGGATGCGGGGAACGGGAGAAAACGAATGAGAACAATAAAGTTGTTTGAACAGGAGGCAACGGAGAAAACAGAGCAAGGCAACCCTCCGTTCTCTCTGTTGCCTCCTGTTTCAAACTGGATTAGGTTGCGGGCTGTTGCCCGCCTTGGAACCGGAAGAAGGGCGTGAGAAAGAAAGGAAGGAAACAGCGAAAATGACAACGCGACACATGGTGGCGGTATTGGCGGCGGTAGCAATGGTGAGCGGCCTCACGGGGTGCGCGATGTTCAACAGGGGAACAGTACACTACAATCGCACGACGACAATCGGTAAAGAGTTGGTTGATTTGCAGGATGCCAAGGCGAAGGGAGCCATCTCGGACGAGGAGTACACCAAGGCCAAAAAGGAGATACTGGAAGGCGGTCCGCTGAAGGTCGAAAGAATGTGTGCAGAGACGAAGTAATGTCTCTTGAAGCGTAACAACTCCGACGATGGGTAATGGGTCAGTTATGGGATGGCGGCGGGTCCGGCGGTAAGTAGCCCCGGCCCGCCCCGGGCCGAGGGCGGAGTATGGCGTTGGGTTTGTATGCGCTTTGCGTGCGCTGGGCTCGAGGGCGAGTGGTTCGACGTTGCTCACCACATCCTGCCCGCGCTACTGGTCGCGACCGCCCGCCGGCGCATGACGGCTGGCTCGAAAAGACGAAGAGGAAAGACGAAGTAGCGGCGGTCTCTGACCGCCGGCTGAAGCGGAGTCACCCCATGTTAGCCATTGAAACCAGTCAATTATCACGAAACTTCGGCGCTGTGTGCGCGGTGGACAATCTGGCTTTGCGCGTCGAGGCCGGGACGTTCTACGGCTTTCTCGGTCCGAACGGCGCGGGCAAGTCCACGACCATTAAGATGCTGACCGGCTTGCTGGCGCCCACCGGCGGCTTTATGCGCATCCTGGGCGCGGACCTCTCCGAGTCCGAGGCGGCGCGCGCCATCAAGCGCCGGATCGGCGTGGTGCCGGAGGATCTGGCGCTGTTCGATAACCTGACCGGTCGCGAATATCTCACGTTCATCGGACGCATGTACAGCCTGCCACCGGCCACCGTGCGGGAGAGGTGTCAGGAATTGCTGATCATGATGGGCCTGGCGGACGAAGAAAAAAAGGTCACGCTGGAATATTCGCACGGCATGAAGAAGAAGCTGGCGCTGGCTGCGGCCTTGCTACCTGATCCGGATCTGCTCTTTCTCGATGAGCCGTTCGAGGGCGTGGATGCCGTGGCCTCGCGCATGCTCAAGGACATCCTGCTGCGGTTTGTGCAGCGCGGACGGACCGTGTTCCTGACATCGCACGTGCTGGAGATCGTCGAAAAACTTTGCACCGATGTCGGCATGATTGACAAAGGACGGCTGGTCTACGAAGCCACCATGGCGGACATTCACGGCAGCAGCTCGCTGGAGGAGCGCTTCCTGGCAATGGTCGGCAAAGGGCAGGCCGAGCAACAGCGTCCGAGCTGGTTGGAGTAACGGCATGCTGCAGCATCTAGCGACTTTGGTGTGGCTCCGCTGGCGGCTGACCCGCAACCAGTGGCAACGGCAGGGCACGGCCAGCTTTGTGATTACGCTGCTGGTCGTGATCTTTGGCGCGCTGCTGGCTGTGGCAGGTGGCGTGGCAGGTGTATATTGCGGCTGGGATCTCTTGCCGGAATGCTCGGCGCTGACGATCATGCTGGTGTGGGACGGGCTGACAGTGTGTTTCCTGTTTTTCTGGATTTCCGGTCTGGTTACCGCGATACAAAAGGCCGAGATCATTGATTTGCGCCATCTGCTGCACTTGCCGATTTCGCTGCGCGAGGCGTTTGTGTTGAACTATCTCTCCTCGCTTTGTGCCATCAGCGTGATCTTCTTTCTACCGGGCATGCTGGGGCTGGTCTTCGGATATGCGTTGGCTGCTGGCCCCCTGCAACTGCTGCTCGTGCTGCTGGTGCTGGGGTTTATCTTCATGGTGACAGCCTGGAGCTACTGCCTGCAAAGCTGGCTGGCGGCGATCATGGCCAATCCGCGTCGACGCCGCAACGTGATCATGGGGACAACGGTGGTTATTATCCTGCTGGCTCAATTGCCCAATCTGCTGATGCACGCTCGCTCCGAGAAGGCTCAGGCATCCGCGACGCCCAGCAAAGCGGCAGTGGTCGAACGAGGTTCGTTGGCGGAGAAATGCGCCGGACTTGAGCGCGCGCATCTCTATATTCCATTTTTGTGGCTGCCGCAGGGTGCCAGGGCTTTGTCGGAAGGAAACGCCGGCGTGGCAGGATGCGGGATCATGGGAATGCTGGCGCTGGGATTTCTGGGGCTGGCGCGCGCCTATCGCACTACGGTGCGCGCGTACCGCGGGGAGGAGAAGGCGTCTGCGATGGTTCGGGTAGCCGAGCCGGTCAAGACCAACACGGGCGGGCTCCTGCTGGTGGAGCGAACCTTACTGCTGATTCCGGACGACGTGGCAGCCATGGCGCTGGCCTTCTGCACGGCCTTTTGCTGGTTCAGCGCCGCGGGTAATCTGACTTCGATCATGATTCCATTCCGGATTTCGGCGGGGACGATGCGGGCGCACAAGCTCAAGAGTTCGACAGCCTTGCTGGTGATGCTTGTTGGCTTGTTACTGATGGCCACAGGATTGTTAATCTTTTTGCCGCCGGCGCTGGGGTTGTTGTGTGACCGCTTTCACGTGTTCTCCAGTGGCCTGGTGACCTTGATCGCTGCGGCGATTCAGGCCATCCTCACGGCGCTGCTGTATTGGTTTACGCTGGCACCGTTGGGGCGTTTGTTGCAGCAGCGCGAGCAGCAGATCCTCGCGGTGGTCACACAGGAAGTGGAATAGGCGGTGGGTCCCAGCAGTTCTCATTATGGCGACACGAATGCCCTTACGGGCACACTACAAACGGCCGGACCCGCCGCAAGCGCGCGGCGAGGTTTTCGGATAGGCGTTAAGGCATTTTCTCAGTTGGGGCGGCGGAAGAGCTCGCCAGCGCGCGCTGGGCGCGGCGCCTGCGCACGCGCCATACAATCAGCCGGATGATGCCGACCAGCACCAGCAGTCCGCCAAGGATGCATGGCAGCCAATGGTGGAGGTCCTCTTTTACGTTTTCCACGATTACGACGATGGCTTCGCCCATGCCATATCCGAGGCTGCCGAGCAGCGTGGCCCACGCGAGCGCGCCGAGGCAGTTCAACAGAGTAAACCGGCCGCGGCTCACGCCGCTGGCGCCGATCAGCAGCGGCGTCAGGATGCGAAAGCCGTAGAAGAAACGGAAGGCAAACGCGATGATGGACCCGTGCCGGCGCATGTGGTGGAACACGCGCTCGGTACGTACTTTTAAGCGCGGAAAACGATTCAGGACTTGAAGTCCCTGGTGACGGCCTAAATTGTAGAAGACCTGATCGCCGATGATGGCACCGGTGAATGCGGCCAGGATGACGCCGTACAGCTTCAGGTCCGTGCAGCGCGCGCACAATCCTCCCAGGATCAGGGCAATATCCCCCTCCAAAAACGTGCCGAGCAGCACGCCGAGGTATCCATAGGCTTCAATGCCTTCCTTGAGTGTCATTCGGCCTCGCGGGAGATGGATGCGCCGAGGCGGCGCAGTTCTTCTTCGACTCGCTCGTAGCCACGGTCAATGCTCTCGGCATTGTGGATTACGGTTTCGCCGCGGGCGCAGAGTGCCGCCACGAGCAGCGCCATGCCGGCGCGGATATCGGGGCTGGCCACGCGTGTGCCGTGCAGTGTGGCCGGACCGGACACCACGACGCGGTGGGGGTCGCACTGCACGATGCGGGCGCCCATGCCGATCAGGTGGTCCACAAAATACATGCGGCTCTCGAACATCTTCTCGAAGAAGAGCGCAGTGCCGCGCGTCTGGGTTGCGAGCACGATCAGCACGCTCATCAGGTCCGAGGGGAAGGCGGGCCAGGGGCCGTCCTCGATCTTGGGGATGGCATCGCCGAGGTCATAGGCGGTTCGCAGGCGCTGCCGGGCGGGGACATGCAGGGTGCCGTTTTCCAGCGACCACTTGACGCCGAACCGCGCGAAAGGTCGCGCCAGTGCCTCGAAGTCCGTGGATCCCACGTCCTGAATACGGAGATCACCGCCGGTTACCAGTGCGGCCACGAGGTAACTGCCGGCATCGATGAAGTCCGGTCCGACGCGCGCTTGGACGCCGTGCAGGCGTTCCACGCCGTCGATGGTCAGGAGGTTGGTGCCGATCCCTTCGATGTGTGCGCCCATGGCTTGCAGCATGCGGCAGAGGTCCTGCACATGCGGTTCGCAGGCGCAGTTGTATAGCACGGTGCGCCCTTTGGCGAGGGTAGCGGCCATGACAAGGTTCTCGGTGCCGGTGACGCTGGCTTCGTCCAGCAGCACGCGCGCGCCAGTCAGCCCTTTGGCTCGGAATGCATACGTGCCATTGATGCGCACGGTTATGCCGAGCTGCTGCAGGCCGTCAAGGTGGGTGTCGATGCGCCGGCGACCGATCACATCACCGCCCGGCGGATAAATCACGGCGCTGCCGCTGCGCGCCACCAGCGGCCCGGCAAAGAGGATGGAGGAGCGGACCCGGCCGCAGAGCTTGCGATCGAGACGGGTTGTGCGGAGGCGGCGGGCGTGCAGGGTGACGGTCCGTGCGGCCTCGTCGAGCCGCACCTCGACACCCAGGCGGTCGAGCAGTTCGAGCATGGTGCGCACATCCGCGATCAGCGGCAGGTTGGATAGGGTGACGGGCTCGTCGGTCAGCAGGCAGGCCGCCAGCATGGGGAGCGCGGCGTTTTTATTACCCGGCGTGCGGTGCGTGCCGCTGATTGGTCGACCACCCGTAATGACGAAACGTGACATGATGAATAAATCCCGTGCAGGGCCATCCGGCACGCGCCGCCGGCAAAGTTGGCGCTTCGAGCGGACGGCTCCGGTACGGCAGGTACATTACGAGGCCAGGCGGCTGGGTGCAAGTGGATAAGTCGCACCCTGGGATGCATCGCGTGCGGTTTTCGCTTCAGCAGTTCTCATGATGGCGCCAAAACGCCTTACGGCGTCACTACAAACGGCCTAGCAATGGCAAGAAGCCGTTCGTAGTGTGCCCGTAAGGGCATTCGTGTCGCCATAATGAGAACTGCGGTTTTCGCTTGGCAGAGGCGGGTGTGTGGCCTATGTTCAATGCATACGACGGCTTCCCCGCGCCGGGGAGCAAAAGACGGAGGGCATAAGGCATGAGCACCACAGAGTCCGCCACGATCCCGATGGACCCGAAAGACTATTACACCGTCATGTCGCACTTTTACCGCGGCGAGGTGGGGCGCATCATGCTCTGGCGCCAGCGGCTTGATCTGACGACCAACTGGGCCATTGCCGCGTCGACCGGTATCATCACCTATGCGCTGAGCCATGTCGAGGTGAGCCATCTGGTATTTTTCTTCGCGAACATTATTTGTCTGTTTCTGTTGATCATCGAGTCGCGACGCTATCGTTATTACGATGCTTTCCGGGCGCGTGTACGCATGCTGGAGGCGCATTTTCTGCGGCCGGTGGTGCAGCAGCAAAGCTCGCGCGACGAGATCAACTGGCGCGTGCAACTGGCCGAGGATTTGGCGCTGCCGTCGTTCAAAATCAGCTGGTGCGAGGCGCTGTTCCGGCGTTTCGGCCGTAATTATGTGTGGCTGTTCCTGATTATTGGCGGGGCCTGGTTTGTCAAGGTGTGGGCGCACTGTCCGGGTGCGCAGGTGTTCGGCGGGTTTCTGTCGGCGGTGCAAAACGGGCAGCCTTTGCCGCGGTGGCTTTTCTGGGCCCTCGGCGTGCTATTTTTAGGCGCCATGGTCTGGCTGCTGCAGGGCGCGTTACGGCTAAAATCCTACACGGCGGAGTCCGACATCGGGCAGGTGCATAAGCGCGCTTGGCAGGTATAATATTTTGTCTTGTCGTTCTCTCCAAGTCTGTGCAGAATAAAAGGCATGGGTCGTCATCGTCAGCATGTCGTATTGATCTATAACTCCTGTCGTGGTGCTGCGCCGGAAATGCCGGAAGACCACGGCAGCACCGACGAACTGCGCAAGTTCGTACGGCAGTTGGCGCGCGTCATCCGGAAGCTCGGGCATCGGGTCACCCTGCTGCCCCTGGCCAATGACCTGATGGGTTTTCAGCGCCGGCTCACGCGGCTGCGGCCCGACGTGGTGTTTAACCAGTACGATGACGTGGTGCACGGCGCGCTGTATGAAATGCGCGTGGCTGCGCTGGTGCGGATGATGGGTTTCCCCATGACCGGTTCCTCGGCGCTGGCACTCGGGCTCTGCCGTTACAAGCACATGGCCATCAGCCTGCTGCAGGGCGCCGGGCAGCCGGTGCCGCCGGAAAGCCGCATCCTGGATCGCATCCGCGACGTTGACCGCCACCGCTGGAAATTTCCGGTGATTGTGCATCCGGCGCAGGAGCATGCCGGGATCGGGCTTGGGCGTGATTCGGTGGTGCATTCTGTGAAGGCGCTGCGCGACCAGGTGCGCATTATCTTGCGCGACTATGGCCAGGCCGCGCTGGCGCAACGATTTCTGCCAGGGCGCGAATTTAACATTGGGCTGCTGGGCGGCAGGCGCCCGCGCGTGCTGCCGTTTGCCGAGGTCAATTACGAGAAACTGCCGCCCGATATCCCGCCGATCATGTCGTATGCGGCCAAGTGGCTTTCGACTTCGGTCGAGTATAAGAAGACTTCGGTGGTTTGCCCGGCCGCGGTCGAGCCGGCTTTGGCGCGCCGGATCTCGCAGCTGGCGATTGATTCCTTCCGCGCGGTGGGCGGCTGGGGGTATGGTCGCGTGGACATCCGGCTGGACGAAAATCAGGAACCGTATGTGCTCGAGGTAAATTGCAATCCGTGCGTGGAGGAGGATGTCGCGCTGGCCCGGTCCGCAGCGGCCGCCGGCATCAGCTACCCCAAAATGCTGCAGATGATCATTGACGCCGCGCTGGAGCGACCGCCCTTTGATGTGGATGTGCCGATGCTGCACTTCAGCAAGCGTCAGGCGCTTGGCGAGGCCAAAACTTCTTCATAGGCTGAAAACGATGAAATTCCTGTTGGTTTTTTTGCTGCTGGCGCTGGCGGGTACGGCAGGTGTGTATTATGGGGTGCAGCCGTTGTGGCAGAGCCTGGGATGGACCATACCGCCACCCCGTCCCGCGGCCGCTACAACCCTCCCGCCGTCGGCACCCAGGAATGCCAATATCCAGCCGGTCGCAGCGGGCGAAAGCATGCACGCCAAGCCGGCGGCCGCTATCCCGGCCACCTCGCAGGCGCCGCGGCTTGCGCGTATCCACGATCCTGCCGACCCTGCCGCCCCGGGTTCCCAGACGGCGAACAACACGTCCGGGTCGCCTGGCGCAAATGATCTCCCCCCGCCTGCTACCGCTCCGGCCCAACCCGTGGCCGATGCCGGTAAGCCGATGCCGGCCGCCACGACCGGAAGCAAGACCTGGGGCATGACCATCACCTGCACCGCGTACTACTCCCTTTCCGGCGCCAATCGCGGCCAGTTGACCGGCGGTTCGATCATCGACATTGATGATACCCAGACGACGTCGCGCGGCGAAATGTCGCAGGGGCGTATCGAGCGCGGCGGCGAAATGGCGGGGCCCTATCTTGTGGCGAATGCGGACCTGGTTCGCTTTCCGGTTGCGCGCAGCGAAGTTCCGCCCGAAAACATCGCAACCTTGAAACAATACTACAGCCTGAAGGGGAAGCTTGCGCAGCGCCTCGTGGAGCTCAAGAAGCAGTCTCTTAGCGCAAACCCGAATCCGCACGCCGCCGCCTATTCCGAGGCGGTCCAGAAGTACAACGACTTCGGCAGCCGGGAAAAAAACCTCGTGGGTCTGCGTGATGCGGCATCCGGAGCCGAACGGATGCGATTGGTGGACACGCTGCGCGCGATGATCCCGGAGGGCGAGCGACTGAAGCGTGTTGTTGATGATGCCAAGACTCGATACAACAGATGGAAGACGGACAACCCGGGCGTGGTGGCGCCGGATACGTCTGCCGGTGATGCGGAGGCGCAGGACCTGCGGCGCCAAATCGCCTCGCTTGAGCCGCAAGTCAAGGAAATCGCGCAGTAGGAACCTGTCGGCAGAAGGCGCTGGAATAACCAACGGCCCACGCCCGGCAGGCGAAGTCTTCAGCGTGGAGAGCTGTACGGCTTATTCTCATTCTCCCAGGGCAAGTCGCCGCAAGCAACGAGACGCCATGGGTTTGGTATGCCCCGACGCTTCCAGGTTTGCCGGGGACGGAAGAGAAGAAGTGATGTGGACGGCGTAAAGCCGTCCCTACCTTGGTCCTGCCGGCGCGTTGGTGGAGAGCCAGAGCAGGGCTGCGGCGGCGGTCGGATTTTCCGGATCCAAGCCTTGTAGTTCCCGGGCACGGCTGCTGAGCCGAGTGCGCATTTCGGCTTGCAGCACCAGGTTGGAAACCGTCTGATAGGTGGCCTGCGCGTGCCGGATGGCGCGTGGCAGCGTGACGGGAAAACTCTCCGGCCAGCGCCGCGTCTGCTGATACAGATCATCGGCCACGACAGTCCAGCCCAGGTTGTCCACAAAGGCTGCCAGACGGCAAAAGCGCAGCGGCTCGAGACGACGGGATGGCGCCCAGAGACCATTCAGCTGCAGGGCGTTGACGATGCCGCCCGCCAGCAGACCCTCTTCCAGCGCCCGGTTGGCAGGATCGTACAGGGCTGCCAGGTCTGCCCGCCCCTGTCGCGCCAGCCAGTCCGCAAACAGCAGGCGCTGTTGCGCGGCGTTGGTTGGCGCGCACGGCAGACCATAGCGCGCCACAAAGTCTGCCAGGGGCGGCGTCTGCGCGGCAAAAACGGCGGCACAATCGTCCAGATACACCAGGCGCCAGCTGTTGGTTTTTCCCAGCGCCACGGCCAGCGGGCTGCGGTCCTCCTTCAGGTCAGTCAGCGAGAAACAGACCAGTCCGATGCCGTACGTGTCGGCCTCACGTGTGAAGAGCGCGGTGTCCCAGCGGGTGCGCGCGGCTGTGCAAAAGGACGACGGCGGATAGATTTCCGCGTGCCGTCCATCGAAATAGACCGGCCATTCCGGCCCGAAGCGCGCGAGAAAGAGGTTGGCGCTGCGGGTGTCGCCGTACAGCGTGCGGCAGGTGATTTCGTTCCGGTGCTGCGCTATAAAGTTGGCCGCAGCCAGCGGGTGCTCATGGTCGGAATAGCCGATGGCAAACCGCATCCGCCAGCCGAGCGAAGCGTAAAACTGCTCGCTGACAATTGAACGATAGAAGCAGACCAGCGCCAGCGCGAGCAGCACCTGTGCCAGGCTGTGCGCGGCGCGGCTGTGGAGCAGCGCGATGCCGGTCTCGGCTGGTAGGGCGCGGGCGCTGCACGCGCCGTAAGTTGCCGGTTTGCCGCGGTCCAGTTGCTGCGGCGGGTCCGGCGGCCCCGCCCTACCGGATGGCACCCGGGTGCGGCGTAGAAAAAAGTACATCTGCCCCAGCAGCGCGGCAAACCCGTCCGCCACATACTCGATGCCGTTGGCCACCAGCGGCGCCACCACCAGCGGCAACAACGGAACATTGCGGATGGCCGTGAGTGAGAGATACGCCATGGCGGCGCAGGAGACGAGGTAGCCAAGCGAGAGACTAGATGTGAACATCCAACACCCAACATCCAACACCCAACATCGAAATTGAATCACGCAGCTGAACTTGGAGGTTGAATGTTCGGTGTTGAGTGTTGGATGTTCGGCTCTCACTCCTTCTAGCAATCTTCCCAGCAACCCCAGCCCTGCGAACACCCAGCAGGCGAGAAAAGCGTAACCCAGGCTGCCGGAACCCAGCACGGTTGCGAAGCTTACGGGTTGTCCTTCCACTACACCGTTTTTATAGATTGGATCGATCAGGACGGAAAAAAGGTGGAACGGATAGAACGTGCCGGCCAGGCCATAGGGTGTTGCCAGACAGGCCAGGGTGGTCAGTATCGCCACAACCGACAGGCGTACCGGCGCCGGGCCGGTCGCGAGGCGCGAGATGGGCATTTCGCTCTGCGGTGCCAATCCGTGCGGGTCGACCGGATGATGCGCGCGCCCCTGCCACCAGCCGGCCAGCCAACCGAGCCAGGCGGCTCCGGCATAGGCCCACACCAGCACCGGACCAAACAGGAACGCCCCGTGGCTGTTGGTCCAAAGCACCTGCAGCAGCGGCAAAAGCCAGAGAATGTGTCGCGTGTCGCGTGTCGCGTGTCGCGCGAGTTTCCCCCCATGATCGCTGACTTCTGACTTCTGACCTCTGGCCTCTACGCTCTTCGCCGCTAGCGTAAGGATGATGAGAAACGAGCCGAGGAAGAGATAGGAGTTCAATTCCGGACGGCAGTTGATGCGCATCTGGAGCAGGCGGAGCATCAGGAGTACGGCCAGAACCGCCGGCACCGTGAGAAACGGCCAGCGCCAGTTCCAGCGCTCCCCGTTGGGGACGGCTTCACGCCGTCCATTGTGCCCGCCGAAGTCCGGCTCTGCCCGGAGCGCCCCGTCGCGGTTGGCGCCGCGCCGCAGCAGCCACACCAGAAAGGCCGTCTGTAACGTGATCCCCAGCACCATGCCCACCTGCCACAGCGTGAGCCCGCCCCAGCCGAGGGCGGCGTGAAGCTTTGCGAGCATGACCTGGTACAGCCACGGCACGCTGACCCACTCGCAGCCCAGACGCATGGCAGAAAAGACGTCCTGCCGGATCACGTCGCCGTGCGCCAGCATCCACTGGCCGGTGCGCAGATGCCAGAGAACATCCGTGTCCGAGATCGGCCGAATGCTGAAGGCCGCTGCGACCAGCAGCAGCAGCAGCAGCAGCCAGGGTATGCGGGCGAAAAGGCGCATGGACAAACGCTAGCATAGTTCGAGCCCCTGCACCAGCACATGGGGCGCTGGACCGCAGCAATAAATACAACCAACTGGTAGTGAAAGCGCAGTCATTCTGCCCGTTTTGAGAGGTATCGCAACCCGCTATCCGCGGGCTGCAAACTAGGAACCTGTCGGCAGAAGGTGCTGGAACGATCCAAGGCCTAATGCCGACAGGTTCCTAGGGCGCTTTGGACAAATCAAACGGTGTGTCGTCGTTTGCGTGTTTCCCGAACTTGCTGGCCACGTCGGAGGTCTTTGGCTTCCACCCATCCAGGGTGCCATCGTGCTCCCAATTGGTAAGTCCGGCTGTGATGTGCGAGACGCCTTGGGTCTGGCGGAGCATCTTGAACAATGTGGCGACAAAGGCTGCGTCCAGTGTTTCATGGGAGCCCGGCAGCAGGCTTAAGACGCCGGTAATCCGGACGCTCCCGCGGCAGGAAGTAATGGAAACCCACCCCAGGTTGATGTTGTAGCGGACAAAAACCCGGCGTACATTGCGGTTGATCTCGAGATCAGAAATGGAAGACGGGGTCATCCCTGTTCCTCGGCCGGGCCAATCAGCGCCTCTACTTTCTCGTACAGACTTGCCAGGGTAAAAGGCTTATAGAGAATGTCGGTGTTGCCATCGGCAAATTCCTTCTGCCACATATCCAGAACGCTCTGGGATTCCAGCGTGAAGGAGCCGGCATAGGCGGTGATAAACAAGACGGGGGTCTTCTTCTTATGCCGCAGAGTTTTGAGCACGTCAAAGCCGCTCTTGCGCGGCATGCGGACATCCAGAAGCACGAGATCAAAGTGCTGTTGCTTGAAAATATCAAAAAAGGTCTGGTAATTGTCTGTTGTTGTGCACTGGAACCCTCGCGTGTCCAAGGCGAGTTTCAGGCACTTCAGGATCTCCGGATCATCATCCAGGGCGAGAATGTTCTTCATGGGAATGTCCGCCTTACCGATGTAAGAATTACCAGACGATACATATCAGAAGCATTGTGTTTCGGGCAAGCCATCATTCGGCGGCGCAAGAGCGCGGGGCGCAACTGCGATTCATGGACTTGCCGCTGCATTCGGGTAGAGACGGCTTTACGCGGTCTACTCGTAAATGCCAGACAATGGACGGCGTAAAGCCGTCCCTACCGTGAAGGTCAATGAATCGCAGATGCACCCAAGAGCGCGTAAAATAAACGAAACAGTCTTACGGCGTGTGGAAGCGTCGCGAGCGGCGGTATTGCGCCGGCGTGATGCCGGTTGATTCGCGGAAATGACGGGTGAAGTGACTCTGGTCGGCAAAACCCAGTGCCGCTGCGATCTCGGCGCAGGAGCGGGAGGTGGTTTCCAGCAGGCGACGGGCTTCTGCCGTGCGCAGCCGTTTAACGTGCTGCAGCAGGGATTGGCCCGTGGTGGCCTTGAGCAGGTGTGCCAGCCGGAACCGGCTGATGCCGGCGGCCTGCGCGGCGGCAGTCAGGGAGACTTGGGTGGTAAGATTCTGACTGACATAGTCCAGCGCCTGTCGTACGTGCAGATTTGTGCGCGCCAGCCCCTGGTGCGCCACTTCCCGCAGAAAGGCGTCCAGAGCTTCCCGGATCATGCGGGCTAAACCTTCAAAGGTGCGGGCCGCGACAATTTGCTCGATCCAATGCTGGTGCGTGGTCATGAGCGAGGCCCGCTCCGGACTGTCCTCAATAGCTACACGGATCAGGTAGCCGAGCAATTCCAGCACGCGGGCTTGCAAGACCGGCTGGCGCGGCGAATCCAGAAACATGGCGGCGAGTAGCTGGTTCAGGTGTTTGCGTGCGCCATTCTGATCGCCGGCGCGCAACAGCAGCAGCAGACGGCGTTCCTCGGCGACGGGCCAGTTGCGGTTCTCCGCCAGTTTGCCCTGATGGATCGCCTCCGCAATCTGTCGCTGCTGGAGGGCGTCTTCGCGATTCTTCCGCCATAACGTCGGCTTCCAGGAGGTGGCGGCGTAGGCGGTTTCGGCGAGCAGGTTGGCCACGGTATGGATGCGAACGTGCGGCCATACGGGCAGCGATTGCAGATGATTGTGCACGCGCTCAGAGGCCGGGCCCCAGGGTGCCAGATGCCGGACTACCCCCGGCACGTCCACGGCATCGTCGTCGTCGCAGGTAACTTCACCGCCGCATACGCCTCCCAGCAGGGTCTGGCCGTCTACCAGCGCCACGGCCCAGCTCCACACGCCGGAGGCCAGCAGGAAGACGTAGGGTTCACCCCA
Source organism: bacterium (assembly GCA_037129105.1). Lineage (GTDB taxonomy): Bacteria > Verrucomicrobiota > Kiritimatiellia > RFP12 > CAIWXQ01 > CAIWXQ01. The sequence continues at coordinate 27,648 of JBAXVM010000002.1, forward strand.
GCGCAGACTTTCCACGATCGCTTGCCGCCGCGCTTCAATCACCAGCGGGAGCGCATCCATTGGGTTGGGGTCGCCCAGCACACGTTGTCCATTGGGATACAGCAGGACGGGCGACAAACCGCAGGAATTCCGGTAATTACGAACGATGCGGCGCCAGGAAGACATGGCCAGGAAATGCTTCGTCGCCGCCGGGCGCGCTGGACTACGGTTTTCGGCTGTATGGACATAAACGTTGCGCATATGAGCAAGAACATACCAAAAATAACTATAAAGCGGCAATACTGGAATAATTAATGGGGGCATACTTTACGGAATAGCGACGGATCAGAATCAAACCAACCCGAGGGGGCGATGATGCAGCGTACGTGGTACCAGCAGTTGGCGGAACAACGGCTTTGTATGCCGATCGGTGCGGATCTGGTCTTACACGGTGAGCCCGATCCGGCGGCAGTTTTGCGTGACGGCGCCGCGCTGGGGCGTGTGGTAGAAAAGACCGCCCGGCGGTTTCAAACACCGCTGGCGCTGCCGCTTATGGATTTGCAGCTCGAAAAGGCCACGCTTTTGCACGGCCTGGACATCCCGCCGGAGGAGGTGGCGACCTGGCATTTTGAGGCGCCTCCGACGGATGAGCAAATGACGACGCTGCGCCGCCGTATCCAGGATCCATTGGTTCCCCGGCAACAGATACACGTCGACGCAATTGCCTATATTGTCCGGCATGCGCCTGACCTCATGCCATGTGGCATGCAGATCGGGCCTTTTTCGTTGATGACCAAGCTGTTGAAGGATCCCATTACACCGGTGTATCTGGCTGGCATGGGTGTGGCGGCGGAGGAGGATGAGGGCGTGGCTGCCCTGGAGCGCACACTGGAGCTGGCCAGCCTGGCGGTCGAGCGATCGTTGCGTGCGCAACTGGAGGCTGGCGCGCGTCTGATCTGTATCGCGGAGCCGGCGGCCAACCGCGTGTATATTTCCCCCAAGCAGATCGAGGAAGGATCCGATGTGTTTGATCGGGTCGTGATGCCTAATTTGCGGCGGATCAAGACCATCCTGGAGGAGCATCAGGCGGATCTCTTCTTCCATTGCTGCGGAGAGCTGACGGATTACATGCTCGGCAAGTTTAGTGAACTCGATCCGGCGGTGATGAGCCTTGGCTGTTCGCGGTCGCTCTGGGACGTGGCCCGCGTGGTTCCTTCCACGACCGTGCTGTTTGGTAACCTGCCGTCCAAGCAGTTCTACTCCGATGCCGTAATGAGCGTGGAGACCGTGCAAGCGCAGGCCGGGGAACTGGTGGCGCGTATGCAGGCGATCGGACGCCCCTTTATCCTCGGCTCCGAGTGCGACGTGCTTCATGTCAACGGCAGTGAGGAGACCATCTGGCGCAAGGTGGATGCCTTCCTGGCGGTTGGCCGTGGCGAACCCGTGGCTGCCCGCACCCGGGCCTAAGTCCGACAGGCTGCTAGCAGCCTGTCGGACTTAGCGCTGGCATATTACAGATTTTGTGCCGACCTGGCTGCTAGGCATGGGGCAAGCATACGCCAAGCATCGGATTCCAGTATAAGATGCAAACAATTGATAAACAGAAAGGCATTCTGGTCGTTATTTGAGGTCTCGCAACCCGCCGTAACCGGTTGGCAAATGGCACTAACCGTGAAGAACTTGCGTTGGTTCCTCTTGTCATTCCGAGCAACGCGAGAGCCTGCCCTGAGCTTGCCGAAGGGAATCTCCCTTCTCCCTGCCGCCGCACCGGGAGATTCCTCACTCTGTTCGGAATGACAAGCGCTGCTTCCTTCCTCTTCCTCATACACCGCAACCGCAATAGAACCGGCGCATGGCGGTGGGTTTCCGGGAACTAGCAGCCTGGTCGGCAGACAGTTTGTACCTCCACAAGGCTAAGTCCGACAGGCTGCTAGGGCAAAGCCAAAGTAGCGCACGGCATTGTGGTAACAGATGTCCTGGACCAGGCTGCCGATCCACGGGAGGTCGTTGGGGATCTGGCCGGTGGCGATGTCGTCGCCGAGCAGATTGCAGAGGATGCGGCGGAAGTATTCGTGGCGTGGATAGCTGAGGAATGAGCGGCTGTCCGTGAGCATGCCCGCGAAGCGGCTCAGAAGCCCGAGCTGCGAGAGCGCCTCGAGTTGACGCCGCATGCCGTCCTTCTGGTCGTTGAACCACCAGCCGCTGCCGAGCTGCATCTTGCCGGCCATGGGGCCGCGCTGGAAGTTGCCGAGCATGGTGGCAACGACCTCGTTGTCGCGGGGGTTGAGCGTATAGACAAGGGTGCGCGGCAGGGCGTCGAGCTGATCGAGCCGGTCGAAGAGGCGCCCCATGGCCTGCGCCACGGGCCAGTCGCCCATGGAGTCGACCCCGGCGTCCGGTCCGAGCTGGCGGAACAGACGCGTGTTGTTGTTGCGCAGCGCATTGTAGTGCAGCTGCCAGGTCCAGTCAGCCGCCGCATCCATGCGGCCGCATTCGAAGAGCAGGGCGGAGCGGAATTGCGCCACCTCATCCGGCGTGGCCGTGCCGCCGCCGCGCACCCTGGCAAACACCTGCCGCACCTGGGCGTCGGTATACGGTTCGGCATAGAGGGTTTCCAGACCGTAGTCGGACAGGCGGCAGCCGAGCGAGGCGAAGAAATCGTGGCGCTTCTGCAAGGCCTGTAGGAGGTCGTCCAGCGTACGCACGTCCTGTTTTGCGGCCACAGCCAGTCGGTCTAGCCAGGCATTCCAGAACTCTGGGCGGTCCATGGCGAGCGCCTTGTCCGGCCGCCAGGTGGGGAGCAGTTGCACGCCAAAAGGTGCGGCCCGCACGGCCGCGTGGTGTTCCAGCGTATCGGTCGGGTCGTCCGTGGTGCAGACGAGGCGGACGTTGCTGCGCAGCATGAAGCCGCGCGCCGAGCAGCCGGGGGCGGCCAGCTGCGCGTTGACGCGTGTCCAGACGGACTCGGCCGTGGCAGGTGTGAGCAGCTCCGTAATGCCGAAGTAGCGGGCGAGCTCCAGGTGCGACCAGTCGTACAGCGGATTGCGCAGCAGGTACGGCATGGTTTCGCTGAATTTTTGGAACTTTTCGCGTGCGGGGGCATCGCCGGTGATGAAGCGCTCGTCCACGCCATTGGCGCGCAGGGCGCGCCACTTATAGTGATCGCCGCCCAGCCAGAGCTCCGCCAGGTTCGGCCAGCGCGCATCCTGTGCGATCTGCGCGGGCGGCAGGTGGCAGTGATAGTCCACGATCGGCATGGCCGCGGCGTAGCGATGATAGAGCTCCCGCGCGGGCTTGGACTGCAGCAGGAAGTCGTCATGGATAAAGGACTTCGGTTGGCGACGGGGCATGGCGCATTCCTTTCGCAACGAATACCGCATGATAGCGAGAGCCGCGCGGGTTGGCGAGCCCTCAGCAGCAGTTCTCATTATGGTGCCAAAACGCCTTACGGCGTCACTACAAACAGTTTAGAAACGGCAATAAGCCGTTCGTAGTGTGCCCGTAAGGGCATCCGTGTCGCCTTTTGTGTTGAGATATGGCTGGCCGAGAGCAGTCTCGACAAAGGTCACGGTAGGGACGGCTTTACGCCGTCCATTGTCTGGCATTTGCGGGTAGACGGCGTAAAGCCAAATACAGCGGCAAGTCAATAAAGCGCAGATGCGCCCCCCGGCCCGCAACCCAATCGGGTTTGAACAGGAGGCACGGATCGGTTGACGACTACGGCGACGACGCCGGTGGACGAATTCGGAACTCTCCTCGTTAACCGTAGTCGTCGCCGTAGTCGTCCACCGGGGTAAATGCCAATTCGGAACTCAGCTGGAAGTTTGAACTGCGCCGAAGAACTTGTTTTTGCCGCCAAAGAACGCAAAGAAACACAAAGATCACCGCCTATTTCCAGCCAGCTACTTTGCGATCTTTGTGTTCTTTTGCGGCAAAACAAGCAGCGCCATGCTCCACCGGGGAAGCGCCTGCTGGCGCCACTACGAACGGTGCGGGTATCTTGCTCTGTTGTCTCTGTGGCCTCCTGTTCAAGAAAACTTGGTAACGGCTCAGGTAGCACGGGCCGGTTGACGACTACGGCGACGACTACGGTGGACGAATTCGGAACTCCGCTCGTACTCGCTCCCCGCCTTATCGAAATGAAAAACACCTGCTCCTTCCCGCGTCCGATAGGGAATGTCGACGGAAGTGCAATGCGTCCTCGACTGGATGCATTCGGTAAATTCGTAGCCAAAAAACGGCAACCGCGCTATTCTGGATGGCATGTCGGTTCATCTGGAATCTCCTTACGAGCAGGCCGGTGAGCTCTGGTTGCGCGGCAATCTCCACACGCACACCAAGCGCTCGGATGGCTCCGTCTCGCCGCAGGCCATGGTCATGGTCTACGCGGCACATGGGTATGACTTTCTGGCCGTGAGCGACCATGACCATGCGCCGGTGCCTCAGGAGGAGGTGGATGACTGCGGCATGATCCTGCTGCCGGCCGCCGAAGTCACTGCGGATGCCCGGCATGTGCTGAACATCGGCGCAAAGGAGCTGCTGCCGGCGAAGAAAGGCCTTCAGCCGCTGCTCGATGAGATCCTGACGAGCGGCGGGTTTTCGGTGCTCTGCCATCCGAGCTGGGGGGAGAACTTCAACCACTACTCGTGGGAGCAGCTCGCCACGCTGAAAAACTATGCGGGGATCGAAATTTACAACGGGCTCTCGATTGACCATCCGGGATCGCATCTGGCGGTCGACAAATGGGACCGCCTGCTCTCGCTGGGCCGCCGGGTGCTCGGGTTTGCCCATGACGATGCGCACACGCCGGAAGACGTGGCGCGCGGCTGGATCATGGCGCTGGTCGTGGAGCGTACGCCGGCTGCCTTGCTGGCTGCCTTGCGGCGCGGGAGTTTCTACGCCTCCAGCGGCTTGACCATCGAGCGGATCATCTGCGAGGGGCAGAAGTTGATTGTAAACGCGCCGGATGCAACCGCACTCGCGGTTTTTGGTCGCCATGGGACGCGTATCTGTCAGGTGCCAGGTCCGGAATTGAGGCTCGATGCCACTCATTTTACCGGACCGTACCTGCGCGTGGAATGCTATGGCGCCGGCAATGCCATGGCCTGGACCCAACCGATCTACGTGCATGGGCACAAACCGGAAAAACAAATCTGCCGCATTTGACCATGATGCCTTTATCCACCATGCGCCGGTTCGATACCTGGGTTGGATGGCCGGCGGCCGTCCTGCTCGGGTTAGTGCCGCAACGGCGGCGCACGTTGCCGGTGGCGCCGCGCCAGATCGTGATCGTCAAGCTTTCCGGTCTCGGGAGCCTGCTGACCTGTGCGGGTGTGTTTCGCGCCCTGCGCAGCAGCCAGCCGCAGGCGCGGCTGGTGGTGGTGTCGCTCGAAGGCACGGCGGCAGCCGCGCGGTTGATTCCGGAGGTGGATGAAGTGCTGGCGATCTCGGTGGCGGGCGCGGGGAGGCTGCTGCGCGACGGCTGGCGCGTGCTGCGCGAACTGCGTCGCCGCCGGGTGGATGTCATGGCGGACATCGAATGCTTTTCCAAGCTTAGCACGGTCTTTTGTGCGCTTGCGGGCGCGCGATATCGGCTGGGCTTTCGTCTGCCGGCGCGCTGGCGGCGGCGCTTGATTGATGGGGGTTGCACCTTCCGCGAGGACATCCATTTCAGCGCCTGCGTGGCACGCCTGTTGCAGCCGCTGGGCGTGGACTATGGGCGGCTGCCGGCGGCGATCCTGAGCCCTTCGCCGGCCGCGGAAGAGGCGGCCACCGCGCTGCTGGCAGAGGCACCCGGGGCCCGCTCGGACACAGGCTGGATGGTGGTCAACCCCCACGCCTCGGACCTCTGTGTGCAGCGACGCTGGCCTATGGAACGGTTTACACAGGTGGTGTCCGCGTTACTGCAGCAACAGCCGGCACTACGGATCGCCATCCCCGGGACCGCGGGCGAACGCGCCCGGGCCGAAGCCTTGCGCGCCAGCCTTCCCGCAGAACAGCGGGAGCGGGTTAGTGTGCTGGCCGGACGCACGGACCTTGGCACGCTGGCCGCGATTTTGCGACGGAGCCGGCTGGTGTTGACTGGCGATACGGGCGTGATGCATCTGTCAGCGGCCGTCGGCGCGCCGACGGTGGCGTTGTTCGGACCCGAATCGCCGGTGCGCTATGGCCCTGTCGGCGGTTTGCACGCGGGCCGGACCGGCCCTATTTATCGGGTTTTGACCGGCGACGTGCCGTGTGGACCCTGTCTCAGCTACATGAATCACAAGCGTGCGCCTTGCCAGGTCGAACCGGCTGCGTGTATGCTAGCGATTTCAGCCGATGATGTGCAGCGCGCATGTGAGGACGTGTTGAAGGGTGCAGGCTAATGTTCGTCAGATTATCCAGTGTAGTGGCAGGGAGCGTGTTTGCTCTCTGCCTGGCGCTCCCGGTGATGGCCGATGCGCCGGCTGTTACGGAAGAGGTGTCTAAAAACAAGGCCGCCTACCAGCAGAAGTTGCAGGAATTCAAACAGGAGTGCGCCGCGACCAAGGCCGAATGGTCTGCCCGCTATTTGAAAACGCTGGCCGCGCTTCGTCAAGACGCACAGCAGAAGGGCGATCTGGAGGGGGTGCAGGCGGCGGACGAGGCGATCAAACAGTATGAGAAGCAGGGGGTTCTGGCGCTGAGCGTGCCGCCGAGCGCCATGCCCGAACTTGCCAGGGCCGGCAAGCTTTGCCGTGAAGCGCAGGGTAATGCCGACGTAGAGGCCGCTCGCAAGGTCCTGGCGTGCACGGACCGGTACCTGCAGTTTCTGGAGCAGCGCGTCAAGCAGGCGACGCGCGAGGATCAGCTGGAATTGGCCAAGGCTTTTGACGCGGAAGAAAAGGTTGCCCGGGAGACGCCCGATTATCAGGCGGCCAGGTTTTTGCTGGCCGACGAGAGCGACGCGGCGATGCCAAAGGACGCGGCCACGAGGGCTGACCCCAAAACGACTGCGACCGCCGCGACCAATGCTGCGCCTTTTGTGCTGGCAGAGCCCCGCGTCGGACGCCATGGCGAGTTGTTGCAGGCGCGTCGCGATCCCACGGGAATGTATGACGCGGAACGCATGACGGAGGGCTTCAGTCCGGCTGCAGCCGGAACCGCAACTTCCTTCCGGCAGCTGGTGGCAATGGAAACCGGCAAGGCGCCGTTTTCCGGGGGGGTGGGGATTATAACCGAATGTGTTCAGGATACGGAAGATGTCCAATACCAGTTGCGCATTAAATTGCGGTCTAAAACCGCCAGCACGAATCTCACGAATCTGAAGGTGCTGGTGCAGTATTTCGTCAAAAACCCCAACAGCGGGAGCCTTCAGGAGACGCGCACGCTGCAGTTTACTCTGATTCCATTGCTCGGAGCCAAGAGCATGAGTTGTGAATTCAAAGCCATCGATTTGCCCTCTGCGGCTTTGTCCCGTCGCCGGGGCAAAGCGGAAGACCGTGAGAGCGCCTTTGTGGCCGTGGTGGTCAGCGTATTTTCTTCGGATGACCGGCTGATCGGGCAGGTCGCCAGCACGCCTGCGCTCAAAGACAAGGGCAAAACGGTCTTTGAGTTGCCCGCGCGCTGGATGGAGGCGCATCCGCGCGTCCGGCCGAAAGAGCGCCCCGCCCCGCCCGCGCACAAGGCCGCACCCTGAAAGGCGAAAGCCCGCCGAAGAGAACGGTACCCGCAAATGCCAGACAATGGACGGCGTAAAGCCGTCCCTACCGTGAAGGACAATGAACCGCAACCCGCCGTAAACGGTTGGCGAATGGCACCAAAACAAGAAATTTGGCTGTTTTGCCGGGTCTTTGGCTGCCACTTGCGCGTAGATTTTGCTTATGGCGGCGGGTTTCCGGGAACTAGCAGCCTGGTCGGCAGTTGGCTTGTACCTTTAGAAGGCTAAGCCCGACAGGCTGCTAGCGGATCTTGTTCTCTTTGCGCCGCTTCTCCATGATGGACTCGGCCAGTTCAAACGGTACAGCTTCGTAGTGTTCGAAGTGCATGGAGAACGACCCGCGTCCCTGCGTGGCGGTACGGATGGCGCTGGAATAGCCGAACATTTCGCCGAGCGGCACAAAGCCGCGCACCAGCTTGACGCCACCCTTGTCTTCCATCCCTTCGACGCGGCCACGACGCTGGCAGATAGAGCCGGTGGCGGCGCCCATGTAGTCTTCCGGCACCGTCACCTCCACGTCCATGATCGGCTCCAGCAGCTGCGGGTTCCCCTTCAGGAACAGGTTGCGGAAGCAGACGCGCGCGGCTTCGATGAACGCAAATTCGTTCGAGTCCACCTCGTGATAGGAGCCGTCGTAGACGGTGACCTTCACGTCCACCACCGGGTAGCCGCCGCACGGACCATGCGCCATGGCCTTGATGACGCCCTTTTCGATGGCCGGGATGTATTCGGACGGGATGTTGCCGCCCTTGACTTCGTTTTCGAAGACGAATCCGAGGCCCGGGTTCTGGGGCTCGATGCGCAGGCAAACGTGTGCGAACTGCCCGCGTCCACCCGATTGCTTGACGTGCTTGTAGGCGCCTTCCATGGCCATGGTGATGGTTTCGCGATAGGCGACTTCCGGACGGCCAACCTCGCAGCCGACGAGAAATTCGCGGCGCAGGCGGTCCACGATGATTTCCAGGTGCAGCTCGCCCATGCCGGAGATAATGGTCTCGCCGGTCTCCTGATCATAGGCGACAAAAAAGGTCGGATCCTCGCCAGCCAGCGTATGCAGGGAAACGCCGAGCTTCTCGTTGTCGCCGCGGGTGGCAGGCCGGATGGAGATCGAAATGACGGGCGCAGGGAACTCGATCGATTCCAGCAGAATGGGATGGTCGGGGTCACAGAGCGTGTCGCCGGTGCGGGTCTTGGCCAGCCCGACCACGGCTACAATATCGCCCGCGTGGGCCATTTCGATCGCCTCCTGTCGGCTGGCATGCATGCGGAACAACCGGCCGATCCGTGCGTCCGCACCGAGCGTTGTGTTGCGGACAGTGGCTCCGACTTGCAGCGTGCCGGAATAGACGCGCACGAACGTGATCTTGCCCATGTGCTTGTCGGACAGGATCTTGAACGCCAGGCCGGAGAACGGCTCCTTGTCGTCCGGATTACGTACGATCGTTGGATCGTCAGCCTGGTGGACGGAGCCGACGTCAAGCGGGGAGGGGAGGAACTTGACGACGCCGTCCAGCAGCGGCTGCACGCCCTTATTCTTGAAGGCTGTGCCGCAGTAAACGGGTACCAGCGCGCGACTGATGCATCCCTTGCGCAGGCAGGCCACGATCTCGTCCTCGGTCAACGTGTTGCCGGCGAGGTATTTTTCGAGCGTTGCATCGTCCTGTTCGGCGGCTTTTTCCACCAGGTAATGCCGCCACTTTTCGCATTCCTCGAGCATGGACTCGGGTATGTCTGAAAGGATCAGTTGCACGCCCTTGGTGGCTTCGTCAAAGTGGATGGCTTTCATGGTCAGCAGGTCAACCACGCCTTCGAAATGCTCCGCCTGGCCGATGGGCAGCACCATGGGGACGGGATTGCCAAGCAGGTCGGCGCGAATTTCCTCGATGACGCCGAGAAAATCGGCGCCCACGCGGTCCATCTTGTTGATGAAGCAGAGCTTGGGAACCTCGTACTTTTCGCTCTGCCGCCACACCTGCTCGGTCTGGGGCTGCACGCCGCCGACGGCGCAAAAGAGCGCGATGGCGCCATCGAGCACCCGCAGGCTGCGCTCCACCTCAGCCGTGAAGTCCACGTGGCCGGGGGTGTCGATCAGACTGATCTGGTGGTCCTTCCACAGCACCACGGTGGCGGCGGAGGTGATGGTGATGCCGCGCTCCTGCTCCTGGATCATGTAATCCATGGTGGCGGCGCCATCATGGACTTCTCCGATCTTGTAGCTCTTACCGGAATAATAGAGGATGCGTTCGCTGCAAGTCGTTTTGCCGGCGTCAATATGGGCCATGATGCCGATGTTGCGTACTTGATTCAGGGGGACCGTGGGTGGCATGGTTCAACTCCTTGTGCTCCGTCCGGACGCAGCATGCCAGGCCGCAAAAAAGCAGCAGTCGACGAGGACAGGATGAGCTTCGTACAGGTTCGCACAAGGGCGAAACGGCCGGGGAGCGGAACGAGCCGACCAAGGCCACCACGAAAAGCAATCCAGGTCCGCGCGGCTGTGCGGGCGCGGCGAAGCAACCCTGGGTCCGAAACGGAAAAGCGAATAGTATGCCAGTGCGGGCCAACCAAAACAATGGTTTTCTTTTTTGCCCGGTTTCATTCCAGGTCGCGCGCCAGGAGGCCGTCTTCGTCCAGGCCGAGGTAGTGGCCGATCTCATGGAGCAGCGTGGTGCGAATTTCCTGGCGGTAGCTGGCGGGCTCATCCCGGGCTTGTGCGCGCAGATTTTCAAGAAATAGCGTGATGGTTGGCGGCTGCGTGGAAACATCCTGGGTGGAGCGCTCCCCGTGGCAAGGCCCTTCGAACAGCCCCAGAAGGTCATCGGGCCAACCGTCGTTTTGAAGTTGCGGGCCGGGACGGCTCTCGAATAAGACCGGCACATCGCGCAGCCGGTCGCGCAACACCGCCGGCAGCGCCTGCAGGGTGCTGTGCACCTCGGCTTCGGCCAGCCGCGCCCAGGCTTCCTGCGGCAAGTGGCTTTTGCGGCTCATGCGGCTGCATTTCCCTTGGACGTTGGAAGTTGGACTGATGTTGGGCGTTGAACAGGCTCGATTGCTCTTAGCTTAACACCTATGGGGTGGGCGGCGGCCGGCCTACCGGGTCGCGATTTCCAATGCCTGCTCCATGTCTGCCAGGATGTCCTCTACGTCCTCCAGGCCGATGGACAGGCGGATGTAGTCTGCCGTTACGCCTGTGGCGAGCTGCTGCTCGGGTGTGAGTTGCTGGTGTGTGGTGGACGCCGGATGGATCACTAGCGTCTTGGCATCGCCAATGTTGGCAAGGTGCGACAGCAACTTGACCGAATCGATGAAACGGCTGCCGGCGGTCAAGCCGCCCTGAATGCCGAACCCGACCAGGCCGCCAAAGCCGTTCTTCAAGTACTTGGAGGCTATGGCGTGGTTGGGATCGTCCTTGAGACCAGGGTAGGTCACCCATTTGACGCGCGGGTTCTTCTGGAGTGCACGGGCCACGGCCAGGGCGTTTTCCGAGTGTCGTTTTTGCCGCAGCGGCAGTGTTTCCAGTCCGAGCAGGAACTGGTGGGCGTTGAACGGGCTCAGGGCTGCGCCCATGTCGCGCAGCAGCGTGAGACGGATCTTGAGGATAAACGCCACGTTCCCCATGCCCGGCACGTTCGAAAGGGCGTCCCAGTACTGCAGGCCGTGATAACTCGGGTCCGGCTCGGTGAATTCCGGGAACTTGCCGTTGTTCCATTGAAATTTGCCGGAGTCCACAATCACGCCGCCCACGGAGGTGCCGTGTCCGCCGATGTACTTGGTGGCTGAACTGGCAATGATGTCGGCGCCATGCTCGAACGGCCGCACCAACCCCACGCCGACTGTGTTGTCCACGACCAGCGGAATGCCGGCCTCATGCGCGATCTTCGCGATCACCTCGAAGTCCGGCACGTCCAGCTTGGGGTTGCCGATGGTTTCCACATAGATGGCGCGGGTCTTGGGTGTGATCGCGCGACGGAACGCCTCTGGCGAGCGCGAATCCACAAACACCGTGGTGCGCCCCAGCTTGGGGAACGTATGGTGGAGCAGCTGGTAGGTGCCGCCGTAGAGGTTGTTGCCCGCCACAATTTCATCGCCCAGGCGCGTGATGGCCAGCAGGGCATAGGATATGGCGGCCTGCCCCGAGGCCACGCCGAGCGCGCCGGTGCCGCCTTCGATGGCAGCCATGCGCTGCTCAAAGACATCGGTGGTGGGGTTCATGAGGCGGGTGTAGATGTTGCCGAACTCCTTGAGGGCAAAGAGGTTGGCGGCATGCTCCGAATTCTTGAAGACATAGGAGGTGGTCTGGTAGATCGGTACGGCGCGCGCCCCGGTGGTGGGGTCCGGCTTTTGCCCGGCGTGCAGGGCCAGTGTGTTGAGGTGCAGGTTGCTCACGGATCTGTTCTCCTTGCGTGGATCGTTGGGTAAAAGTGACTGCGGATCAGTATACCTCTGTCGGCAGGTCCTTGTCGCGGGCAAATTGTGAACCCCTGTCAACCGGGCGCGTCTAGGCGCGTCTGCGCTGCGTTGCCGCCGCTGGGTGCGCGGGCGTTCCGCCCGCGGCTGTGGCGCACGGGAGCGGTTTTCGGTCGCAGCGTATGCCCCGGTCCTGTGGCCATGCGCCGGCCGAGGCCCGCGATGCGGCCGCGCACACAGCCGACGCAGGCTGCGCCATCCTCATCCACGCACGGCTTGTTCGGATAGAGCTGGTACAGGCGCCGGTATTTGCCGGGCGTGACGTTTGGCATGAACACGTTGGCGCCAAGCTGCAGCACGCGGTTGCGACCGTCCGGCGCCAGCGCATCAAAAGCCGTGGTCGCTGGAATGTGCGCCCATGGGTTGAGCAGACGCAGGATGGCCATGGTCTTGAAGTAGATCTCCCGGTCAGCCAGCAGCGGCTTGCCGCCGAGCGGCGTGCCGGGATGGGCCAGGAACGGGCCGCAGCCGATCATGTCCAGGTCCAGTCGCGTGCAATAAAGGATGTCGCGTGCGAGCGTCGCCAGCGGCGTGCCCGGCAGGCCGATCATGAACCCGCTGCCGACCTGTATGCCGGCCGTACGCAGATTGCGCAGGCAGAGCTGCCGCTGCACAAAGGTTTCGTCCGGATGGATCCGGCGGAACAAGGCCCGGTTCGAGGTTTCGAAGCGCAGCAGGTAGCGGTCGCACCCCGCCGCCGCAAACTGCCGCAACTCCTCCAGCGGCCGTACGCCCACGGAGAGCGTGACCGCCGGGATGCCTGCCTGCCGTACGGCCCGCACGATTTTGCACAGTCGCCCGGCCGTAAACCACGGATCCGCGCCGGATTGCAGGACAACGGTGTTGCACCCCCAGCCGCGGGCCTGCCGGGCCTGCGCGACGATCTCCGCGGGGGTCATGCGGTAGCGCACAAGGTTGCTGCCTCGCCGGATGCCGCAATAGCCGCATGCGTGGGTGCAGTAGTTCGAGAACTCGATGATCCCCCGCACGTGCACGTCGTCTCCGACCGTCCGGCGCCGCAGGTTGTCAGCTGCCGCAAAGAGCGCGGCACAATCCTCCCCCTGCGCACGCAGCAGCGTCAGCACTTCCGCGATAGACGGTGTAGGCGCGCGCCGGGAAGGATCCCGGAACCGGTGCAGGATGGAGAGGATCGTTGGCATGCTAAAATGGCGCCGCATTCGACTCATAGGCCGCGACGGATCAGGTTAAACGCCTTGCGCCTGCTCCTTTGCCAGTACGGCATTCAGGCTGCCGGTGCGGTAGCCGTCGAGGTCCAGCGCTACATATGTGTAGCCGACCGCGCGGATTTTTGCGGCCAGGGCTGGGCCCATGGCTGCCAGGCGCGGGATCTCGGCCGGCGGCACTTCAATTCGCGCCACGGGGCCATGGTGCCGCACACGAAAACCATTGAATCCGGCCGCTTGCAGCACCTGCTCGGCCGCGGCGATCCGCGCCAGCAGCTCCGCCGTGATTGCCGTGCCGTAGGGCACGCGCGAGGCCAGGCAGGCCTCCGCCGGGCGGTCTGCGCCCGGGATGCCGAATTGCTGTGATAACGCGCGGACATCCGACTTGGTGAACTCGGCGTCGGCCAGCGGCGAACGCACACCCGCCTCACGCGCCGCGCGCCGTCCCGGCCGGAAGTCGCCTGCGTCATCCGCCTGATTGCCGTCGGCCAGCATGGGGAGGCGGCCAAAGAACGCTTCGGCTTCCCGCTGCAAGGCTCCGCAGAGTTCGCGCTTGCAGTGGTAGCAGCGGTCCGGCGGGTTCTGTACAAACTGCGGATTCTCCATCTCGGCCGTATGCACCACGCGGACCACCACCCCCCAGTTGCGGGCGGCTGTCACGGCCGCCTCCAGGCTCGATTGCGTGAGGGACTCCGACTCGCCAATCACGGCCAGCACATTCCCGCTGCCCAGCACCTCGTGAGCCAGCCGCACCAGCAGCGAGCTGTCTACGCCGCCCGAGTAGGCGATGGCCACCTGCCGCGCGTCACGCAGGATGTTCTCAAGAGCACGGGTTTTTTCTTCGAGTGTATGCATGTTGAACGCGCAGTTGAATAGGCGGGTTTGAATTTGGAAATCAGAAAATCATGATAGGAGAGTCGGGCTGAAAGGACAAGCTTGGCGATGGCGGGACGCAACGGGCACGGGGGAGACCCGTCAACGCTGACTTGCGCCCGAGACACTGGGGGGGCGCGCAGGGCAACGTGCGTTTTGCGGCCAAAGAACGGAAAGATTACCTAATGGTTATAAATCTGCTGCTTTGAGGTCCTTGTACTACTACTACTACTCGTCAAAACCGTGTTTGCCTGCGATGATTTTTAAACCGCGCCCAATCCGAGGCCTAAATCCGACAGTCTCCTAGCAGCCTGTCGGACTTAGCCTTCTGGAGGTACAAACCTTCTGCCGACAGGC
>JBAXVM010000020.1:0-19828 GCA_037129105.1 bacterium
TTCGCGCGCCAGGAATTCTCCCATGCGATATCGCACGTCACGGTGCTGTACTGCGCGGAACCGGCCTCACACTTGACGTTTTCCACCTTGATACTGTCGTGGGCGATATCCCAATCGGCGGTGTTGGTCCGGGTTCCTGTCGGCTCGCCGGCTGTGCCCGGTTGAGCAGGCGCCGACGCGGCCGTCGACCGCTTCCCGATTGCCGCGGAACGTACCCCGCGCCAGGTCGCACGGTTCGAACGGCCATCGCCGGTCCTGGGATAGGTGGGTGGACGCTCGGATGCAATGTTGGCTACCGAACGTTGGGAGACGGACATCCCCGTACGGCCACCGGGAGGAATCCAATCCGGCGGCTGAGAAACGTCAGACGCGCGGGCCGCTGGCGCGCGCCCATCCCCGTGCGATCCGCGAAACGGCCGGAGGTTGGTCGACACGCCAAACACGTCGAACTCGCGGTCGTTGCTCGACGCGGCCGATACTGCGAACGTGGCGATGTCCATATCGAGAATACCCCAATAGGTTGCGCCGGCCTGGAAACGATCGCTTTCCGGCGTAGCAAAGATCCCCGCCCGGGTCGCCCGTTCGTTCCACAGGCGACCGGACTCCATGCCATGATAATTGCCCTGCAGACAGCGCTCGGTCGGCAGATCGCCGTTGCTCCAGTTCGTGCCGTTGATCGCATTCGCCGAACCCCAGGCGTGTTCGCCGGGTACCGGGTTGAGCGGACCCCGGCAAGCCTTCTCGAACTCCAGTTCCGTCATGGGACGCAGGCCGGCCCACGCCGCAAAGGCATAGCCATCCTGCCAGTGCAGGTAGTTACAGGTCCGATTGGGCAGTCGAGCGGTGTAAACGGGGCGACTCGCCACGACCTCCTTCTTCTTGGGTTCTTCCAGCAGCGTATCGCCCGCGCCCCCGGGCTCGAACTGCTCCTCGCCGGGTTCCGTCGGCTTGTCCTTCTTCTTCGGGCTGCCAATCTTGATCCTGCCAGGATCGATGATGGTGAGCCCCATGCCCTCCCATGGATATAGCGAGTTTGTTTGCGGCACGAACTCCCCCTCGGGCACGGTAGCGAGCCTCGCTGCCGTTTCCTGCGGCAAGGAGTTCAAAAACTCCACATACTGCCCCTGCGTCACCTGGTGCTTCATGCAATAGAAAGCCTCATAGCCGGTCGGAAAGTCGTCGTTCAACGTCCCAGCCAGACCGATCGAACAGGCATGCGGAATATTGTAACTTTGGGTGCAGTGCATCACATAACCGCCCAACCCCCAGAGTTGCCCCGCCACGGCGCCGAGGCGCCGGGCGCGCGAACCGGCTGCAGCCGGGGCATTCCATTCGGCGTCCACAAGGAAAGGAACCACCGGGCCGCCCCGCCAGGAGCCGTCCGTAAAAGTACCCAATTCCGGCCCGCCCTGCAGGGAGGGTAGATTGGGACCGTCCGGAAACGGCGGGATCCGGGTGGCGATGCCGGAGCCCAGCTTGAACGCACCGGCCGGCACATACACCATGGGAATGGCCAGTACCTTCACCGCGGCCTTGGCAGGATCAACGCCGTCTGCGCCCGTCAGCCAGCGCAGTTTGACGCCCTTGAACACATTGACGCCGTGTCCGACGGCATCGCGATAAATGAAGACCCCCATGCCGCGACTTCCATCGTCCGTCGCGCCGACCGTGTTGGTGGCACCGGCGGGCATGACGTGCAGGGCGGAGTCCGTGTCGAGAGTCGCGTGCCGCCAGAGATTGCTCGCAATGCTCCCCTTCGAGTCCTTTTCGGGCAGGAACTTCACGAACACCCAGGCTGCATCCCAGTTCTCGACTTCCAACGGCTTGCCGGTGACATTCTTTTCAGCTGGCTCCGTCCACTTCGCGCGCCAGGAGTAGGACCACGACAGGTCGAACGTCACGGTGCTGTATTCAGGCGTGGCAGCTTCCCACTTGACGTTCGTCACACCGAAATCGTAAGCCAACGGGCCGTGAAAACGCACCGCGGGATCGTTCTCGGCGCGTAAGCACATGGCGCTGGCCAGCAGCGCCAGACCCGCCGCATGCCGGGTAAGCCGGGTAAGCCGGTTTCGAGGTAGCTTTTGCATTGCAGTCGCCTTTCATTTGATTCGTCAGATCGGACAGATCAGACGGATCAGACGGATCGTCTTTTGCTACTTCGCTTGTAAAGGCACGGTGCGCACGGCGCGGAACTTGTGGGCGCGGGCGGGGTCTGCGGCTGCGGCCAGAAAACGATACGACACGGAGATATAAGCTGAAACATCAGCAGATAAAATGTCGCATAATCCAAAGCGTTTGTCGAACCTTCCCGGGGCGACGACTACGGTGGACGATTAAGAGATGGAAGCGCCTGACGGCGCCACTACAAACGGCGCTGGATAAAAAGTACAACGGGACCTGCGGGACCGTTGGGGTGGACGAGCGAGACGTTAGGTTCACTCTCCGCTGCCATACATTTCCGTAATCAAAAGGCGCAGGGAGGCGGCTTCGTCCTCGGAAAGGGCGCCAACTCGGGCACCCAGACGAGTCTTGCTGACGGTGCGAATCTGGTCCACGGCAATATCGGCCGGGCGACCGTTACAAAGCACCTGCAGTCGA
The DNA here is from genome assembly GCA_037129105.1 of bacterium. GTDB lineage: Bacteria > Verrucomicrobiota > Kiritimatiellia > RFP12 > CAIWXQ01 > CAIWXQ01. Next base: position 2,599 of record JBAXVM010000020.1, read on the forward strand.
GATCGCCACGTCGGGTGCAACTGCGTTGTCAGGGGACAGACGGTTACGGTCTGCAGGCAAGCGTTCAACACATTTCGGCTGACGATGACCACCGGCCGCGTCTTGGCCATTTCCGCTCCCTGCGTGGGATCAAGCAAGGCCCAGTGGATGTCATATCGCTTCATGTCGGTATCTTGCGTGAGGCACGCGTGTGATATTTTGGACTACGCTCTGCCACCCGGTCGATCCGGGAGTCGTCCCAGGGGGTTGTCTCCAATCCATCTGCGGCGGTGCGCTCCCATGCGTGCCAATCCTCGCCTTCCGCACTCATCGCGCGAGCCGTATCCGCCCACGAAATTTTTGCCACGGCCGAACTCGGCGACCGCAGCAGGATGCCATCGCTGCGCTCCTCCATGACCACGGTATCGCCGAACCGGTATCGCCGAAGCGTTACAGCAGGCAGACGGACACCGCGGGAGTTGCCGATGCGCGCGATCTTAAGAGTATTGGCGTTCATGTAATTACAGTACTTACTTCGCGGATAAGCGTCAACCACGAAGAGACAAAGACCCGGGCGCATGCCACAGCTGCCGGAAAAGCGCGATCCGCCATCGTCGACCGTACTCGTCGCCCGTACGCGTCGGCCGGACTTGGAAGAGACGAAGTAGAAAGTTGAAGTAGAAAGACGAAGTAAGGCTTGCGCACCATACGTTGTCTTTCTACTTCATCTTTCTCTTTGTCTGTTTCGGTGGACGACTACGGCGACGACTACGGTGGACGATTACGAGCGGGAAGCGCCTGACGGCGCCATTACAAACGGCGCTGGCAAAAAGTACAACGGGGCCTGCGGGACCGTTGGGTTGAACGACAACTTTAGCCTTCAGCCTTTAGCCTTGCTCCCGCAATCACCCGCCCAGGCGGTAGCCGATCGGGCGCTGGATTACGCCTTCTTCCGGTTCTTCTACTGGTTCCGGTACAACGGGGGTGGGTTGTGCTGGTTCAATGCCGACCGGCGCGGGAACATCCGGCACGAGCGGATCAGGGATCTTAGCTGGACCCGGGGGCGGCGGAATAGGCGGCGGGGGCGGCGGGGGCGACGAGGTTTTTGCTTCAGGCTCGGACGTGGTCACAATCAAGGCGCTGTTCTCATAGATCCGCCGCTGCCGCTGATACATGGGCAGGTACTGCTTATCCAGCGAGAGCATGAGCACCGACATGGCCACCGGGTAGGCCGGACCGGTGGTCTGCATATCTTCGCGCAGGCTGTTGGGCGGATAGGGCCAGCTGCCATCGCCGTTCTGGTGGTCGAGGAGCAGGTTGGCCATGCGCGGACCGAACGAATTCCACTCCGCGCCACCGATCTGGAACATCCCCTGCATCATGTAGAACCCGGAGAAGTAAAAATACCCGTTGTACTGGGAGCCGTCCCAGGTCAGCGGATAGCGCCGCAAAAACTCGAGCGCCGCCTGGGTGCGCTGGTTATTGCCGGCGTCGAACAGCGACTGAATGAAAAGTACCAGCGCCGTGGCCGGCCGTTCCGGATCCTGCGTAAAGCCGGGCCGGTAGAGATAGCCGCCTGCAGGCGCACCCTTTTCCTTCTCCGCCTTTACCGGAACATAGGCGCGGTTCAAATAACTCAGGGCTGCATTGTAGACAGGCATCTCGACTTCGAACCCCGCCTGCCGGGCTGCGTGGAGCACCAACAACTGCCAGCAGGTCACGGAGACATCGCTCTGCTCACCGTAGGGTTCGTAGCGCCAGCCGCCCCGCTCAGTAAACGACTTCTGGGTCTGCTGGGCGCGCAGGATCACATCCAGCGAACGGCGGCACCAGCTGGCCAATTCGGGGTCCAGCGCTTCGTCGGACTGCATGCCATAACAGGAGAGCACAAAGAGCGTGCTGATGGCGTGGATGTACATGCCGGACTGGTCGCCCTGCCCCACGTAGCCATCGGAGGCCATGGTGCTGGTGACATGTTTCAGCGCACCTGCCACGACGCGGGCATAGGGCGTGTTGGTGCCGGGCAGATGACCATTGGAAAGAAAGGCCAGTCCGACCAGCGAAGCGATAGCTGGCCGGTAGTTCGCGGAATTGACCGCCCAGGCGCCAGCGCTGGCACCATTCGTGATCTGATGATCTGCCAGCCAGCGCAACCCGCCGGCCGTGGCGCCTTCGATGCGCGCCGTCTCGGGCCGCACCACGGCAGCCGCCGCCGGCGCGCGTGTCGTCTGTGCCACAGCCGGCACAACCAGCAGCACCAGCAGCAGGAACAGACTGTGTTTTGTTTTCATAACCTATCCCTATTCAGGCGTCAGGCGTCAGGGGTCAGAGGTCAGAGGTCATGGATTCTTCGTTGGAGATCTCATTCTGACTCCTGGTGCCTGACCCCTGACGCCTGACGCCCTAGCGCCGCAGCGCTCCGCCCATGGACTCCGCCCAGCGCGTTTGGGGCTCCATGTATGGCGAACGCACCGAGTTCTCGTTCTGCCGCAGCACCTTCTGCATCTCGTCCAGTTGCTTCTTCAAAAATATCAAAAGCAATTCATCTTTCTGGAGGGGCCCTTCCGTCGGAGGGATCACGTTGGCACCGTTGCCAAGCGAAGAATGGAGGGTACGCCAGGCCAGGAGCGCGCTGGCCAGCGGCTCGTCAGCCAGGGTCGTGACGTTTTGTCCGCGTTGGGTGAGCGCGGCATCAAACCCCAGGATGATCTCGCGGCGTGCGCGTTCGTACTGCGCCAGAATGCGACGGCGCGCGTGTTCGGCGTCGCGACGGCTGACCTCATCCCAGGCACCCGCAGGTCCACCGCGCCACCCGCGCGGCTGGGAAGGCCGGTACTTGGCGACCAATTCGCTGGCCTGGTTCTCAAACTGCGCCGCCAGCCGCTGCAGCTCATCCATGATCATCCGGTCGCGCGGCAGGGAATTGAGACCGGTTTCGCGGCCGGGTTGGATCAGCGTCTCCGTACGCTTGCGGACTTCAGTCGCCTTCGCGCGCACCACGCCATCCGCATCCAGCGCAGCAAAGCGGGACAACTGCAGTTCGAAAGCGGACACGCACTGCACAGCCTGCTGCATGGCGCTCCGATAGACGGTGCTGGTGGCAGACTGCGTGCGCAACGCCTCACCCGCCACCTGAATCTGCTTGCGCAAGTCACGCAGGAGGCCCATCCGGAAATCGAGCACCATGGCAGCGGCAGCGGGGTTACGGGCGAAATAGGCTTCCGCAACTGCGGCGGGGTTGTTGGTCTCTGCCAGTTGCCGGGCCGCCTGGTAGCAGAGGCGCATCTCACGCACGGCTTCGTTCTCCCGCTCTTTTCCCCCGGCTTCGCCGCGCAATTGCTTCACGGCAAGCTTCACCTTGTTGCCCAGCGCCGACACACGCAGTTCCAGTTCTTTGCCGTCGCCCTCCACGGCCGAGAGGTTCTCGGCCCGCGCCGACCGCTGCAGGCGGCCTTTCAGCCGGTTCAGCAGCGGGGGAACCACGGCCTGATACTGGTCGAGCACGGCGCGCAGCGTGGGCAGCGCCGTGGCCAGCCGTGCGGTCTCCTCGCGGCGCGGATCCCCGTACGCCAGGTCCAAATGCATCCGGTAAATCAGGCGCTGCGCTTCCGCCTCCCATTGAAACAGCCCGGACTCGATCACGGGGATCAAGCCGGAAAGACCCTGGAAGCCCTCGGCTTCGGTCGGTGCGCCGATTTTTGCCAGCGACTCCTGCAGGCTGGCGGTCCGTGCGCCGAGCGCTTCGATCGTCTTTTCGTACGGCTCGGCATGGGCGGTGGCGGCAGCCGACAACACCGGAAGCTGCGCGTACAAGCCGCGGAAAGCCGGCGGCGCCGCCGGAATTGTCCGGCCCGGATCCACCTCGTCATTTGCAGTTGCCAGCAGCCGCAGCGCCTGAGCCGCGGCCGTGCGCGTGGTGTCGTTGTCGGCCAGATCCAGCGCCTGCAGCGAGACAGCCAGGCGGCGTTCCGGCAGCGTCAGGCGGGCGGAAGACAGCCAGTCCGCAAAATCATTCCCGATGGCCATGCGCGCCAGCACGGACGCTTCGCACGTGGCGGCGGCATTCGTGGCAGCGCCGGCGGGAGAGATCGTGGCCAGACGTTCACCCAAGCCGGCAAAGGGAGAGCGCTCGATCATGCGGGCGTTGGCGGCCAGCCAGCCGGTGATCGCGGCCGGTGGCGCCTGCGATCCGGACTTCTGCCAGCCGGCGCGCATAAGCTGATAGGTCTCTTCGTACTGCGCATACAGTGCGGCACGGGCTGCGAGACGCTGCGCCTTCCATTCAGGGAGCGGCTGCAGCAGAAGCCCGATCCAGCCGTCAATCTGCTCGCAAAGGACCTTACCGGCGGCCTGCTGCCGCACGGCATCCGCATGCTTGAGATCGCGGCCGGTGCGGCTGATTTGCCGGGTGAAGGCCAGCACCTCGTCCACCTTGAGCAACTGCGGCGACAACCGGGCCAGCGCGGCCAGGTCGTCCCCGGTACCGCCCAGCGATTCCAGCAGCAGGTCCATGCGCCGGTCCTGGGCAGCGCGATTCTTGCGCTCCGGCGCGTCGGACGCGCTGGTGGTGGCCTGGATCTCGGCGCGCAGGCTGAACGCGCGCCGGATGAGGTCGCGCCCCATCCGTTCGTGCGCGAGGGCGGGGAGGATCTCGCCGGCCAGCCGTCGCAGGGCAGCCTGTCGCGCTTCGACGCTGGCGCGAGCAGCCGGCGGCTGGCGGAACTGGCCGGCAATCACGCCATGCAGCTGCAGTAGCTCCATGGCGGCGTCTGCGCTATCCGTAAAGAAGTGTTCGCACTCCAGGAAATCCAGCAGGCTCTCCGGCGCAGCACGGGGGTTGAGCGCCAGCCCCTGGCCATTGGCGGAGGTAGCGATCGGCTCATAGGCCGCTTCGTTCAGGGACAGGGTGTTGCGATCGGCCGCGGACGGCTCCACCGCAACCAGAAGCTTCTCGACGATGCGCAGCGCGGCCAGCCGGCGCCGTTCGTTGTCGTTGCCGGAGAACGCGGTGACATGAATGCGGACGGCCGGGGCGCGTGCGTCGTTGCGGCCGGTGTCGCGCACGCGCACCCACAGCAGCACCTCGTCGCCGGGAACAGCATCCACCTTGGCGAGGTCCAGCGAGGCGGCCAGCGACTGCGTCAGCTTGTTCTCCTCCACCGGCAGGATAATTTCGCGCGGGCTGGCATCCGCATTCCGGCCTGCATTGACCTGATAGCAGATGGCGCCCTCCAGCAAGCCCAGATCATCGGCCATCTCCATCTGCATTGGCACCAGTTCGCCCTGCATGACAGAGACCTCACCGCCGGGGTACTCGAGACGCACGGTGGGCGACTGGTCTTCCCGCACCACTACAGCGAGGCTGACGCGCTCGACGTTCTCAAACTCCAGTTCATTAACCAGGACCACCTCCATCTCGAGCGGGGTTTCCATTTTGAACTCGTAGCGATAGGTTCCGGTCTTGGGGTCGGGCTTCAGCTCGGCGATGGTGCTGCTGTCGCGCAGGTTGACCAGACGGGCGGATTTCAGCGGCGACTGATCCGAGGCAAAGCTCACTTTCACGGTGCTGCCGATAAAGGCGGGCACCGCGTCGCGCAGGTCGTCAAACCGGGCGGTCTTCAGCCCGGTATAGGCGGGCGAGTCCACCAGCACATAGGCGTTGCGGACCCGCGGCTGCGCGATCACGCGAACCAGCCGGATGTCGGTCTGGGCATCGCCGCAGCGCACACGATAGCTGAAGCTCTCCTGCAGGTCGCTGCGCGAGGCCACAAAGAGGCGGCTCTGCACGCGGCTCATGGGGCGCGCATCCGGGCCCATGGCCAGGCGCGTGACCTGACCGGTCACGGTGGCCAGCAGGCAGCGGCTCGGGTCAACGCCCAGCCAGGCCATCGGGCGCTGCAGCAGCGCCGGGATGGCGCCTTTCACCTGCACCTGCAGGACCACTTCGCCGCCGCGTCCGACCGCGGCCGATTCCGGTGTCACGATCAGCTTCATGAAACTGGGCTTCGCCAGGTTCCGGTTGGGAAATGTGAGGCGCTCCAGCATCAGGGGAAACTGATAAGCCGGTGCCGCGAGCAAGCCAGCCCACAGGAGGGCCAGCAGTGCCAGAAGGCCGAACCAGCGCTTGAGGCGGCGATCGCGAACCAGCCGTCCGGCATGGGGCGTCTTCTGGCAGAGCATCACGGTTTCGCTGGTGAGCTGTGCCACCATGGCGGCATGGACGCTGTCCGCCTTGCCCGGCGCGGCGGCTTCCCTGGCGAGCACGTCGTCCAGCGTCACGAGGCGCTCCGCTGCCGATTTGGGCAGCCGGCTTTCCAGGTCGTACGCCACGCGGCTGACCGAACGATTCCGCCAGGCAAACAGGCCAAGCGAAAGGACACCTGCCACGAGGCAGATGCCGTGTGTCCAGCCGCTGATCAGCAACCGGTCCGGGGTGTCGAGAAACAGAAAGCGATCCAGGTGCGTGGCCAGCAGCGCCAGCACCGCATAGCAGACCAGCGGCGCAAGCAAGGCCCGCAGCAGTTCGTAGAACCGCGTGCGCAGGTAGAAGGACAGGAGCGTCCTTACCACAGGCTTCGGAAGATGTTTGAGTTTTCCGCGCATCAGACAAGACCCGCCAGTTTTCGCCAGATCCATTCCGCCGTAAGCAACGTGACCAACAGGGCCAGAACCCACCCGGAGTCCCACAGCCGCCAGATGTGCTCCTGGCGCTCAACCCGGCTGCGGGACTGGACGTCGTTGAGCAGGCGCCCGGTTTCAGTCAAATCTTCGCAGGCGCCGCCGGAATTGGCCGCCAGAGAGCGCAGGTAGGCGTCGTCGCGCGAAAGGTCGTACAGCTCCCGGTTACGATCGACCACGCGCAGCGGCTCCGGCGCGGCCGCGCCGCCGCGGATGCTGACGATCCAATCGCCGGCCGGCACATGGTCAAACACGGCGGCTGTCCAGGCAGTGCCGGCATGCGCTGGCACGGCTGGAGCCTGCAGCTCCTGGTCGCCCTGACGCAACACCACCACGTTTGTCTTGTCGCCTGCCGCGGTCCAGACCTGTACGGATTCACGGGTCGTATAGCGGTACAAGTCGGGTTGCGGCCGGTTGGTGGCAGGGGGGTGTGCTTCGATGGCCCAATCAGCCATGTTGGCCACCATCATGGCATGCGCATCCAGCGCCGAGGCGTTCAGCCGCCGCCACAGACGGTCGGTATCCACAAAGAGGGCCTTGCCTTTGCCCTGGAACGAGGTGCTCAGCAGCAGACTGCCGTCGCTGGATTGCAGCAACCCGATGGTCTTCGGCTGCAGACGGTCGGCGGAAAGGTTTTCCGCATGCTGGGCAATGCCGAGCAGGGAACGGGTGATGGGGTGGTGAAGTCCGGCCAGCGTCAACTGCAGGGTGGCCGTGTCGGAAAGCGGCGGTGTCTGCAGGGAGCGCGGTTTGGTGGGAAGCAGGTTTTGCGCAACGGGCGGCAGCGGATCGCGCTGTCCGGTGCCCAGCATGACCAGGCTCCCGCCAGCCTCGACATACTCGGCCAGTTGCTTCCATTCCGGCTGCTTCAGGGCATCGGCCGGGAGATCACCCAGGATGATCAGATCATACAAGGCGAGGGTTCCGGCATCCTCCGGCCAAAATCCTTTGCCGACGCCCCGCTTGAGCTGGCTGCCGGGCTGGGACAGGACGATGATGGAATTGACGTCCAGATAATCCAGCCGGCTCAGGATGTTGAGCACAAAACGGCTCTCCCACCGCGGCTTCCAGTCCAGAAACAGCACGCGGATCGGCTCCGGGCGGATGCGGATCGTCCAATCCAGCCGGTTGTTCGCCTGCGGCACCACTTCCCCGTCCACGCTGCTGGCGCGCACGGTCAGGCGCTGGAGCCCTTCTGCGAGAGGAGTCTGGATCAGCCGCCGCTCCACTTCCTGCTGTTCGTTGATCTCCAGGGTCTCGTTGGTAATGACGCGCTTTTCGTCCGCCAGCAGCGCCAGATCAAATTTGTCCGGCTTGGGCAGGACGGTTTTGATGCGGGTGCGCACGCCGAGCGGCACGCCGGCCACGGCAAAAGGCGGGGCGAAGGCGCCGCGGATGGCGATGTCCGGCGGCTCTTCCGTGCTGCCGACGCCGGCGCAGTAGACGGGGATCGAACGCAGCGCGGCTGCGCGCGTGAGGGTGTCGAGCGGCGTGGCGCCGAGATTGCGGCCGTCGCTGACCAGCAGCACGCCAGCCATCGGAAAGGGACTCTCCTCCTCGATGCGCTGGAGCAGCACGCCGGAGATGTCGGTCTCGACCTTGGAGAGCGGCGGCGGCGCCGGGCCAATTCTGGAAAGCAGAGTTGGTTCCTGCTGCGAAAGCGGCAGCATCCAGATGCCCAGGCCTTTGTGATTGCCAATTAACGCCTCGCGATGCTGCCGCAGCCAGCCGTAGGCCAGATCCAGCCGCGGCGCATGCCGCACCGCGCCCAGGGCGGCGGTCAGCGCCGGATCGCCGGCGACCATGGCCTTGCGGTCCGCGGCGGCTTGCGCAGCATCCAGCAGGTCTGTCAACCGGACCAGCTCCTTGCGCATCTTCTGTACGAACTCCGCGGACGGCGGGGTATTGCCGCTGAACAGCGGCTTGAGGAAGGTCTGATACTCACGACACCCGGCAGCCACCTCGTGCAATTGATTGGAAGCCGACGTGCTGTTTCCCAGGTCGGTGGCGCGTTGTGCGATGTTTCCGAGCCGCTCATTCAATGGCACCTGCACGCGCTCGGTCTCGCGCCAGAAGGCGTCCTGAGTGCGGTCGGCGGCGCGGCCGAAGCTCTCAAAGCCGATCAAGGTGCGCTCGATCGAGACGATTTCTTCGCGCAGAGCGGTTATCGGTGCTTCGCGGCCGACCAGCCGGTCGGTGGCCTGGCGGGCGATACGCAGGGCGTCGGCCTCGGGCAGCGCCGGGTCATGAATGCCCATGCTGGCGGAATCGTCCAGGACCACCAGCAGACGTCCGGGGAAGGTGGCGGTGTCGCGACGGATCAGGCTGGGGCGAAATGCCAGGAAGACCACAGCCGCCATGATGACGACACGCAGCAGCGTCAGGCCCCAGGCATGCCCCCACGCGATCACGCGCGACTGGATGCGATAGAGCGCCACGCAGACCAGCACCACAAGGGGCAATGCCAGCAACAGCCACCAGGCAGACCAGGTGGCGGCGAAGCGCAGGGCAAACTCAACTGTTCTTAGGGGTTCCATGTGTGTGAGAAGGCGTCAGGGATCAGGGGTCAGGGGTCAGGGGTCAGGGGTCAGAAGAAAAACATCCGGGCGATTAATCATAGACCCGAGCATTTTCCCGATCTCATGGTTTAACGTCGTCATCTCCGTGTGTTCTTGCGTAGTGATATACCCACAATCGCGAGCAAAATCCAATGCCGTGTCCGTTTCGGAATTCTCCCCGTCGCAGTCTGTAAGCTTGCTGACAAAATGCGCCTCATATCGTCGTTTCGCCCAAGCTTCTCGTAAATTCATGGCAACGGAACGCGAGGCCCGTCGGCCCTGGCTGGTCAAGGCAAATCGCTCATCAGAAGGAAAACGCTTGCTGACTTCAAAGAACCTCATGGCCTGCTCATAGGCCTTCTTGTAAACCACCAGCTCTTTGACGTTCCTGACACCCATGTTTGTCTCCTGACCCCTGACTCCTGGCCCCTGACTCCTACAAAAATCTCAGCTCCATCAGCAGCTCGCCCAAGGCAAAGAGCAGCACGGCCAGCATCACCCAGGCATAGCGTTCCATGCCATGCCCCTGTGATTCCAGCGCATCCATCAATTCCCGTGCCGAGCGGACCTCGGTCCACCCCAGCGTCTCTGCCAGCCGCGCTTGAAAAGCCGTTGCCATGGGTGTCAGGCTTGAGTCCGAGCGTTCGCCCTGCACGCCAAACCAGATCTTTTCACGGCTGGTATCGCGCAGCACCAGCAGGGAAACGGGGCCGCTGCGACTGGCGCCGGGGGCATACTCGACGCGCATCCCCCGGGCATGCGGATAGAGGGTGGCGGCCGCGAGATCCTCTTTCTCGATCTCAAACATGGCGTTTTCGGGCTGCGGTTCGCCCTTGGCCAGATAGCGCACGGGCTCATGCAGTCCCACGCTGTGCTTATACTGGCCGGCGCTGGCAGATTCAGAAAACAGGTGCACGAGGAACGGATACATGGTTTCGCGCACCAGCAGATTATTGTTGCGTGAATTCAGGCCGGCCGCCAGGACCATCACGCTGCCGCGCTCCAGCCGGCGCTGAAAGACATAAGGCGAGCCATCGCCAAACCGCGCCAGCACATCCGTGCCCGGCGAGGGGTTGTCAAATTCGGTCCAGGTGTAGAACCGCACCTGTCCCACATCGCCGTCCGGGCAGGTTTCGAGGTTCCGCAGCGCGGGCAGATCGAAGCCGGACCGGCTGAGGCGACGGCAGATCTCTTCCCCGAGTTTCTCGTTGCGCACGCGCAGCGGATTGACCGGCAGCAGTCCCACCGGAGCCAGCAATCGACGCCAGGCCACCAGGTCCACGGTGTCGTCCACCGCCAGGATCAGTCCCCCGCCCCGTTCCACGTAGCGGCGCAGCGTTTCGGCCAGTTCAGGCGTCAACGTGCGTCCACCGTCGAGCAGAACCGCATCATGGGCCTCCAGTTGAGCCACAGCGCAGGCGGGCGTGGTGAGCTCCTGCACACGCAGCGGGCCGGCGGCCTCGTTCGTGGCATTGCCCGCCATGATCCGGGCCGCCAGTTTCAGGAAAAAGGCGGCAGAATCGAACTTGCCGGTGCGGTCGGCATCGCGCAGCACCAGCAAGGAAATCGCATCCGCAACTTCCACGCCGGTGGACATGGCGTTGTCATAGGAGAGCACGTCGTTGTTCAGGCGCGCCGTGATCAGGTGCGTGCCAGCTGTGTCAATCTTGAGATCCATGGCAACCCGCGTCTTTTGCCCGGGCGGCAGTGAAACGCGCTTGGAGCCGATCATGGCGCCGTCGACGAGGAACGTCAGCTCAGCGTCGCGGACGGCTTCATCGCTGAAGTTGGCGACCTGGGCATATACAGGAAAGGGGAAGCCGCGCAGCACGCGCTCATGGCTGGCCTGCAGTTGCGTCACGCCGAGGTTGCGGCGCTCAGCCAACGGCGGATGAAACCAAAACAGGCGGGTGCGCCCGTCATTGGGTGCCGTGAGCTGATCGGCGCCGTCCCACGCGGTGGCCTGGTCGTCGCTGAAAATATAGATCTCGCGGCGCTGGCCGACCCCATGCGCCAGGACGGTCTTGAGTCCGGCGGCCAGCGAGACCGCCGCCTCCTCGTTCTTCAAGGTTTCCAGGATGGCGCGGCTATGCACAGGGTCAACCACAGCCTTCTGGTCCACGACCCAGCGGGGGTGGCTGTCCATCACGTACAGCGACCACTTATCGCCGCGAGGCCAGCGCGAGACCAGCTCGCGCATGGCATCCGATGCCTGCTCGCGCCCGGTCTGCCCTCCCTTGCCGGCCAGCATGCTGTAGGACTCATCCACCAGCAGAATCCGCAGCACGGCGCCATCCCCGCCAAACTCTTTTTTCTTGCCCGATTGCGGGCGGGCAAAGGCCACCACCAGCGCCATCACCACCAGGGCGCGCAAGGCCAGCAGAATGACCTGATCCCAATACACCTTGCGGCGCTGGCGCGCCAGCGCGCGCTCCAGAATGTAGTCCGCGCCCCACGACACCTTCAGCGACCGGAAGCGCATCAGGTAGTAAACGATGATGGGGATGGCCCCCAGCAGGAGGCCATAGAGCACGCCTGGATAGACAAAGCTCACGTGCCGCGCCCTCCGCCGGCGCGCACCGCCAGATACTTCGACAGTGCCGTCTCGACCGGCTCATCGCTGCTCAGACTGCAGAAATGCACGTCGTGCTTGCGTGTCCACGTCCGCCACTCCTCCATGAACAGGCGGTATTCCTCCAGGTAGAAGCGCTTCAGCGGGACGGTATCCAAGCGCCAGCGCGTGCCCGCGTGCTCCAGCGACTCGAACTGCACCCAGCGGTTGAACGGAAAATTTTCCACGGTCGGGTCGCGAATCTGAAACAGAAGCACCTCGTGGCCGCGGGCCTGCAGCTTGCGAATGTCGCGCCGCACAGACTCGGGGTTGAACATCAGATCGGAGATCACAATCACCACGCCACGCCGCGAGACGCGCTCCAGAATGGCACGCAGCGATACATCCACCGCATCGGCCGCGCTCGCACGCGCCTTCACCAGGGCCTGCAAGATGCGGACCAGTTGCGCCTGCGTGGAGGAGGTCGGCAGCCACAGCGTGTCGGCGGCGTTGGTCATCACCAGGCCGACAGAATCACGCTGCCGGAGGATCAGGTAGGCCAGGCAAGCGGTCATCTGCGCCGTCAGCCGCCAGGTGCTGATGCCGCTGGTGGTCTGCTTCTGACTGGCGCTGCTATCCACCACCAGCCGCACGCTCAGGGAGGTGTCCTCAATGTAGCGCTTGACGAAGAACTTATCGTGCCGGGCGGAGACTTTCCAGTCGATATGCTTGAGCGGGTCGCCGGGCATGTACTGCTTGTGGTGATCAAACTCTGTGCTGACACCCTTGCGGCGGCTCACGTGGGCGCCGTGCTGAATCCCTTCCACCTTCTTGCGGGCAAAAAGCTCCAGTTGCCGTAGCGCATCCCGCACATCTGCGGGCAGCACGGTATCCAGAGTCAGTTTGTCTTCTGTTACGGTAGCCATCGCGTACGACCAGGTGTCAAGTGTCAGGTGTCAGGAGTCAGGAGTCAGGTGTCAGGCGCCTGACCCCTGACGCCTGACCCCTGCCCCCTTACCGTTCTCCCGGAGCCGGGATTTTCTGGATGAGATGCGCGACCACGTTCTCGGACTTGATCCCTTCCGAAACCGCGGCATAGTTCACGATGACGCGGTGACGCAGCACGGGTACGGCCACGGCGCGGATGTCGTCCACGGTAATATGCGAGCGACCATGGAAGAACGCATACGCCTTGGCGCCCAGAATCAGGTTCTGGCAGGCGCGCGGTCCGGCGCCCCAGGCCACCCACTCCTTGGCATAGGGGAGCGCATGCGTTGTGGAGACACGCGTAGCCTGCACCAGGCTCACCACGTAGCCGTACAGATCGTCGCGCACCAGCACGTCGCGCACCACCCGCTGGTACTTCAGGATTGTGTCGCCATCGAGCACCGAGACGGGATCGTCCCGGTAGTTCGTAGTGGTGCGTCGCAGGATCTCCACCTCATCCTTGGTTTCCGGGTAATCCACCACGATCATATACATGAACCGGTCGAGCTGCGCTTCAGGCAGGTTGTAGGTGCCTTCCTGCTCGATCGGGTTCTGCGTGGCCAGCACGAAGAATGGCAGCGACAACGGATAGCGCTTGTTGCCGACGGAGACCTGCTTTTCCTGCATGGCCTCGAGCAGGGCGGCCTGGGTCTTCGGCGGCGTGCGGTTGATCTCGTCCGCCAGCACCATGTTGGCGAAGATCGGGCCGGGCACGAACACAAACTTCTTGCGGCCGGTCTCGGTGTCTTCCTGGATGATCTCCGTGCCGGTGATGTCCGACGGCATCAGGTCCGGGGTAAACTGAATGCGCTGCGAGCTGATGCCGATCACCTTGGAGATGGTGGTCACCAGCAGCGTTTTGGCCAGCCCGGGCACACCCATCAGCAGGGCATGGTTATGGCAGAAGATGCACTGCAGCGTCAGATCCACCAGCTCTTCCTGGCCGACGATGACCTTGTGGATCTCGCGCTTGACATTGCTGATCAGCGCGCCGAATTCCTCCGCCACGCCAGGTCCGATCTTTGTGTTTTCCATTGTGGTTCACTCTCCCTTGATGCTGTAGTTGCCAAGAATATAGATGCCGTCGCGTGCGCTGCCTGCCAGGAGGACGCCATCCGGCAGTTCGACCAGGCATTGAATCGATGTGGAAACCTCCAGGGAGCTCTTCCACTCCGTGCCGTTCCAGCAACGCAGCCCGCCGCGCTGCTGGGTGCTGATCCAGATGCGCTTGTCGGCGGTCATCTTCATCAGATTGACATAATCCGAATCCGGCATCATTCGTTTCCAGATTTTTCCGTCATACGCCCAGATGCCATTACCGCTGGTGGCGGCCCAGATCTTGCCGGTGCCGTCCTCCAGCAGCGAGAGCACGGCCGAGCGCTCCTTCTCCAGCTGGCTCTTCCATTCGTTGTTCTGCCGCACCATCACGCCGCCGCCCATCAGCCCGCACCAGGTGCGCCCCTGCGAGTCGGTCAGGATGCTGGTCACGTTCATCCGCGACAGGTGCTGCTTGGCCTCGCGCGCCGGCTTGGCCGGATCAACCTCCACCACGCCATCGCCGTCCAGCACCAGCCAGAAGGTTCCTTTGGCATCCTTCACCAGATCGAGCACATTGCGCCCCTTGAAAGCCGCCTCCGGCGCCCAGTCTGTGCCGTTGGCCAGCATCAGGGTGTTGCGATCCTTGGACTCGTCCTTGGCAATGGCCCACAGCTGCGTGCCGACCATCTGAATCGAAGGGACGTTCAGCCCCTTCATCGCCTGCACGGTGCGGTCGCCGTCCACCAGCAGAACCCCGCCGCTGTGCCCGACCCAGAACCCGCCCGCTGGACGCTTAAAAATATCCCACACTTTCAGATCCTTGGCCTGCTTCATCGGATGCAGCACGCCCCCCTCGACGCTGGCCAACCCACTGGGCGTGCCAATCCAAACCACGCCCTTGTCGATGCCGGTCTTGATCATCTGAATCTCGACGTTGGGCAGTGGCGGATTCGTGACATGCTGCCAGGCGTCCTGCGCCTGCGTCTGCAGAGCCACAACCACGACACTCATTCCGATCCAGCGTTGAAACATACTCATAGTTTTCTCCCTTGCGGATGGGGTGCAACACGGCCATCGAACATACGTGAATTTGCGGCGCAATGCAAGCAACTCGGTTAACATTGAACAGTTCTCTGCTTGCAGGAGGCGTGCCAATTCGCCGAGCCAGAGATGCCAGAATATAGACGAAATCGATTTTTGCGTTCTTTGTGTTCTTTTGTGCAAAAATCACGCGGACTTGGACAGCCATTCAGATCCACCTTGACCATGCCAAACCCCGAAAACTGCGCACGGCAGTACGCGGATACCCACAAGCGTGCGCCCAAAAGTAAGCACTCCCCGTTGTGTCTATTGCCGCGGACGGCGCTCACCCTCGCCAACGGGCTCGCACAATTCGTTCCCTGATCCATACAACAGGCGCATGCCGCGCGCTGGCACGTAGACCGGACCGTACACCTCGAAGAATTCCTTCACGGCATAGGCAGGTCCGTATTTTTTGGTGGGGTCGCCATGTTCGACCAGACGCACGTAGCCGTCGTTCTCAAGGTCCAGGAGCGGCGGCACGACCACAGCCGGATTCATCCCTTTCTTCAGATTGACCTTCGTGTTCGGTGAAATCCAGGACGGCACCGTCAGGGTCACCTGTTTCCGGTTCCAGTCGCTGTCCGCGGGGATGCGCGAAAAATCAAGCCGGGAATAGATGTCTTGCACGTAGGTCTTGTTAAACCCGCCGAAGACATACGTAGGCTGCTGGATGTACAGCTGCCCGCGAACTTCATTCGTCCCTTCGTTGACAATGACAAAGAGCGCCTTACGCCTGGGGCCTTCAGCAATCAAGTTGCCGTCCGGCCGGATAAAGGCCGAGACGCGCACGCGCGCCGACGGGTCCTCGGGCTCAACGGCAAAGCCGTCCTTGGCCGCCGCGTTGTAGTCCTCGCCGTAGCGCACAATGCTGGCCGTGCGCCAGTACGGGAGAAACTCGGTCTGGCCGTCGTTGCGGAAATAACCGAACGACTCCAGTGCCTGCACCACACGCACCGCTTCGACAGGATTGGCCAGGCCGCTGAGATCCACGCCAATATCGTGCAGCAGCGCGCGCCCCAGCGCCATGCGGTCAGGTGCCGGCGAAGCGCCGGAAGCGGTGATCGCGGCGGCATCGGTGCGCAACTGCGCCCCGAGCGCCGTGTGCGTGCCAGCCAGGTAGCGGAACAGCCCGATCGGGAAACGGTCCGCAAGCGTGCCTGCGACCGAGAGGGCCTCGCCGCCGGCAGGGCCGGTCAGCAGCGCGCGGGCAGCAGCCGTCTCCTGCACAGAGCCGGACTCCGCGCGAACCAGCAGGTTGCTCCCGGCCAGCGTGCCACGCGCCGCGGCATCCAGGGGTGCAACCGCGGCGGCCTCGCCCCATGGCTGCCACTGCTCATAGCGCCGGCCGGATGCGCCACGGCGGGAGGGGTGCGTCAAGAGCGTAAAGGCGGCGGTCCGCTCACCGCTGCGCGGGGACTTGTTGACCAGCGCAATCCGCCAGATGACAACCCCCTCGCGATTGCGTTCCACGCTCATCGAGGGTTCCTTGTCGGAGATGGCATAGCCTTCCCCGGCCTGTGCCAGCCACGTGAAGCCGCGGTCGCCTGTACCCAGGAAGAAGTGCGACACGCGCCCCTTCAGCAAGGCGCCATCCCCTGCCGGACTGGCTCCATTGAGCCACAACATGCCCGGGCTCGAACCGAGGGTGCCGTAATTCGCCGGCAGCGGCTTGCCGGCCACAGCTTCCACCGGATTGCCAGCCACGGCTGTGTCCAGCGGACCGCTGAACTCCAGGACCAGATCGAGCCGCTCCAGTTCCACGCCCTTGCTATCGTAGATCACCTGCCCGGTCATGACGCCGTTGTCAGCATACATCAGGCTCAGACGCCCCTTCAGCGCGCCGGCCTGCCAGGTCGAAGCGACCTCCACGCCCTTGTCCGTCTTCTGCAGCGTCGCCGGCGCATCGGCCTTGGCCGATGCCACCACTTTGTCAATCGTAGCCTCGATGCGCATGGGCGCGGCCAATTGCGGACCGCGGCCAATCCGCCGCAGCAGCGCAGGCGGCAGGGTTTTCTGCGACCGGAAGGCCAGCGGAATCTCGTTGGTGGCGGCGCGAATATCAATTTGCGCCGGCAAACCCGTATCATCCACCGTAAAGATATGCACAGGCGCGGTAACCGTGCGGTTGGATACCGTCAGGTCTGCATGCGCCGCGACGGCCAGCAGCGCCGTGACAACGCAAACCGGGGCCGTCAGGCCACGAAACGCGCAGGTTTGCTTACAAGTGTTACGGATTCGCATCATTTTTCTTCTCCTCGTGCTACAACTCTCATCCTAATCCTAATCCTAATCCTAATCTTGATCTTGATCTTGATCTTGATCTTGATCTTGATCTTGATCTTGATCTTGATCTTGA
>JBAXVM010000200.1:0-5519 GCA_037129105.1 bacterium
GTTCTTTTCCGACAGAAGCCAGCTCGCATCATTTGTGCGACAGATGGGTAAAGCGGACAACTCCGCCACGGAATAACCGTCATCCAATGCACTCTTCACACGGGCATAATGTCGCCCGACTTCCAGCGCGTGTAACCATTCTGCGCGCTGAGCATCCGATATGTAACCTGGCGCGCGAACCACTTCGCGGTACACAGAGGCCTTCCACTCCTTTGATCCCAGTACACTCATCGCGGAAACCAACTGCTGTACATCCTCGGAGTAGCAGTTGTCGAGAAGCACCGGCATGGCCCAACTGGCAAATGGCGGGCTACGCAGATTGTCCGCAGCCATGCGGATTCCCACATCACTATAGCGAAGCGCGGCATGTGGATAGAACACACGGCCAAAAACATGCCGATTCGTTGAATCCATTGTCCCATATATCCGCGACAGACGATCCGTGTCCATGCGCCACAGTTGTGCATCCAGATCAAGCGGCATCTCATTCCACAAAACCCCTAATCTCAAAGCGGCGACAATCGCATCATCGGACATAGCGGACCAGTCCTTCGCGATGCCCATCGCCCAGAAGCATCTGGCAGTTGCCAGCTTCTGCGCAGCCACTTCACTCAGGTCCCACGGATCCGGAGGCCCGGAATGAAATGCATATCGCGGTCGCAGATGATCCAGCGTGGTCAGGTATACCAGCAGATAACTACGCGGAATATGGTTCAGCGTCTGTGCCAGGCGCTTCCATCGCACAAACGATCCGGCCGGAAGTTTCCAACTCGTGGCACGTGTGTCAAGAGGCCGTTCCTCGTGCTGCCGTCGTGCGTAGTATACAGGAACGTCTGCTGCTGGCTTGTCGCAGTTCGATTCATGGCGAGCCAGCAGGCGGCAGGCGTTCGTAATGCCTCGCAGACCAGTAGACACAGCTTCCACGTTGTTGGTTGGCGCGATGGCATCGAACTGCACCACATCCTGAAACATGGCGCCCTGGCCGTCAGCCGGGTAAATCAGCCAATATCGCGTTTCAGGATCATAGGCACAGGCATAGGCATCAAACGTTCTGGTGATGGCCTTGCAGAAATCGGCATCCGTTGCATTTTGAATGGCAAACTTCCGCCTGTCATCCGAATATTCGCCGTCCAGGCAATCTTGCCGGCGCATGACAGCGATCAGTCTTGGCGCGTATGCCCGCGAAACATCCCGCAGAATTGTCGAAAGCGAGGAATGATCATGATATGCCAGGATGCGCGCCTTATCCTGCGGCAGTGCGTCCGCAGGCTCTCCAGCTGCCGCGCTTCGCAAAGCCAGCACACAAAACAGAACGACCAGCAAGCGTACGACTCGCGGCATAGTCTGCAGGGTCCTGTAGGTTGCGTGGCGCATGTCGCTACTCTCGCGCCTGCGCAGTCGCCCAATCTTCGATCTTCACCGTTGCGGGCTTGCGGCGTTTGACCATGCCCAGCACCGTGGCGCGGGGGCCGAGGGTGCGGCCGTGACACAGGGCATCGTAAACATAGGCCTTCCCCGCCACCACGGCATCCTGCAGGGAGCAGCCACTCGCCAGCGCCGCTGTGATCGCCGCGCTGAGCGTACAGCCCGTGCCGTGCCGCGACAGCGGATCGCGCACCACGGGCGTGCGCAGCCGGAACAGATGCGCGCCCCCGGTGCAGAGAAAATCACTTGCCTGATGGGCCGGACTGGCGTGCCCACCCTTGACAAGAACCGCGCAACGGAAGCGCGCGGCCAGTTCCACGGCAGCCGCAGCCGCCGCCTCGACACCTGCCACCGGATGCCCCAGCAGTGCCGCCGCCTCCGGCAGATTCGGCGTGATCAGCGAGGCCATCGGCAGCAAACGCCGTGTAAACGCGGCCAGCGCGTCAGCCGCCACCAGCGACGCGCCGCTGGTGGCCACCATGACCGGATCCACCACCAGCGGAATATTCCGATGGTGGGACAGACAGTCCGCGACGGTTTCAATCAGCGCGGCATTCGCCAGCATGCCGGTCTTGATGGCCCGCACCTCGTAAGCCGCAAATATAGCTTCCACCTGCTGCTGCAAGAAGGCCGGCTCAACAGCCAGCACACCGGCAACGCCGTTTGGATTCTGCGCGGTCAGTGCGGTGATCGCCGTGCACCCATGCACGTCAAACCCGTGAAACGTGCGCAGATCCGCCTGAATCCCGGCATTGCCGCCGCTATCGCTGCCGGCAATGGTCAGGGCCACGGACTGCGGCTGCTGGCAAGGTCGAAGTTTCATCTTTTCCTTGGCACCGCGGCAGGCAGGTCTACATCGTCATACGGATGCTTGCCGGCCGAAGTGATGGCCGCGGCAATCCACGTGCTATCCGTCTGTTTGCGAAAACGCACATCCACGATGGTGCCCGACTGGACATCCGACAGGCGTGCAACCGGACGGTTGGTCAGCGACACGCGACAAAACGCATCTACGCGGAAAACCGCCTGTTCATTCTTAACCGCAGGTGGCGCCACAGGCATCGGCGGCGTGCCGACCGGCACCACCCGGTCAACCGTACTCCGCAGCCAGGGGCGATGCCCGCAGACCGTGATCGACTTGGCTGTCAAATCGTTGGTGATCACCGTGCCGGTAAACTGATACTCCTCGGGCTTGAAAACATATTCGCGCACGATCGCCACATTCGTGGACGTATTGTTGGCCGCGCCAGCAGGTGCGTTTTTCGCTGGCGACGCCGCCATCACGCTGCCGGCAAACAGGATCATGCCGACGGACAGCATTGCATTTGCAGGCACCATGACACACCCCCGCAGGCCTTAGGTGTTAAGCTAAGCGCAATCGAGCCTGTTCACCGCCCAACATCCACCGGCCAGACAGAAACGTGACCCGGGCGCTCCGCGCACGGGTCACCGGTTGCTAACACAAGCAGCACATTCTGTCAGCCGCAACACCATTCATTTGGTCGCGGCTGCATCGGCGGGTGTCGCACTCACAGGCGCAGGAACCGCTGGCGCCACAGGCGTCACATCCGCAGGTGCCGGCGCGGCAGCAGGTGCCGGCGCGGCAGACACGGAAGGAGCGGCAACTGGCGTCGCGGGCTTCGCCGGAGCAACAACCGGGCGCGGTGCTGACGGTACGGCCTGCTGTGCCGACGACTTGTTGGCCTGGCCGGGTTTGGCCGGGCGCGGCGCCACCAGACACCCCAGCAAACGACCCAGCAGACGCGGATGCTGCTCTACGATCGCCACCGCTTCCAAATCCTTGATCACCCGCGTGACGACCTCCATCCCCAGTTCCTTGTGGGCATTCTCACGCCCGCGATACTGAAGGGTGATCTTCACCTTGTCGCCTTCGGCCAGAAACTCGCGGATATGCCGCAGCTTGGTCTGAAGGTCGTGCTCATCCACGCTGGCGTGGAATTTGACCTCCTTGATCTGCTGCCGGATCTGCGACTTGCGAGCCTGTTTGCGCTTGATGCTTTCCTCATAGCGAAACTTGCCGAAGTCCATGATCTTGCAGACTGGCGGATCTGCATTGGGTGAGATCTCAACCAGATCAAGCCCCTGCTCTTCAGCGGCCCGCTGCGCGTCACGCGTCGCCATGACACCAAGCATACCTCCATCCGGGCCGAGGACCCGGACAGTCGGAACGCGAATCTTGAAATTGGTACGAACGAACGATGCGATGGCTAACCTCCTCTGTTAAGGCGTGAAGTACGCCTCATTTTCCTTGCGGACCAGTTCGAGGAAGGCATCCCTGGGCATCACGCCCTGGTCGCCACCCTCACGACGTCGTACGGCAACAGCGCCCGCTTCCGCCTCGCGGCCGCCCACGACAAGCATGTAAGGTATCTTATCCATTTGCGCGCGCCGGATCTTGGCGCCAACCTTTTCCGAATCCTCGTCCACCGTCACGCGCACATCGGCCTGCTGAAGCTGCGCGGCAATCTCGCGCGCATACGCAAGCTGGTTCGCCGTGATCGGCAGCACGCGCACCTGCTCCGGTGCCAGCCAGAGCGGAAACGCGCCACCGTAATGTTCGATCAAGATGCCAAAGAAACGCTCCAGACTGCCGAGCAGGGCGCGATGCACCATGTAGGGCTGGTGCTCCTTGCCATCCTCGCCGATGTAGGAAAGCTCAAAGCGCTCCGGCAGGTTGAAATCAAACTGGATGGTGCTGAGCTGCCACTGGCGCCCCAGGCAGTCCTTGATCTTGATGTCAATCTTCGGGCCGTAGAACGCGCCGCCGCCCTCGTCCACCTCGTATGGAATCCCCTCGCCCTGCAGCGCCGCCTCCAGCGACTTCGTGGCCTGCTCCCAACGCGCCGGCTCGCCGACAGCCTTTTGCGGGCGGGTGGCCAGGTAGGCGGAGAAGTCGGTAAACCCAAACGCGCGCAGCATATCGAGCGCGAAGTGCACAGTGAAGCGGATCTCCTCGACGATCCGCTCCGGCGTGCAGAAAATGTGGGCGTCGTCCTGGGTAAAACCGCGCACGCGCAGCAGGCCGTACAGCACGCCGCTCTTCTCATACCGGTACACCGTTCCCAGCTCCGCCCAGCGCAGCGGCAGCTCGCGATAGGAGCGCCGGCGCCCCTTGTAGATCTGGATGTGGAACGGGCAGTTCATCGGCTTGACGAAATACTCGTGGTCGTCGATCTCCATCGGCGCGTACATGTTCTCGCGGTAGAAGCCGAGATGCCCCGACGTCTCCCAGAGCTGGGCGCGTCCGATGTGCGGCGAATACAGAAGTTCATAACCGGCCCGGAAGTGACGGCGCCGCCAGAAGTCCTCGATGATGCAGCGCACGCGCGCGCCCTTGGGGTGCCAGTGGATCAAGCCGGGGCCTACATCGTCTTCCACGCTAAAGAGGTCGAGCTCACGCCCCAGCTTGCGATGATCGCGCTTCTTCGCCTCTTCGATGCGCGCCAGTTCGGCATCCAGCGCAGCCTGAGATTCGGCTGCCATGCCGTAGAGGCGCTGCAGCATCGGATTGGTTTCGATACCGCGGAAGTACGAGCCGGCCACCTGCGTAAGCTTGAACGCGCCGATCGCACCGGTGGACGCCACGTGCGGGCCACGGCAGAGATCAAGGAAATCGCCGCAGCGATAAAACGAAATCGCCTCGCCAGCCGGTATGTCAGCGAGACGCTCCAGCTTATATCGCTGCCCCTCGAGCAGCTTCTGCGCCTCCTCGCGGGTGGCTTCAAAGCGTTCGAACGGCTGGTTGGCGGCCACCAGGCGCGCCATCTCCGCCTCGATCTTCGGAAAATCCTCAGGGGTCAGCCGATGGGTTAGATCGAAATCGTAATAGAAACCATCATCGACCGCAGGACCGATGTCGAGTTTCGCATCCGGGAATAGACGACTAACCGCAGCGGCCATGACATGGGCCGCACTGTGACGCATGACTTCGAGAGACTGCACGTAATTGAACCTCCGGAGCAGCCGGGGAGCCTACAAACGCCCGCCAGAACCATAGCCCCTTTGAAGGCAATAGAATAGGCCACGCCATGTGCCTGTGTCAAGAAGTCGCGAGTCATTCGGGATATGCAGCA
>JBAXVM010000201.1:0-5515 GCA_037129105.1 bacterium
CATGCCATGAGCTCGACACCTTCCACGTCGTCGCCGCTGAAACGCAGGTTGCAGCGCATTCTGCGTTCGGCGTTGCGCGTGCTGGCGGCACTGGTGGTGATCCTGGCGGTGTTCGGTATCTGGGTGGCGCAGCCGGTCTGGGTGCGGCGCGGGCCGTCGGTCACGGTGGCGGATCCGGTGCGTCTGCAAGCGCATGTGCGGCAACTCTCCGAGACCTTCTACCCGCGTTCCTGCGACGACACCACCAACCTGGCTGGTTGTGTGGAGTACATCCGCGCGCAGTTTGCCGCCTCGGGCGCGCAGGTTTCAACGCAGCGCTATCGCGCGGGCGCACAGGTGTTTGACAACGTCATTGCGCGCTGGGGTCCTGCCACGGGGGCCTGCGTGCTGGTGGGGGCGCACTATGACGCCTGTGGAAGGTTTCCCGGCGCGGACGACAACGCCAGCGGTATCGCAGGCCTGCTGGAACTGGCGCGCCGGCTCGGAAGTGCGCCGACGCCTGCCACGCCCATCGAACTGGTGGCATTCTGCACCGAGGAACCGCCATTTTTCAGCACGTGCGGCATGGGGAGCTATCAGCATGCGAAGCAGCTGCGTCGTGCGGGCGTGGAAGTGAAGGCCATGCTGGCGCTGGAGATGATCGGGTGTTTCCGCGATGAACGATGGAGTCAGGCGTATCCGATCCCTCTGCTGTATGCGATCTATCCGACACGGGGAAATTACATTTCGATCATCGGTAACGTGGCGCAGCGCGGGTTGATCCGGAAGATCAAGCGTGGCATGCAGCGCGCCACGGATCTGCCGATCTGGTCCGGCAGTCTGCCGCGCCAGATGCCGGGTGTGGACTTCTCGGATCATCGCAGTTTTTGGGATTTCGGCTACCCGGCCGTGATGCTTACGGACACGGCGTTCTGTCGCAACCGCGCCTATCATCAGTCCGGCGACACGTGGGACAAGCTCGACTATGTCCGCATGGCCAAGGTGGTGGACGGCGTGTACGGGGCGATCGCGAGTTTGCAATAACTAGACGTTGCTCGAAAAGGTTGGCTGAGTTCCAAATTGGCAGATACCCCGGTGGACGACTACGGCGACGATTAACGAGGGAAATTTTGGAATTTGTCCGCCGTAGTCGTCAACCGACCCGTGCCCGCGCTGGGTTTTTTCCGGCTGCTTAAGTAAAAGACCAAGTGACGGTCTTTGGACAGGCTCTTGGGCTTGTTGACAGATCCTGCGGCTTCTGGCATTTTCAAGGCTATGAATTGGGTGCGTTTTGCCATCGTGTTGGCCGTTTGCGCGGTCTGGTCTGGGTTGGTGCCGGCGGTCGGTGCCAATGCTTCGCTGACGTTTGACGATGTGGCAAAAAGCAAGGCCGCCTACCAGTTGAAGCTGAAAGAATTCAAACAGGAGAGTGCCGGCGCAAAGTCCGAGCTGGTGTTGCGTTACCGCAAGACGCTCGACGCGATCCGCACGGCGGCCAAGCAGAAGGGCGATCTCGAAGAAGTGCAGGCTGTGGACGGGGAGATCACGCGGTTTGACGAGCAGAAGCAATTGCCGCCGCAGGCAGCCGCTTCCGCCACCCCCGAGATTGCCAAGGCGGACCGGATGTGTCGCGAGGCGATGGAAAGGGCCGACCTGGAGAGCGCTCAAAAGGTTATCGATTACATCGACAAGCACCTGCGTTTTATCGAGCAATGCAAGAAGCAGGCGGTGCGCGACGACAAACTTGCACTGGCCAAGGCATTCGACGCCGAACTGAAGGATGTCCGGGAGCTACCCGAGTATCAGGCGGCCAAGTTTCTGTACGCGGATAAGAAGAACTCGGAGGCGGAGAAATCCGTGCCGCCAGAGGCGTCGCCGGCCATGAATCACAAGGTTGCCGCAGTCGTGGTGAGCAATGCGCCGCCACCGGCGCTGCCGCCTGGCCGGATCGGCGGCGCCGGGATTCAGCCGCGTATTGATCCGAAAGGGCTTTATGACGCGCAGCGCATCTACACAGGGCAGCCAGCGACTGCGCCAACCGCATCCTCCCTCAAGCAGCTCGCGGTGTCCGAGACTGGCAGGGCGCCGCCTGTCGGCACGGTGGGCGTTGCGCTGGATGGTTCGCTGGACAACGAAAACGCCAAGTATCAGCTGCGGATTAAACTGCGGCCCAAAGTTACTGGCGCGACCTACACGAACGTGAAGGTGCTGGCGCAGTATTTTATTAAGAACGCGGGCGGGGGCATTCAAGAGGGTGTTATGCAGTTTGTGCTCGTCCCCGCGCTGGATGCCAAGGGTAGCACGTGTGAGATGAAAACGGAGGAGCTGCCTTATGCCAGCAACTACGTCTACAACAACCGGAGCGGCAGTTCGCATATGATCCGCGAAGGCACCTTTCTCGGTGTGGTTGTCAGCGTGTTTTCCTCGGACGACAAAATGATCGGGCAGGTGACCAGCGTCAATATGCTGAAGGAGCGCGGCAAAACGGCGTTTGAGCTTCCCATCGCATGGCAGGAAGGCGTGCCGAACCGGTAACCCGGACAAAAGGTAGTTGCCGTAAACGACAGCGGTCCCGCAGGTCCCGCTGTACCGTCGCCGTAGTACAGCGGGGGCTGCGCACCCGCTGACGTGGCGCGTGTAACTCAAGCGACAGCGGTCCCGCAGCAGCAATTCTCATTATGGTGCCAAAACGCCTTACGGCGTCACTACAAACGGCCTAGAATCGGCAAAAAGCCGTTTGTAGTGTGCCCGTAAGGACATGCGTGTCGCCATAATGAGAACTGCTGGTCCCGCAGGGGCTTCGACCCTGCGCCATGTGTGCGCTTAGGTGAGACGGTTTGCACAGGCTATCGGCCTTGTGTGCCACAATGACCCAATGGCATAGCGATTTAGTTTTCGTGTTTGAGTTGGGTATATATATTGCAAGCTGTTGCTGTAGAGGAAGTTAAGTTTTTTTGTTCGCATTAACTTTAAAGTCTGGCACATGACCTGCTATTAAAGCGCTGCCAGCAATCTGTTTAACACGTCGGCTGGCGAACAGGAGGGCCAAATGGCCAAAGTACTCGGAATTGATTTAGGCACGACCAACTCGTGCATGGCGTTGATGGAAGGTGGCGAACCCACGGTGATTTCGAACGCCGAGGGGCTGCGCACCACACCTTCAATTGTGGCGTTCACCAAGACCGGCGAGCGGCTGGTCGGCCAGGCTGCCAAGCGGCAGTCTGTGACCAACGCCAAGAATACGATCTATTCGATCAAGCGTTTCATGGGGCGCAAGTACGACGAAGTGGCCCACGAGATCGCGCTGGTGCCGTATGAGATCGTACGTGCGGCCAATGGCGACGCGCACGTCAAGATCAACGACAAGCTCTATTCGCCGCCCGAAATCTCGGCCATGATCCTGCAGAAGCTGAAGACCGATGCCGAGGCGTTTCTGGGCGAGCCCATTACGCAGGCTGTGATCACGGTGCCCGCGTACTTCAACGACAGCCAGCGTCAGGCCACCAAGGACGCCGGACGCATTGCCGGCCTCGAAGTGCTGCGCATCATCAACGAGCCCACAGCAGCTTCACTGGCCTACGGCCTGGACAAGAAGCGCGACGAGAAGATCGCCGTGTTCGACTACGGCGGAGGCACCTTCGATATCTCCGTGCTGGACATCGGCGACGGTGTGTTCGAAGTGAAGGCCACCAACGGCGACACGCACCTGGGTGGCGACGACCTGGACCAGGCCATCATGCAGTGGCTGATCACGGAGTTCAAGCGCGAGAATGGCGTTGACCTGTCCAAGGACATCAGCGCGGTGCAGCGGCTCAAGGAGGCCTCTGAGAAGGCCAAGTGCGAACTCTCCTCTTCCCAGACATCCGACATCAATTTGCCGTTCATCACGGCCGATGCCTCCGGACCGAAGCATCTGAACGTCAACCTCACGCGTGCCAAGCTTGAGCAGCTCGTGGATTCGCTCATTGAACGCACGGTCGGCCCCTGCCGCAACTGCATGCGCGACGCCGGGTTGACCACCGTGGACGAAGTTGTGCTGGTGGGCGGCCAGACCCGCATGCCCAAGCTGGTGCAGAAGGCCAAGGAGCTTTTCGGCAAGGAACCCCACAAGGGTGTCAACCCGGACGAAGTCGTGGCCGTGGGCGCCGCGATTCAGGGTGGCATCCTCAAGGGCGAGGTCAAGGATGTGCTGTTGTTGGACGTCACGCCGCTCACGCTCGGCATCGAGACGCTGGGCGGGATCATGACGCCGCTGATCGAGCGCAACACCACGATCCCCACCAAGAAGAGCGAGATCTTCAGCACCGCCTCCGATAACCAGCCGTCCGTCGAGATCCAGGTGCTGCAGGGCGATCGCAAGATGGCGTCCGACAACAAGCGCATCGGTGTGTTCCGCCTCGACGGCATTCCGCCGGCGGCGCGCGGCGTGCCGCAGGTCGAAGTCACCTTCGACATTGATGCCAACGGCATCCTGCACGTGACGGCCAAGGACCTGGGCACGGGCAAGGAGCAGAAGATCGTCATCACCGCCTCGAGCGGTCTGACCAAGAACGAGATCGAGAAGATGCGTCGCGATGCCGAGGAGCATGCCTCTGAGGATGCCAAGCGGCGTGAAGAAGTCGAGACGCGCAACCAGGCCGAGAACCTGGTCTACCAGACCGAGAAACTGCTGAAGGACAGCGGCGATAAGCTTCCCGCGGCGCGCAAGCAGCCGGTCGAAAAGGCCATTCAGGACTTGCGGGATGCGCTCAAGGGCAACGATCACGAGCAGATTCAGACCTGCCAGAAGGCTCTGCTGGAGATCATGCAGGCCGCCTCGCAGGAGATGTATCAGCACGCGGGCAAGGGTGCCGCAGGCGGGCAGGCGGAGGATGCCGCCGGTGCCGGACCGGAACCTGAGCCTGCCGCGGATGCCGGGAAACCGAAGGAGGACGGCGTGATTGACGCCGACTTCACGATGGTGGACGAAGAGAAGAAAAAAGGCAAAAAGTAATCCATTTCGGGGTGAGCGCCCCGTCATACGAGGCGAGAGCCTGTACTGTAACCAAACAACCAAGGAGAAAGAAACACCATGGCTAAAATGATCAAACCGCTCGGCGCGCGCGTGCTTGTCGAGCCCAAGGATGGCAGCAAGGAAGAGAAAAAGGGCGGGATCATCATTCCCGACTCCGCGAAAGAGAAGCCCATGGAAGGCACCATTCGCGCCATCGGCAAGAAGCGCGATGAAGACGGCAAGGAAATTCCTTTTGACGTCAAGGTCGGCGACAAGGTTCTGCTGCCCAAGTACGGCGGCACCGAGGTCAAGATTGACGACAAGGAATTCCAGCTTGTCCGCGAAGAGGATCTGCTGGGCGTGCTGGTGGACGAGAAGGCGTAACCCCTGTAACAACGGCGATTTTCACACAAACTGAACCCGAAGGAGAGATGAGACCATGGCAGCTAAGCAACTGAAGTACGATTCCGAAGCGCGCCAGGCCGTATTGGCCGGCGTGCAGAAACTGAGCCGCGCGGTCGTGACCACGCTGGGCCCCTGCGG
>JBAXVM010000202.1:0-5502 GCA_037129105.1 bacterium
GTCTTGTTCCTGACGCGCGCCTTATGCGGCCTGACGTTTCTTCCACTTCAGCACGATCTGCAGGATTTCGCGCACATAGGTGCACTCGCACAGTTTCGGACAAAGGCGCAGATCAGCCTGATGCTGGCAAAACCCAGCACAGTCGGTCTCGCTCGTGCGCCGCTTCTCGAAGATCGGGCCCTGATACAGGTCCTGAAAACTTTCCACTTCGATCCCCAGGGTCGTCTGACAGGCGTGGTTGAAGAGCAGCAGTCCGGCTTTTAAATCTTCAAAATGCGCCTGATAGCCGATCAGTTCTACTTCTGGATCGGATAAAAAATCGTCCCGCGTCTGCCACTTCACGGGACAGCAGGTGCATTTCTTGAAAGGCGCGGCAGTCACGGCATCGGATGGGTTTGTCATTGCTTGTCCTTAATGACCTGCGTTCCGAACGAACCACGAAGGATGCGCACGAGCGCATCCCCGTTTCGTTGACCTCCACAGATTGCGGATTGTGCGCATTGTCCGTATTACGACCGTAGGGACGGCTTTACGCCGTCCATGATCAGCCCCTTTGCAAGTAGACGGCATAAAGCCGTCTCTACCCACGACACGCCATCGAAACGGGGATGCGCCCGCTGCGCACCGGCTCACTTCACCACAGTGCCCGGCAGGGCGCCGGCGTCGGGTGCCACAACAAATATGGCGCCGTCGGCGTTGGTGGCTGCCAGGACCATCCCTTCGGACACGCCGAAGCGCATCTTGCGCGGCGCCAGGTTGGCCGCCACCACCACACAGCGCCCGACCAGCGCAGCAGGATCGTAGCTCTTGCGAATCCCGGCAAACACCTGCCGCAGCGGCTTGCCGTCGGCCAGGTCCACCATCAACTTGAGCAGCTTGTCCGCCCCGTCCACCAGCTCCGCGGTCACGATCTTCCCGACCCGCAGGTCAACCTTTGAAAACGTGTCGAAGTCAATGAGCGCCTTGCCGGCGCCATCGGCTGGCAGAGCAGCCGGCACTGCCGCCGGCGCTGTGGCAGGCGCAGCCGCAGCCGGCGCCGCCGTACTGACCTCTGACTTCTGACAGCTGACCTCTGACTTCTTCCCGTCTGCGGCTGGAATACTTGCTTCGATCATTTTATCCACCTGTTCCTTTTCGATGCGCGTGGCGAGGTACTCGTAAGCCCCCACCGGCTGGTTGGCAAACACCTTGTCGACGTCGCCCCAGGCATACGGGGGTTCGCCAAACAACTTCTCGACCTTGACCGCATACGACGGCAGGATCGGCTTGAGATAGATCGTCAGCACGCGAAAGAGGTTGAGGGTCGCGGTGAGCACCGACCGCGCCGCCTCGGGGTCTGTCTTGACCAGGGCCCAGGGCGCCCGGGCGTCGAAGTACTGGTTGGCGCGGTCGGCCAGATCGCGCACCTCCACCATTACGCGGCAGAAGTCGCGCGCCTCATATGCGGCGGCCACGGCTTTGGCGCGTCCCTGCGCCACGACGAGCAGATCGCGCCCGGCAGCCTCGAGTGTGCCGGCCTGGCCGCCGAGATTCTTGTGCAGCATCTGCGCGCCACGCGAGGCCAGGTTCGTGATCTTGCCGACAAGATCGGAGTTCACGCGGTTGATGAAATCATCCAGGTTCAGGTCCAGGTCGTCCGTGGTGCCGTTGAGCTTGCACGCATAGTAAAAGCGCAGGTTTTGCGGCGCCAGATGGTTGAGGTAGGTCCGCGCGCTGATAAACGTGCCCTTGGACTTGCTCATCTTCTCGCCGTTAACCGTGAGAAAGCCATGCACAAACACCTGGTCCGGGCCGAGGAAACCGGCATTGCGCAGCAGGACCGGCCAGAACAGGCAGTGAAACCGCACAATGTCCTTGCCGATGAAATGGTAGCGCTCGGTCGCGGGATCCTGCCACCAGGCCTCGAACGATTCGTTGTGACGCGTGCACCAGTTCTGCAGCGACGCCAGGTAGCCGATCGGCGCATCCACCCAGACATAGAAGAACTTCCCCGGATGCCCGGGGATTTCGAAACCGAAATAGGGGGCATCGCGCGAGATGTCCCAGCCGCGCAGCGGTTCGCCGAACCATTCCAGCAGCTTGTTGGCCACATCGCGCGCCGTGTGCGCCGGCACCCAGGACTGCAAAAAATCGCGGAAATGCTCCAGCTCGACGAACAGGTGTTCGCTGTCGCGGGTCACGGGCACGCGTCCGCAGACCACGCAGCGGGCATCTGCCAACTCCTCGGCGGCATAGGTGGCGCTGCACGCATCACAGGCGTCGCCGTACTGGCCGGCGGCCCCGCATTTGGGACAGGTCCCCTTGACGAAGCGGTCCGGCAGGAACATGGCGTCGTGGTCGCAGTAGAGCTGCGGCAGCAAGCGCGTGGTGATATGCCCCTCCCGCTCCAGGGCCTGAAAAATGCGATTGCTGAACGCACGGTTCTCGGCGCTGTGGGTGGTGTAGAAGTTGTCGAACGCCACCTCGAAGTCGGCGAAGTCGCGGCTGTGCTGCTGGTGGCTGCGGGCAATCAGGGCCTCGGGCGTGATCCCCTCGTTGCGCGCGCGGACCATCACCGGCGTGCCGTGCGTGTCATCCGCGCAGACATACACGCAGGCATGGCCGCGCATCTTCTGAAAACGCACCCAGAAGTCCGTCTGTAAATACTCCACCAGATGGCCGATGTGGATGTCGCCATTCGCGTAAGGCAGAGCTGATGTCACCACCATGCGTCGCATGATCATGGGCGTTTCTTGTTAAGTAGTACAGCGGGGGCTGCGCACCCGCTGCCGTGCCCCTTTGCAATTGCTGTAAAGAACGCGGTCATGCTAGTGCATGGCCGGCGCTTTGTCCATGCCGGAAACGGCAACTGGGTGCGATTTTGGTTGGTGGATCGGCGAAAGAAACCTGACATGCCCGAACGAATAGGCCGATTTTATTTGGAACTCATGAAAGCCGGAAGACAGCAGACGGAAACAGACAAAGGAGCACCACTGGCAAACCTCAACAATCAGCGTTCCTTGTTGATATTCTGCGGTTCTCCAGAAACCAGGAACCTGTCGGCAGAAGGTACCGGAACGATCTAGAGCCTAAGTCCGACAGGTTCCTAGACCAGCTCCAGCAGTTCCGGCGCATGGTGGCGCATGAACTCGCGGCACAGGCGCAGCACCTCGCTGGCGGTGCGCGCATGCCGTGCGGCTTCCGCCAGCTGGCGCGCCTCGGACAACGCGGTTTTGCGGATGACGTCCTTCACGGCGGGGATGGACGTGGGCGCCATGCTCAATTCGTCGACCCCCATGCCCAGCAGCAGCATGGCCAGCATCGGATCGGCGGTCATTTCGCCGCACACGCCCACCCAGATGTCGTGCCGGTGTCCGGCATCGATCGTCATCTGGATCAGGCGCAGCACCGCGGGGTGCGTCGGCTGATAGAGGTGGATGACGTTGTCGTTGACGCGGTCCACCGCGAGCGTGTACTGGATCAGGTCGTTGGTGCCGATGCAAAAGAAATCCACATGCTCTGCGAGCACATCTGCCGTGAGCGCCGCGGACGGGATCTCAATCATGGCGCCGACCCGGATATGCGGGTTGCAGGGGGCGCCCTCGGCCGCGAGCTCGCGCTGGCAGGCGCGCAGCAGTTCATTGGCCTGCTTGATTTCGCTGACATCGCTGATCATGGGGTACATCACCTGCACATCGCCACACGCGCTGGCGTGCAGGATGGCGCGCAACTGCGCGCGAAAAACCTCCGGATGGCGCAGCAGGTAACGGATGGACCGGATGCCGAGAAACGGATTGTCCTCGCGGGGATCGCCCGTCCCGCCCATGAACTTGTCGCCGCCGAGGTCCAGCACGCGAATGATCACCGGCCGGGGTGCCATGGCACGTGCGGCCGCCGAGTAAACCTCGATCTGCTCGGCCTCGGTGGCCGGGCGTCCGCGCGTCAGCCAGAGATATTCCGTGCGATACAGCCCGATGCCCTCGGCGCCGTGCTCCATGGCGGAAGCGCATTCGGCGTTGTTCTCAATGTTGGCGTGCAGCCGGATCGTGTGGCCATCGGGGGTCACGGCGGGGAGGTCCAGCAGCTGGAGCAGATCGGTCTCGACGCGCCGGCGGACCATGGCGATTTTATGAAAGGCCTCCAGATCCTGCCGGGAAGGCCGCAGCACCACAATGCCGCGCGCGCCGTCGAGCAGCACTTCATCACCGGAGCGCACCTCGGAGGAAAAGTTGTGCAGCCCCACGACCGCCGGGATTTCCAGGGCCCGCGCCAGCAGCGCGGCGTGGGAGGTAGCGCTGCCGCGATCCGTGACAAAACCCAGCACGCGTTCACGCGGCAGCAGCACGGTCTCAGAGGGTGTCAGGGCATCGGCCACAATCACACACGGCCGATCAAGTTCGCGCGGCACCCCGTCCGGGATGCCGAGCAGATTGCGAATGAGGCGGCGCGCGACATCCTGCACATCCGCCGCCCGCTCCCGTAGATATTCGTCCTTCAGCCCGGCCAGCTTGCCGCCCAGCTTGTCCGCCACGATGCGCACGGCAGACTCGGCGTTACACCGCTGCGCGCGGATGATTTTAATAATTCGCGCGAGGAACTGCGGGTCCCCAAGCACCATCAGGTGCGAATCAAAAATGTCGGCTTCATCGCCGGAGACGCGGGCCCGCACCGCTTCGCGCAGCGCCGCCAGCTGGTCCCGGGTGGCTGTCACAGCCTGTTCCAGGCGCTCAATTTCGGCGGCGATATTCTCCGCGGCCACTAACGCGGCCGGGATTTCGTCCACGCTGCCTCGGACGACCAGTGCCGGTCCGAAAGCAACACCGGGGGCGGCGCCCACGCCCCGCCAGACGCCCGGCTGCGCGCCGGATGCGGTCTTGTGTTCGTCACTGCTCATCGGGGATGTCGAACTTGCGCGCGATCAGCCCCTGCAGTTCATCCAGAACTTCCCTGGCCTGCGGACCGGAGGCCGACACACGCAGCATGGAACCACAGGCGGCGTCCAATGTCATCAGGGCCATGATGCTCTTGCCGGAAACCACGCTGCCATCCTTCTCGACCTGGACTTCGGCATTGAAGCGTGCCGCCACCTTGGCAAACAGCCCGGCCGGCCGCACATGCATGCCGTAGCGATTTCGCAAGACGAAATCGCGTGTTTCGCGCTGTTCTCCCGACAATTTCATCTCTGCCCAATCTCCACCGCCGCCGAACGAGCCGGCGCTTGCTCCGCATGCCGCAGGGTCCAGCCCCCATCAAACGTCTCAAAGTACATGAGAGACGTCTCGCGAATGCACTCATTGATCCCCAATATTCACCAAATGGGCGCCGAATGCAACAAAAAATGCATGCGCCGCAGGTCGGTATGCATGGTCTTTTCATGGAGCGCCACTTTAGCGGCTTCCACCACGAAGATTCGAAGAACACGAAGATTTACGTAATCGGACGCTGGAAACAACCGAAACTGTCGGATTAATTGAACTTCGTGCTCTTCATGTCCTTCGTGGTGAGAATTTCCGGCTGCTTCAG
>JBAXVM010000203.1:0-5491 GCA_037129105.1 bacterium
TGATCTCCTCGACCTCCTCCATGGCTTCCTTGATGCCGGCCACGTTGGCGAAGGTCACCTTCTGCTTGTCCTGGCTCAGCATCCTGGCGCGACTCTTGCCGAAGTTCATTGCGCCCATGCCGGCGCTCTTCGCCGTGCGCATGAAGATAAAGTAGAGCAGGCCGATGAACAGCACAATCGGCAGCGCCTGAAACAGCACTTCCGACCAGAAAGTCGAGGGGAACTTGACGGGCACGCCGTTATCCAGCAGTTGCTTGTCGAGTGCGTCGCTGTAGCGCCGGTTCAGTCGAAAACGCACCTTCTTTTTGCCGTCGAGGCGCTCGCCGCTAATGCTGGCAATCCCTTTGGCTGCGTCACAAAGGATCTCGCACTTTGTAATCGAACGGTTGGTAACACACGCGTCGAACTCGGCCGCCGTAATCTCCTGAACGTTGCCCTGCAGGCCGCCGGAGTTCAGCATGAACAGCATGGCCGTGATCATCCCCAGCACCACCAGCCAGGCCACAAAGATATTGCGGGGAGGGGCGGCCGTGGCCTCCCTTTCGCCCGCGCCGCGCGGCGGTTGACGGGGTGGCGGGGGGGGTGGCGGACGATGTTCGTTCTGTTGTATTTTTTCGCTCATGAAAAACCGTGGTCGTTTTTGCTGACAATCGCAGGAATGTGTATCATATCCCCTTAACCTACTGTGGGTCAATGCCGCGAAAAAGGGAACCGCAGAATATCGCAGAATATCGAACAAGGAACTCCGAATGTCGAACGAAAGACAGCAGGCGTAAATAGGCAAAGGATCGCCACAGGTAGATTTCAACCTTCAGCGTTCCTTGTTCGAGCTTCTGCGGTGCGGCAAACGGTGCGTGCCCACACAAGGCTACGTCCGACAGGTTTCTAACCCAGCGTCCTGTCTTCCATCCTTCCGTTCTTCCGTCTTTCCCTTTTTCCGTCTGTCCGTCTTCCCCTTCTCCCCGCCTACCCGCGCCAGACCACCGCCGCGGTGCGCGCCAGAATGCGCAGGTCCAGCATGAAGCTGCGGTTGCGGAGGTACCAGATGTCGAGCTGGCACATCTCGTCAAACGTCCGGGCATTGCGGCCGGACACCTGCCACAGCCCTGTCAGCCCGGGCAACCCCTCGAGCCGCGCGCGCTGCCACGGCTGCGTGTAGTGCCGGTCCTCGTAGGCGGGCAGCGGACGCGGCCCCACCAGGCGCATCTCACCCCGTACCACGTTGAACAGTTGCGGCAATTCGTCAAGCCCATGCTGCCGCAGCCAGCGGCCAAACCGGGTCGCGCGAGGGTCATCCTCCAGCTTAAATGACCGGCCGGCCGGCGACCGGGCGGCAAGTGCCGTCTGCTGCGCCTCCGCCTCCCGGCGCATGGTGCGCAGCTTGATCAGACGGAACGGCCGGCCATCCCGGCCGAATCGCTCCTGCACAAAAAAACCCGGCCCGCCATCCCCAAGGCGGATGAGCATGGCGGCCAGCAGCAGCAGCGGGGAAGCCAGCAGCAGCAAGAGCGCCGCCAGCAATCGCTCGCACCCGCAACAACCGGCCAACGGCATGGCAGGAAAGCGAATCATCAGCGCACCTTTCCCTGCTACGATCGACCCGCAATCCAAGGTGGCGCGCGCGTTCCGCCGCGCGGGCACGCCCGCCCGCGGAGCGGCCGGGCCACCTGGCGCGTGGTGCGACACAGGAGCGTGGTCCCGCCCGGCAGATGGTTCCGCCAACACGCCCCCCCGCACGCCGCCGTGAACCGTCAGCACAGGAAACCAGGCCGCCGGCGCCTGCACCGTCAGGTCCCACCGCTCCGCCACCAAGCCCAGCACACCGGCTGCATCCGCCGGAAGCGTGGCATCCTGAACCCCGCACACGACGATGTCTCGCTCATCCATCCAACCTTCCATTCTTCCATTCTTCCGCATCCGCTGCGTTGCCGTTCACTACAATTAAACCAAATCACATGGCCCTTGCGTTGTGGTGCACAGTTTGCCATATTTAAGACGGTCGTGCCAGCGGGGTGCAGAGTCCTCCAAGGCAGGGGCGCCCGCGGTGAAATGTAGCCTGATTAAGGATGCGTTACTACTGAGGATGCGTACTTATGAAAGAAATTCCCGTCTCCCAGATCCGCAACTTCGCCATTCTCGGCCATAGCGGATGCGGCAAGACCACCCTGACTGACGCCCTGATCTATAAGCTGGGCTTGAATGACCGTCAGGGGTCAGTAGACAACGGCTCCAGCGTTTCGGACTACACCGACGAGGAAAAGGCGCGCAAGATTTCACTGTTTGCCTGTCCGTTTGTTGCCGATTACAAATCCGACTCCGGCAACACAACCCGCTTTGTGTTTACCGATACACCGGGCTACATGGATTTTTACGGCCAGGTGCTGGGCGCCGTGCGCGGCAGCGATGCGGCCCTGATTGTGGTGGACGCCTCCGGCGGTGTGCAGGTCGGCACACGCCGCGCCTGGCAGGCCTGCGAAGCCGACGGACTGGTGTCGCGCGCCTTTGTCATCACCGGGCTCGACAAGGAGAACACCAGCTTCGACAAGACCCTGGAAGCCATCCGCCACGCGTTTGGCAACGGCTGCGTGCCGGTCGTAGTTCCTGTTAACGGCAAGATGGTGGATCTGCTCGCCGCAAATGACCTGAGCGAAGAGCTGCAGGAGCTGAAAGGGCAGCTGGTCGAAGCCGCGGCCGAGACCGACGACACGATGATCGAAAAATACCTGGCCGGCGAGAAGCTCTCCGCCGACGAGATCGGCAAGGGGCTGGTGCAGGCTGTGGCCGCGGGCAAGTGCTACCCGGTCTTTGCCGTCATGCCGCTGAAAGAGGCCGCCGGCCTGAAAGAATTACTGGAGGGGTTCCACCGCCTGCTCCCCTGCCCCGGCTCGCGCGTGTTCAAGGATACCGCCGGCCACGTCATCAAGCCCGATCACGCCGCACCCTTCATCGGGCAGGTCTGCCGTACGGTCATCGACACCTTTGTCGGGCAGCTCAGCTTCGTGCGCGTGATCACCGGCACGCTGACCAAGGGCGAGTTGCACAACGTCACAGCCAACAGCAAAGAGTCGGCCGGCGCCCTCATCCACACGATCGGCAAAAAACAGGTTTCCGCCGAGTCGGCCGGGCCGGGCGAAATTGTCGCCATTCCGAAGCTGAAGGTCACGCGCACCAGCCACACGCTGGCCGCGCCGGGCCAGACCGCGCAGATCACGCCGCTGGTCTTCCCCAACCCGGTCATGTACATGGCGCTCACGGCCAAGACGCAGGCCGACGAGGACAAGATGGGCACCGCCATCCACCGCCTGTGCGACCAGGACCCCACGCTGCTCGTCGAGAAGAACGCCGAGACCAAGGAGGTCGTGCTCAAGGGGCTGGGCGATGTGCACATCGACGTGGCCACGAAGCTGATGAAAGCCCAGAGCAATGTGAACGTGGACCTCAGCACGCCCAAGGTTCCGTACCGCGAGACCGTCACCGCCCTCGGCGATGGCCACTACAAGCACAAAAAGCAGACCGGCGGACGCGGCCAGTATGGCGAAGTCTATCTGCGCGTGGACCCCAAGCGGGCGGGCGAGGAGGAATGGTTCCTCGACGAAATCGTCGGCGGCACCATCCCGCACAACTTCAAGCCTGCCGTGCAGAAGGGCGTGGTCGAAGGGATGCTGGCCGGCAGCGTGGCCGGCTACCCGGTGCAAAACGTCAAAGTCCACATGTACGACGGCTCGTTCCACGATGTGGACTCCTCGGAAATCGCCTTCAAAATCGCGGCCCTGCGCGCCTTCCGCGACGCCATGTCCAAGGCCCACCCCGTGCTGCTGGAGCCGATCATGACCGTCAAGGTCACGATCCCGGAGCACTTCATGGGCACGATCAACGGCGACCTCACCCACCGGCGCGGCCGCGTCATGGGCCTGGAAGTCGAAGGCGGCATGCAGACCATCACGGCCGAGGCGC
Organism: bacterium; assembly: GCA_037129105.1. Lineage (GTDB taxonomy): Bacteria > Verrucomicrobiota > Kiritimatiellia > RFP12 > CAIWXQ01 > CAIWXQ01. Next base: position 3,955 of record JBAXVM010000203.1, read on the forward strand.
CGCTGGCAGAAATGTTCAAGTATGCCGCAGAGCTGCGCTCCATGACCGGCGGCCAGGGCTCATTCGACATGTTCTTCAATCGCTACGAGGTCGTCCCGGCCGCCGTGGCCCAGAAGATCATCGCCGAGGCCGCGAAGCACCGGAAGGTCGAGGAAGAGGATTAACGGAAGCCGGACGCGATGCCGCCCGGATTCCGCTATTGTGCCTTCGGCACAGTACAGCGGGGGCTGCGCACCCGCTGTGATCAACCCGAAACAGATCATTCGCGTCCACCAAAGGTGGCCCGTGCGCTCCGCGCGCGGGCGGTTGCCGGCCAGACGCTGTTTCGGCATCTGCCCGCGCGCGGAGCGCCCGGGCCACCCAACACCCGTAGGCCGGGATCATTCCAACACAATGATCGCCCCCGCCCAAATCAACAAACGCGCCTGGAGCTACGCTGGCGCCCTACAACAAGCTGCCGATTGTCCCCCCGGCGCTCGGTTGAAAGACGATCCTTAAACTGCTTGCCTCCGTCTTGTGCCCGTAAGCATCCAGCGCGTGTGCTTTGCGATAGCGAGACCAGTCCCGGTCAAGCTCCTTCATCTGGGCGTCAGAAATTAGCGCCGCCTTACGAAGCGCGAACATCCGGTCACAGAACGCGATGACGTCACACCACTGGGCTTGTCCTGTCCAGAAGTGCATCAGCTCTTCCGTCATTTCCGGGAACCAGACACGTTGTGCATCACCGGCTGGCATATCCGACACTCTCCATATGCGGTCTAGGCACAGCGTCAGCGATCAACAACCGACGCACCTGCAGCGACTGGAGCCGCGCCTTGTTGACCACGATTCGGTTTGCGCTCAAAGAGGATCACCGTGTTGTTCCGGATCTTGAAGTCCAGATCGGCTATACGACACACCTCCCAGAGCGCCGCGTACAGGGAGACAAATCGTGCAGAAAACACTGCATTCCCATCTGTAGTTCCTGGCACCTTTAGATCTGGCCGTCCCTCAAAAACGAACAAAAGTGTGTTGGTGCCGTCGTCTTCGCGCCAGTCCTCATATTCAGCCGCAGTCCCTTGAAAGTATTCCACCACGTTGCTGATTGTGGCACCTCGAAAATCGATCTCCGGTATGACGATATTCCGCATTCGATACCCAATACGTTCGTCATCCGTCAGGAGCATACGGATCTCCAGCGTCTGGTTCCCGATGGTCACTTTTCCACCGTGAGCGAACACGAACGGCCCATAGTTCGTGTGCGTGACGGAATTGGTCAGGTAGAACCCTTCGGCACTGCGGCAGATCGCAGGCAAGGCACTCATCAGAACGCAGAGCACAATCGTTGTCTTCATCCTATTTCCTCGCCCACGTCTGTGCAGACGCTTGCAGTTTGCTGGAACATTCAGCCCATGAACACGATACGCCTGCAAAATGCCCCCGGTCAACCCTTTTCAGGGTAATGGTAGGTTATGTGCCATGGTCTTTTCCTGAAGCACCACGTAAGCCGCGTTTTTAACCGCCAAGACGCCAAGTACGCCAAGTTTCCCAGACGTTG
>JBAXVM010000204.1:0-5473 GCA_037129105.1 bacterium
ATATTAGGAAACAACCCATCCACCCGGCAACAAAAGGTATTATAAACCGCATCAATGGGTTGAACTTAGCATAATCTGTTAACATAGAAAAGCTTTTCATGGTGCGTTTCTTCGTATCGTTGCACAATCGACCGAATCTTCTTTCAATCCCCAGCCTTCGTTCCCAAAAACCTTGATCTCAATCTTCGGACAGCATTTCCATGAAAGACATTCTTTTTCAGCACGTTTCTTTGCTTGACTGTTTAACGCATCACTGATTTTTGTTCTAGGCGCTATAACTATGTAAGGGAACTCTGGTGTTGATTGTGGTTCCAAAGGACCTATATGGTCATTGACTAGCTCCCCTAGTGTTTTTTCCACCTTCCTATATGTGTAAGAATCTGTGCCTTTTTCATTAATCCAACTTACAGCGCTTTTACCAGCGGAAGATCTTTGCTCATCGACCGCTCTTATGGTTCCGGCCGCCCAACACGAGATAATACCAACTGCAATATATTGTTCATCCGTTCTCTCCTTTGCGAACTTTCCAGAATCAGAATCCGGATTAACATCAGACCAGTCGGTGTCATCTCCCCTATCTCTTAATAATTGACCATGAAACGCACCTATCGCTATCTTACAAACGCCCTCGTTATTTGCTGGCGGATCAAATGGCCAAAACAAACCAAGCACATCAATTCTACTAATAACATCATTTTTCATCGCTACATATTGTGGATCGAACGCCCGTAACGCCTTCTTATACTTACGCTGATAGAACCCTCTTTCGCCCAACGGATCTCGATTCACCCACCGTCCCAACTCAGGCGCATAGTATCTAAAGCCGAAATAATAAAGACCGGTCTCATCATCCGTGTACTTTGTGGAAAACCAGAAACTCAGCTCATGCACCTTGCTGCCGCTGGCGGCGACGGTGTTGCCGAACGCGTCGTATTCGCGGTGGGCGGCCACTTCCCCGTTGGAATCGAGATATTCCGTGATGTTTCCGTTGGCGTCGTATGTCGGGAAGTACGTCGCCGGCGCGCCGCCACCGCCGCTTGTGGTGACTGCGATCAGTCCGCCGATGCCGCCTGCGCCCTGCATTGTGCCGCTGAGGTCAAGGCCCCACGTGTAAAGATTGGTGATCAGTGACCAGTTGCCAGTGATCAGTCGGGCATGGCGTTCTGCGATCAGATTCCAGCCATCATACGTGAAATCGTGGGTTTCGGAGACCTGCCACGCGCTGTTGGTCCAGATCGAAACTGTCTTGCCGATGCGGCGGGACTGGTGGTCGTACTGCATGGTGAGTTTGATTTTCGGTGCGCCGGCGGCAGCGGCGGCGGCCGTGGTTTCGGCAGCAATCAGCCGGTTTTCCGCGTCCCAGGTGTAACTGAACCGGTTGTCAGCGGTCAGGTTGCCGTCATCATCGTGCGTGAACGCCTCGGGCGTTTGAGCGACGTACACATGGCCGGTGGCGGCGCTGACGTTGTCCGGATCGTTGGTGGTCTGCCCCGGCACCACGGCCGTGGCCCACATCTGCTGCCACACCGGCTGCGCGGTGTTGGTCACTGTCACCTCGCCGAGGAACGCCAGGCTCTGCCGCCAGACCGGCTGATTGTTGACCGTGACCGTGGGTCGCGGCCGTGCCGGCAAGGACCGCGTAGCCGGGCACGGTGCGCTGGGTGTACTGGTTGAGGGCATTGGCCGTGTAGGTGGCGGTGCGAGCCTCATTGGCCGGGTTGCGGACCGTACTGGTAATGCGGTTGCCGATGGGGTCGAAGGCGTACTCGAAGGCCCGGTCTGGGTAGGCCGGCGCGTTTGAATCGGCGTTCTCGCCCAGATACCCATACGTAGATGTCACCTCGGAGCGGTTGTTGTAGCCGTAGCGATCCGTGAAGGAGAGCGTGTAAGCCGATCCGGAGCGGGATACGGCCGTGCGGCGGCCCAACGGGTCGTTGCTGTACTGGCAGTGGCTCACGCAATTGGAAACGGTGTTGGAGAGCGACACGACTAGACCGCGGATGTCATGGGTCCATGCGGTTGTGAGAACGGGCCCGCTGCCGCGCTGAACCGTGCGGCTGACGATCCGGCCGTTCTGACGGGTGTAGTTCACGGTGCCGCCGGCGGCATCGAGCGCGTTTGACCAGGAGAGGTTGCTGAAGTTGCCGGTATTGTCGAACTGGTATTGCACGCCTGCAAGCCAGGAACCCTGCTGGGAAAGTTCGTATCCGGCGGAACGGCCCAGGGCGTCTGCAGGACGGGAGAGGTCAGAGATCAGAGGACAGATGTCAGAGGTCAGTGAGATAACTTCGTTCGTGAGAGTGCCGTAGTTGTCATAAACATATAGGTTGGTGGAAACACCCGCCGCGATGGTTGAGGTCTGGCGGCCATAGCGGTCGTAAGCGAACAAAACGGCTGGCGTGGAGTCTGAATACGAGATGTTGGTGAGCGCTCCGGAGAGATCCTGCGCGTAGGAGGTTGTGACGCCGCGCGCCCAGGCGCGGGTGGCAAGTTTGCCGTCCGCGGTGTAGGCATAGACCGGCCCCTTGCTGTCGGCGTAGAGCTTGTTGGTGAGCAGTCCGGTGGCATCCTCGTAAAGCCAGCGCGTGCGGTCCATCGAGCCTTCCAGGTCGAGGATCGACTGGTAGGAGGTGATCGCAGCGTTGCCGCGATAAGTCCACATGTTGGTCATGCGGCCGGCGTCTGAGTAGCCGTAGCGAACAGGATACGTCGCGCCCCAGGTGGCGAGTGGCTGGCCTTTGGCGTCGAAAGCGGTGCTGGTTACCTGGCCCAGTGCGTTGGTCACGGCGGTGCGGCGGCCGAGATTGTCGAAGCCGAACCACGTGCCGTTTGTGGCGGCGTCCGTGCTCCAGGCCACCTGCCCCGCGGTGTTGTAGCCCTGCGAGGCGATGCCGCCGTCGGGCGCCTGCGAGGCCACCTGCCGGCCGAGCGCGTCATACCCCTGGCGGTAGATCAGCGAGTCCTTGCCGGTGTTCCGGACAGGTAGCCCGTTGATCGTCAGCGTGACAGCGGCGTTGGTCGAGTCTGGATACGCGGTTGTGGTGGTGCGGATGCGGGCGTCCGTGGCGTCCAGCGCGGTAATGCTCTCCGTGACGTTGCCGCGGGCAGCCGGCGAGGATGCGCAGGCCAAGCCGGGGTTGCGCGAGGCCTTGGACAAGAGGCTGGCGGAGTGGAAGGCGAGGAGAAGGCTGAAGGTTGAAGGCTGAAGGCTGTTAGGGAGACTTGCGATGAAAGTGCGGGGAATGAAGGGGTGTCTGGCTTTACTGGTCTTTGGCACCCTCTGCGGCTGCGCGGGACCGCGGGTGGTGTTCCTGCCGCAGGTTGATGCGCCCGTGCGCGCGGGGCCGGACATGAGCGGGCGGGTCTACGTGTGGACGGGGACGGAGTGGGAGTTGTCCAGGAACCACGTGACCGTGCCCGAGGGGTTCTACATCTGGGACGCCGGCGACAAGACGCCGGCGGCCGGGGGGAAGTGACATGGACGCCGACTTGATCTCTTTGCGCGACGAGATCGACGCGCGCCTGGTTGAGGTGGAACAGTCCCGCGGCACGTGCGCGGGGCACCCTGCCCTCGCGCGCGCCATCGCCACCCTTCTGCGGTGCCAGCGCGCGCAACTCACCCAGCGGGCGGCCAGCACGGTTGCTGCGGCCAAGGCCGGCGGGGTTGTCGGCGCGTTGTTGATCGGTGCCATTGAAGCCGGGAAACATCTGTTCGGGAAGTAGTCTTAATGACTCTTGCTTTGACCTGATCTGGCCGTTACTCGAATGTTTCTTCTGTTGGAAGACGTCGTCCATGTCAAGTAGGCGCAAGATTGCGTATCTTTGGGTGTTTGCCTCGCTTCGGGCGTGTATCCTTTGTGTATCCTTTTCGGTCTTTTTTGGTTGTTTCCGGAGAAGTCAACAAGGGCGTCAAGCGCATCGCGCACCCGCTAAACATGCTATATTTGCTAGCGATAATGCATATTTTTATTGGATTTGAATGGTGGGCCCAGCTGGGGTCGAACCAGCGACCAAGAGATTATGAGTCTCCTGCTCTGACCAACTGAGCTATGGGCCCGAAGAGACATGCGACGAGGCAGACTATGCCACAACCGGAGGCCGCCCAGCAAGCGGGCGTAAAAACCGCATGACGGATCGCGGATAAGTTGTATAGCATAACCGGCAAAGGCACCCCCCGCATGACACCCAGGACATACTTGCTGCAGCAACAGGTACCGCTCGTTGACGAGGCCGAGGTGATCGTTGTGGGCGGCGGACCCGGCGGTTTGGGCGCGGCCTCACGGCGGCGCGCGCCGCCGTGTTCATTGATGCCACCGGCGATGCCGACCTGGCCGCGCGCAGCGGCTGCCGCTGCGAGGAGGGCGGGCCATCCGGACACTGCCAGCCCATGACGCTCTGCTTCAAGCTGGCCGGCGTGGACCTTGCGCGCATGCCGCCCCGGGCCGAGCTGAACCGGCTCTACCACGAGGCCAGGGCGCGCGGCGACGTCAGCTGCCCGCGCGAAGATGTGCTCTGGTTTGCGTGGATGGATCCGGATGTGGTGCACTTCAACACCACGCGGGTGGTGCAGCGCCGCGCCACCAGCGGCGTGGATCTGTCCGAGGCCGAAATCATCGCGCGGCGGCAGTTGCGCGAACTCCTGGTCTTCCTGCGTGCACACGTCTCCGGCTTCGAGCAGGCGCGCCTGCACTCGGTGGCGCACCACATCGGCGTGCGCGAGAGCCGGCGCGTCATCGGCCACGCCTATCTCGAGCGCCCGGCCTTCCGCGGCGCCGCCAAGTTCGACGATGCCATTGCGCGCGTCTCCTACCCCATCGACATCCACTGCCCCACCGGCGCCGGCACCGAGATCGACCACCTGCCGGATGGGGAGTGGTATGAGATCCCGTACGGATGCATCGTCGCGGCGGACCGCGCCAACCTGCTGATCGCCGGGCGGCCGATCTCGGTCGACCATGCCATCCACAGCAGCATGCGCGTGATGCCGCCCGCCGTCTCGGTGGGCCAGGCCGCCGGCATGGCCGCGGCCATGGCCGTCCAGCGCGGCGTCGCCCCCGCGGCGCTCGATGGCCGGGAAGTCCGCGCCGCCCTGCGCCATGCGGGCGCCAATCTGTAGCTTTCGCGGCCCGCAAACGATATGCGCGTCAGCAGAAGTGGCTGCACATCCCGGCAAGCAGGCCGGCCATTCCTGGCCGACCGGGTCGGGCAAGAATGCCCGACCTACTGCACCGACTGATGACGCCGTGTTTAGTAATCCCGCTGCCGCAACTCCGCGGCGCCGGCGCGCAGCGGCAGCACGGTGGCGCAGGCGGTCACCAGCAGCACCCACGCCCACGCCGCCAGTACCCAGGCGCCAAAGGCTCCGGCAGACAGGTGGCCGATCGTCCGCAGGTGGAACAGGATGCCAAAGGGAAAGAGCACCACCAGCACCACCAGCAGCGACAGCACGAGGTTGAGCGTGCCGCCGAACCCC
>JBAXVM010000205.1:0-5447 GCA_037129105.1 bacterium
ATGATTCATGATTCCTTATTCGATATTCTGCGGTTCAGCAGCCTGATCGGCAGAAAGTTTGTGCCCCCAGAAGGCTAAGTCCGACAGGCTGCTAGGCCCCTCTTGCGCCCCCTGCCCGCCCGCGGAGCGGCCGGGCCACCTTGCGACCAAAGGGGTATGGCAAGGGTACGTGCACGAGGCTCAGATCATTTGAAGGCGCTCGAGAAGACCGCGCTCCCGTAGCCGGGCAGGCGCAGGCGTTCGCCGACCGGCTTGCCCGTGAGCATGTCGCGGCGGCGGCCTTTGCCCAGCACCACGGTCTGCGGGGTGCGACGGAAGTTCAGCACAAAGGTCCAGGTTGTCTCGCCGTCTGTCCGTGTCCGGACCAGCACGCCTTCCGGAATCTTGCCGGATACAGCCGGCTGGATGCCCAGCTTCGGCGTCAGGGCGCCGTAGAACGCGTCGAGGAACTCTTCATCGGTCTTGGCGCCGATGTAGATGGCTTTCCCCTGGCCATGCTTCTTCACCGTAATGGCCGGCGTGTTCTTGTAAAACTGGTTTGCGTAGGTGGCGATGACTTCCGCGCCTTCCGCGTGAATCAGATCGCAGAACGTGTGCGCCTTGAACGACCCCTTCAGCCCAAGGCTGTTGCCGGCGCGCAGCTTGACCGTCTGCTGGTCCTTTTCGGTCAGGTGATCGATCTCCTCCGCCCAGATCCCGAACAGTTCGCGCAGCCCCGCTCCGGGCCAACCGCCCCTGTAGCAGTGGTTGGTGTCATTGACCACAGCCGACAGGTACGTCATGACCAGCGTGCCGCCGTTCTGCACAAACGTCTTCAAACGCGCGGCCATCCCCTCATTCACGAGGTACAGCATGGGGGCAACCACGAGGCGGTAGCGACTCAAGTCCGCGTCCGGCCGGATGATGTCCGCATTGATCCCCTTTTTCCAGAACGCGCGGTAGTGCGAGCAACTGACGTCACAGCAGTTGCGGTCGCTGGGGCCGCCGGGCCCGGCCGTGAACTCCAACGCCCAGCGCGCGTTCCAATCGTGGATCACCGCCACATCGGCCTGCACGGCGGACCCGCGCACCGGCTGCAGCTTCTTCAATATTTCGCCCACTTCCGCCACATCGCGGAAGACGCGGGTGTTTTCGTGGCCCACATGGTCAACCACAGCACCGTGGTTCTTTTCGAATCCGCCGCTCCCCTTGCGCCACTGGAAGTACATGACGCCCTCCGCGCCATGCGCCACGGCCGCCAGGGATTCCAGCCGGTGCACGCCGGGACGCTTGAGCTGGGAAGAGCTGGACCAGTTGGTGCAGGAGGGGGAGCACTCCATCTGGATAAACGGCTGCCCATGCCGCAGCCCGCGCTCCACATCATGGTTGAACGAGATCCATCCGGCCTGGCGCCACAGGTCTTCCTGATCCCCGTAGTTGGGGTAGGAGTCGTTGGCAATCACGTCCACGTGGTCGGCCAGCACCGCATAGTCCAGCCGGTGGTAGGTGTTCATCATGTTCGTGGTCACCGGCACCTGCGGCGTGTACTTCCGTACCGCGGCGATCTCGTGACGCATGAAATCCGTGGTCTGACAGGAGACAAACCGCCGCCAGTCGAGCATCAACCCATCGAGCGACCAGTCATACGCGCGAATCTGATCCCAATCCGTGATGGCGTGGCTCCAGAACGAACTCCACCACGCCGCGTTCAGTGCGTCCAGCGTCCCGTACTTGCGTTTGAGCCACGCGCGAAAGGCCTCGTAGCAGTATGGACAGTGACACTCGCCGCCGTATTCGTTGGAAAGGTGCCAGATGCCAAGTGCAGGATGCTTGGCGTAACGCTTCGCCAGCTGCTCGTTGATGGCCGCCACCTTCTCGCGATACACAGGCGAGGTGAAGCAGTGGTTGTGACGAAAACCGGAGAGCTCCCGCGCGCCGTTGACGTCCATCCGGCGGATCTCGGGGTACTTCTCGGACATCCAGGTCGGCTTTGCGCCGGAGGGCGTAGCCAGCGCCGCCTTCATGCCAGCCTTGGCCACGCGGTCCATGATATCGTCCAGCCAGCCAAACGTGTATTTCCCCTCCTTCGGCTCCAGGAGCACCCAGGAAAAGATTCCAATGGATACGATGTTGTACCCGGCCAGCGGCATCAGGCGAAAATCATCTGCAATCACCTGCGGCTCGTGCAGCCACTGGTCGGGGTTGTAGTCACCACCGTGCAGCATGTGATCAAAACCCTGTATCACCGGTTTCCATTTTTTCGCCGCCATAAACATCCTCCTGCCGATCCGTTACACGTGCACGCTATCATGCGAAAAACGTGCTGCAGATAGCAACAGCAATTCGCTGGCAACGGGGATGCGCCCGGGCTGGTGGCATGGTCTTTTCCTGAAGCGCCACGTTGGCGGCTTCGTGGTGAGAATTCCGACAGCTTCAGGAAAAGACCATGCTGCGTTCCTTACCTGCATGTTTTTACGCTTGCGCGTAAAAGGCGCGGTTGTTAAGGTCTGTTTTGTTGCTTGTCTGTGGGGCGCATCTGCAGGGCACGGTGGTTTGCATCGTGCTCTTTTTTGTGCGAACCCGGCGGAGAGCGGCGCCAGCTGGTTGTATGGCTAGGCGGTGTCGTTAAAGTATAGCGAAAGGATTTTTCAAGATGCGTTTACGTCAGTTGCAATCTCGCCTGTGCCCCGCCGTGAAATACGGGCTGGTGCTTTCAATCGTGGTCGGGGGCGTGGCTTCTCTATCGGCGGCCACAACCGACGACACATCCCTCTTGCCGCCCAAGCCAAAATGGCTGACGGAAGCTTCCCTGACGATCAAGGAAAGCTATGACGACAACATCTTTTTGACAGATTACGAGCTGACACACGTAGCTTCGCCGATCGCTGGCAGTGCGGCGGCTTCGGCCAAGAAGGCTTCGTGGGTGACCACGCTGTCGCCGAAGGTGGTGTTTGATTTTGCACCATTGCTCTCCCCGGATCCGAAAGGACTGGTGCGCTCGTTGACGCTCGGGTATTTGCCTGAGTTTGCGCGCTACCATGACGCCACGACGGAAAGCTACAGCGCGCAGCGCGTGTCGACGGGGCTGAAAATAAAGAGCGGGGATGTGACGCTGACCGCGGACAATCTGTTCAGCTATATCGATGGCAGTGCGTATGGGCCGAGTTATAACGGCAAGCTCAACAATGCATTCGTGAGCAGCGTGGTGCGGGATCGTCGCGAGCAGGTACAGGACAAGGCCAATGCGGCGCTGCAGTATGACCAGGAGTGCTGGTTTATTCGTGGTGTAGGCATGGTGCAGAACTTCAACATGCTGGTGAAGGCTGACGCGAATGCCAACTATGTGAACTATGTGGACCGCTACGACCGGAATTTCGGCGGCGATCTCGGCTACAAAGTGACCACAAACTTCGCCCTGACTTTTGGCTATCGCGCGGGCGAGCAGCACCAGGACCAGGTGATCGGGAGTGCGCTGTCCGCCTCCAGTGAATATCAGCGTTTGCTGCTGGGCATGGAAGGGAAGCCGACCAAGTGGTTGACTGTGAAACTGCAGGCGGGGCCCGATTTCCGCCATTACGAGGACCGTATGGCGGTGAAAGATGCCAATCCGGTTACTTTCTACGCAGATGGCTCGCTTGAAGCCAAAGTTTCCGCGAAGGATACGGTGGGCCTGAAATATAAGCAGGGGCGCTCGGTGTCGAGCACGGGCAAGTCGGCGACGGAGGAATCTGCGCTGGAGTTGAACTATGCGCATAAGTTAACGGACCAGATGACGGCGCTGCTGGGCGGTCGCGTGGCGCGGGCGGATTACCGCGCCAGCATGGCCCAGACGCGGGATGATTGCGAATACACGGTAAACGCGGGATTACGTTATGCGTTCACGCCAAACCTCAGCGCCGAGCTGGGGTATATGGCTGAGATGGGACGTGACGTGACGACGGATTACAAAGATACGCGCACCTTTGATCGCAATGTGACCTCGCTAAGCGTGACGATCAAGTACTAGGCCGCATACCAGCCGTCTACTTCCCATCTCAACGGTCCCGTAGGTCCCGTTGTACCCGGGCACGTCAGGTTCCAGCCTGCTGCAGGACGGTTGCATACACAGCGTCATAACTCGCCAAGGGAGGCGGCGCCGCAGAAGGTCCCGCTGTACGAATATGAAAAATGGCAAACAGCTTGCGCTGCAGGCGCTATCGGGTGTCGCGACGGATCGGGTGCCGGTCGCACTCTTCAACTGGGAGTTCGACTACACGTGGAAAGCGGCGGGGATTGAACCTTGGCAGCTGGCGGTCGGCGGGAGTGATTCGTGGCACCAGGCGCATCGGGCTTTGCTGGCCCGGCATGACGTCGACTTGCTCTTTTATACCGGCGCGATCGAGGGCCCGCTGGAACCGACCCTGCTGAAAGAAGACGCGGCCAAATGGGTCGTCCGAAACAACAACACCGGCATGGTATACGGGTTAACCAAAGACAGCCTTTCGTTGTATGAACTGCAGACCGGGGCCAAGGGGTGCGGCGCGGTTGGCAAGGTCGAAACCTTTGCGGATGCCGACCGGCTGATTCGAACCTTCCGGACCGACCGGCTGATTCCAACTTTTGCCGGCTGGGGAGAGTCCTATTTGTCCGGTTTGACCCGACTGATCCGCGAGGTCGGCGATCGCACGCTGATTCTGCCCCACTACTCGCCGGCGTATGTCTACAGTTGCTATGCGCTGGGCTTCGAAGACGCCATGCTGCTGATGATGGAGAACCCCTCGCTATTTACTTATGTCTGCGCCTTAATGGGCGCCGATCACCACACCCGGATGCGCCAACTGAAGGAAGCCGGGGCAGAGGCGGTGTTCATCGCGGATGGATGGGCATCCTGCGATATCATCTCGCCGGAGCTGTTCGAACGCTTCGCCCTGCCGTGTCAGGTGTCGATTGTGGCCGCAGCCCGGGCAGCCGGCCTTAAAACAATCCTCTGGAACGAGGGGGATATTCTGCCGGTGCTGAAACAGCAGGCCACGGTTCCCGTGGATGCCTTTGCTTTTGAACAGCCCCGGAAAGGCATCGACCTGACAGTTGAGAAAATCCGGCAGGTCTTTGGTCCCAGCCGCTGTCTCTTCGGAAATCTCGATTCCGAGCTCCTGCTGATGCGGAATCAGCCGGATGAGATCAAACGGGAAGTCGAGCGTCAAATCCGGCAGTCCGGGCCGGGGGCACCGTTCATTCTCAGCACCGGAAGCCCGCTGCCATCCAATATCGACCTGGATGCATACGATCGGGTCATCGAGGCGGCACACGCGTTTGCGTGGGCGAAATAATCCCGGCTTATTCGTTCGGGTATGTCTGGCCTCTATGGCCAGCGCGTTGCGCTGGCCACTGGCTGGCGGGGCGCCAAAACGCCTTACGGCGTCACTACAAACTGCCTAGAATCGGCAATAAGCCGTTTGTAGTGTGCCCGTAAGGGCATTCGTGTCGCC
>JBAXVM010000206.1:0-5370 GCA_037129105.1 bacterium
CCGGCGCATCATCCGGCAATTGACTGAATTGCTGCTCGACAACGATGCCGAACAGGCACTAATTTTATAGCCATGGTGCCTGTTCTTACAAATCAAGGTAAACTGCGCAACACCCACGCGTTGCGGCACGTGCTGGTCGTCATACTGGCGTTATGTGTGGGCATCCTGATCGGGCAGAACCTGTTGCCTGATTCCTCCGGCAACCGGCTCCAGCCCGGTTTGAGCAAGACCTTGACACCCCCGGTTGCCGCTTCCGGAAAAATCGCTCCGCCGATTGTTGGTGCAGTTCTGGTATCGCTGTCGACGAATGCGCCCTCCGCCGGCACGGGGGGGACGCTGCGCGCCACAGGCGTTGTAACTGCCGACCGCAAAACGATTCCGCTGGCTGACGTGGCTGCCGCCATCAAGGCGGCCTTGGACAAGAACGATACCAGCAAAAGCTATCAGGCGCTGCTGGAGCTGGCGAAATCGATTGCCTTGGCCGACATCCCGGCTGTGCTGGTCCTGGCGGAAACAATGGCCAACCGGCAACTGCGCCAGTATTTCATCCAGGCGCTCGTCAGTCAATGGGCCGGCCAGGATCCGGCGGCTGCGCTTGCCTATGTCTCGGCCATTCGGAACATAGCGTTGCGGCAGCAACTCTACGCCGGCGCGATATCGAGCGGGCTGGAAAAGGATCGTGCCGGTGTCCTTGCCTTTGTGGCGCAACTGCCGCCGGGGAACGAGCGCAATCAGGCGACGCAAGCCGTGATTAGCGCGCTGGCCCGACTCGATCCGCAGGCCGCGCTGAACCTGGCGGCGCAGCTTCCTGCCGGGCAGATGCGCAACAATGCCATGCAAAGCATTGCCTCGCAATGGGTGCAGAAGGATTCCACCGCGGCAGTCGCCTGGATCCAGTCCCTGCCGGATGGTGTGCAGAAGAACCAGATCGTTGCGGGCATTGGCTGGCAGTGGGCCAATAAGGATCCGGCTGCCGCAGCCGCATTTGCCAAGACGCTGCCGCCTGGCCAGACTGCCAACAGTTTGATCCAGACCATTGCTTCCGCCTGGGCGAACAATGACCCGGCCGCAGCCCTGGCCTGGGTCCTCTCCCTGCCGGCCAATCGCGCGCGGGACGGGGCGCTGCAGAGCGTGATCTCGGCTATGGCACGGACTGACCCGGACGCCGCCATTCGGCAGGCGGATGCCATGCCGGTAGGCCGGGCACGCAACCAGGCCATTACGACGATTGTCAGCTCCATGGCGCAAACCGATCCGGACCGCGCCTTGAAGTGGGCGCTCACGCTCGCGGCAGGGCCGACGCAGACAGCGGCCCTGCGCAATTTAGTCGCCAACCTCAGCTATTCTGATCCCGATTCTGCCGCCCGCCTGGTGGCCGGGCTGCCGGCCGGTCGCCTTCGCGACGAATGCATTGCGCAGATTGCCAACGGGATGTCCCATAGCGATCCTGCCCGTGCGATCGAGTGGATTGCACAGATGCCGGACACTTCCGAACGCCAGAGTACGCTCCACAGCGTGGTGACGCGGTGGGCGCTCAACGAGCCGGCTGCCGCGGTGGAGTACGCGTTGAAACTGCCGGATAATGACGCGCGCAAGAATCTCTTTGCCAATATTGCCGGCGCCTGGGCGAACAACGATCCGGCCGCGGCGGTCGCATGGGCCGCTGGCTTGTCGAACACCCAACCGCCGTATCCGCTGGCAAACGCCGTCAACGCCTGGGCCAACGCCGCGCCTGAAGACGCGGCCCTCTACATTGCCACGCTGCCCGCCGGCGATTTGCAGTCGAGCATGGCGCAATCCGTGGTCTGTACCTGGGCGTGGCAGGATCCTGAAGCCGCGGCAAAATGGGCGGAGAAGTTCGCAGATGGCGAATTGCGCGCCAATACCTGGAGTCAGGTGGCGCAGGCCTGGTGCCAGAACGATCAGGAAGCGGCCAGCGCCTGGGTGCTGGCTCTGCCGCGCGGGAAGGCGCGCGACAGCGCGCTCAGTGGGATCTGTAACTTGCTGCGCCAGTCGGATCCCGATACTTCGGCCAGGCTTGCCCGGCAGATCGATGACGAGGCCATGCGCAAATCCGCCTCCGCCGGACCGAACAATTCCACTTTCACCGAAGATCGCGACTAGGAACCTGTCGGATTTAGGCCCTGGATCGTTCCGGTGCCTTCTGCCGACCGGTTCCTAGAACTAGCAGCCTGTCGGCAGAAGGTTTGTGCCCCCAGAAGGCTAAGTCCGACAGGCTGCTAGACCTAAAACAAATGGCCTTCCATGATTCAGGGGTCTTCCTGCTTTCATGAGTTCCAAATTCAAACGGTGTATTCGTTCGGGCATGTCTGGTTTTTTTCGACGATCCACCGACTAAAAACGCACCCCCTTTCCCCACACCTAGGCTCACTTCAGCCTTCAGCCTTCAGCCTTTAGCCTTTCACTTTAGCCTTTAGCCTTCCGCCTTCAGCCTTTACTATGTCCGGCATGGATACGTTCTGGCTTCTGACGGGTCTGGGGATTGGAGTCGCAGGCGGCAGCCTGGCTCTGTGGTTGATCGGCCGCGCGTCGGCGGCGCGACAGCGCGCCGAGGCTGAATGCGACCTCGCGACGCTGCGCGAGCGCTCGGCCATGCAGGAGTCGCAGGCTGCGGAGCTGCGCGCCGCACGCACTGCCGGCGAGCAGCGTTTGGCGGAGCTGCAACGCGACCTGCAGCGGCTGGCGGCGCGCGAGGCCGAGCTGTCGGCCACGCTCCTGTCGGAACGCGAGGCCACGACCCAGAAGCTCGCACTGCTGGAAAACGCCCGCACCGCCCTGGCCGATGCCTTCCAGGCCCTTTCAGCCGAGGCCCTGCGCCATAACAACCAGTCCTTCCTCGATCTCGCCCGCGCCGCGCTGGAAAAGTTTCAGGAGCAGGCCCGGGGCGACCTCTCCCGCCGTCAGCAGGCGATCGACGAGCTCGTGAAGCCGGTGCGCGAATCGCTGGAAAAGTTTGACCGCCGCGTCGGAGAGATCGAACTCTCCCGCACCGACGCCTACGCCCGCCTGACCGAACAGGTGCTCTCGCTGCAGGGCGCGCAGGAGCTGCTGCGCAAGGAGACCGGCAACTTGGCCAAGGCGCTTGGTTCGCCGCAGTCGCGCGGCCGCTGGGGCGAGCTCACGCTGCGGCGGGTCGTGGAAATGGCCGGCATGCAGCGCTACTGCGATTTCGACGAGCAGGTCAACCTCCCCGGCGAAGAAGGGCGGCTGCGCCCGGACCTGATCGTGCGGATCCCGGGCGGACGCTGCGTGGCCGTGGACGCCAAGGTGCCGCTCAATGCCTATCTGGAAGCCATGAACGCGACAGACGACGCCGTGCGTCGCGCCAAGATGGCCGATCATGCCCGCCGCGTGCGCGAACATATCCGGGCGCTCTCAGCCAAGAGCTACTCGGAGCGGCTGAACCCGGTGCCGGAGTTTGTCGTGCTGTTCCTCCCTGGCGAATCTTTCTACGGCGCCGCGCTGGAAGCCGACCCCACGCTCATCGAGGCCGGCGTTGAGTGTCGCGTGGTGCTGGCCACGCCGACCACGCTGATCGCGCTGCTCAAGGCTGTGGCCTTTGGCTGGCGTCAGGAGGCGCTGGCCGAAAACGCACAGCACATCTCCGAACTGGGACGCGAGCTCTACAAGCGGCTGGCGGATATGACCGGCCATTTCGAGGATCTCGGTGAGCGCCTGCGCAAGGCGACCGAAAGCTACAACAAGGCCATGGGATCGCTGGAGTCGCGTGTGCTCGTCAGCGCCCGCCGCTTCGAGGAGCTGCAAGCCGCTGCCACGGATCAGTCCATCCCCGTGCTGGAGCCGATCGAAACCCTGCCGCGCAAACCGATTGAAACGTGAAAACAGAAGATTGGAAATTCTCAAACGCACCCGTTGCCCGTACGTTTTGGATTCCTGTTTGCGGTTTGCAATTGAGTTTGATAATTTGCTCCCTTTCAGGAGAACACCATGACTGAACACGACATTCTGAATTTGCTGCAGGAGACGGGCGGGTTGTTGAGCGGGCATTTCGAGCTGCGCTCCGGCCTGCACAGCAACCGGTTTTTCCAGTGTGCCAACGTGCTGCGCTACCCGCGCGTGGCCGAGAAGCTCTGCGCGGAGCTGGTCCGGCGCATGCTGCCCGAACTGGGCGGGGTGCGGATCGACGGCGTGATCTCCCCGGCGCTGGGCGGCATCCTGGTCGGCCACGAAGTGGCACGTGCCCTGGATGTGCGCTCGATCTTTGCCGAGAAGCAGGACGGCAAGCTCGTGATGCGGCGCTTTACGATGCAGCCGGGCGAGCGCTACGTCGTGGCGGAGGACGTCATCACGCGCGGCGGGCGCGTGCAGGAGACCATTGACATTGTCCGCGCCGCCGGCGCACAGGTCGCAGCCGTGGCCGTGCTGGTGGACCGCAGCGCCGGCTCTGCCAAGTTCGACCTCCCCACCTTCAGCCTGCTCCACATGGCCCCCCAAGTCTGGGAACCCGCCGCCTGCCCACTCTGCCAGCAGGGCTCCAAGGCCGTGCATCCGGGGTCCTAGGAACCTGTCGGACTTAGAGCCTATCCAAAACCCCTACCTCGCGCATTTTCTTACGGACGCCCCGGAGGTACGTCCCTACCGATTCTGCTGCAATTGCAGGGGTAGGGCGGGGCCGCCGGACCCGCCGCAAGGATTACGCGGATTTCGCGGCAGAAGAATGGTTTGCTGTCGTTCCAAAGAGTGGGCCGCGGTGATCGCTGACGTTCTCAGGATTAATGATGAAGAAGACCCACACAACGCCCCCCCCTGATAAACCCGTTGCGACGTTCGTAGGGCTGATCTGGTATCAAGCACACACGAAAGATGACAATAATATTCGGCTATGTCTTACAGATGGTAAAATAGAAATTTACGTGGGGTCAACCTGTCTGCAAGCGCCTAAAAGTCATATGTTTGCTCCACTTGTCAGAGAGTTCCTGAGATACGCAGTATGGATGCGCTGGCCATGGTCCAAATCGGTAAGTGCTAGACGATGCAAGGTTGATGCTGCTGGCGTGACGCACGAATGGTCTATGAGCTACAACGACAAAGCAAAAGATTTGAGGATCAACCGAGACTGAGAGCCAAACGATGCGCCATCGGCCGGTCGCCATGTCATCGCCCCCGTTTTGCTTCTTGCGTCAAAGCGGCATGCGCCATAACATGATCGTTTTCATTCACGAACCAACAACAGGAATTCCCAATGAAAGTTAACAACACCCTGCGCAAGCAGCAGCAAGCCAGCACCATTGACCTCAAGGAACGCGCACTGAAGGCCGAGCAACTGCTTGGCGAGATCGAGACCTGCGAGCAAATCCTTGCCAAGCTCAACGAGTCCCTGTCGGCCGT
>JBAXVM010000207.1:0-5358 GCA_037129105.1 bacterium
GCCTGCTGGCACCTGCGCTGCTGGTTGCGCTGGTGGTGCTGTTTGCCGTGGCCGGCGTGCTGGCGCCGGTGGTGACGGAGCGGGTGTTTGCCAGGGGCGGGGTGGGACTGCGCGGCGGCTTTCCGGCTGCCGAGGATGCGCGGATCACCTTCACGTTCCCGTCGCACAACGCCGCGGAACTTGTGATGGGGCGTCTGGTGGAGCTGTTCGAGGAGGAAGGGTACTACGTCAACCTGTTCCATCGGCGCGAGCATTTGTACCAGTTCACGCGCGACGCCAGCGCCTTTAGCGTGCAGAACCCGGGCGCGCGGGTTGTCTTTACCTGTGCGCCGCAGGACCGTGAGCTTATCAACACGGCCATGCTCGAGGTGGCGGCCGGTATTGAGCAGAGCCTGCTGGAGGTACGCCAGCCGCTGGATGCCGCGCGGCTGCGGCAGCAGGTGCAGGAGGATCGGGAGGCCGGCGCGCGCGAAGCGGCGCCAGCCGCCGCGGTGGCCTTGCGCAGCTTTCTGGTGGCGGGCGCCATGCAGCCGCGCCTGCAGGCCACGGACAAGGCCGGCATCATTGCCGAGCTGATCGGGCTGTTGCAGGTTAGCGGGCTGGTTCGCGATGCGGCAGCGGCGCAGCAGGCGGTGCTGGATCGCGAACAGGGGTTCTCCTCCGGGCTGCAGCATGGCATTGCCATTCCGCATGCCCGCACGGACGCGGTGGACCGGCTGGTGTGTGCGGTGGGGCTGAAGCCGGAAGGCGTAGCCTTCGATACGCTCGACGGCAAACCCGCGCGCATCATCGTCCTGGCACTGGCTCCTGTGCATGCGGCTGCGCCGCAGCTGCAATTTCTGGCCGCCATCAGCCAGACGCTTCACGAGGAGGGGCGCGCGGCGCTGCTGGCTTGCGAAACGCCCGGCGACATGTACGCCATGCTGAGCGGTGCGGTGCGCCGCGGCCGGCAGCCGGCCGCGCTGGAGGCGCTCGCCTGGCAGAGCATCTCGCTCGATCTGCGCGCACGCACCCGGGAGGAGGCGCTCGACCAGCTTCTGGCGCTGTGCGCGCGCAGCGGCGCAGTCGCGGCGCCCGACGAGGCGCGGCAGGATATTTTTGACAGGGAACAGAAGTCCGCCACGCTCATCGAAAATGGCGTGGCTCTGCCGCATGCCCGCACGACCGCGACCAACCGCCTGGTCTGCGCCTTCGGCATCAGCCGCACGGGCGTGGCGTTCGCGGCCGCCGACGACCAGCCGGCGCACTTCCTGGCTATGGTGCTGGCGCCGCCGGCCGTGACCACCGAATACACACGGCTGATCGGCGCGCTGGCGCGCGCGCTCGATGCCGAGGGCCGGCAGGCCCTCCTGGCGGCCCGGTCCAGCCAGGAAGCCCTGGCCATTCTCACGGCACGCGGGGAGCGGGCGCGCTAGGAACCTGTCGGACTTAGGCCTTGGATCGTTCTGGTGCCTTCTGCCGACAGGTTCCTAGTTATGCAACCCGCGGATAGCGGGTTGCGAGATCTCTAAAACCGACAAGCATGCCATTCGGTTTGTTGTCCGGAGATTACGCAGATCTTCGGGTGAGATGTGATAGCAAGGCGAAAAGCTTAGAAAACATTCTTTTTACCACGAAGCCGCCGCGTGGCGCAGCCACGCGGCGGCTTCGTGGTGAGAATTCTCGACCGCTTCAGGAAAAGACCATGGCAGGGAATCGCGGGCGTATCCCTGTTTGCTTGACATTGCGCTGTTGTACTGTAGGCCGCAATCGGAGTTGCGGCCCACTTCCGTTGTGCACGCCACGCCTGAAGTAGGCCGGATTTCCATATCCGGCCTCCCTGGCGTCTCCCGGGCCGGAACCGGAGTTCCGGCCCACCGAACTCAAGCCTGTAATGAAACAGGGATGCGCCCGGGAATCGCTGAATACGCCGCGTAATTGACTTCATGTCTCGCCGCTGTTAGCATCCTCGCACGTATCTTGGATTTGAATCGTGCCACTAGATGCTGAGGAACCGACCCGGAGCGAATCATTTTCCCCGCCGAACATGACGGAACCGCGGAAAGAGGCACGCTTCAATGTGGCGCTCATTTTTTCGATCCTGATGTGTGTACCGGACGTGTTAACAAAAAGGAGCAGGCTATGAAGGGTAATGACAAGGTGATTCGGCAGCTGAACGAGCGTTTGGCGGACGAGCTGACGGCCATCAACCAGTATATTGTGCATGCCGAGCTGTGTGAGAACTGGGGGTACAAGAAGCTGCACGACGCCATCCAGAAGCGCGCCATCGGCGAGATGAAGCATGCCGAGAAGCTGATTGCACGCATCGTCTTTCTCGAGGGGAAGCCCGTGGTCTCCGAGCTGCGCAAGGTTCACATCGGACCGGACGTCGAAAAGCAGCACAAGAACGACTGGCAGGCGGAGCGCGATGCCATCACGGCTTACAATCAGGACATTCGCATTTGCGTCGAGCAGGCCGACAACGGCACCCGCGAAATCCTCGAGTCCATTCTTCGCGACGAGGAAGATCACATTGACTGGCTCGAGGCTCAGCTCGACCAGATCAAGCAAATGGGCATCCAGAACTACCTCGTGGAACAGACCTCCTGATCCGGTCGCTGGCGCAGGCGGTGGTTCGCTTCAGCGCGGCTGGAAGCCCATCTCCAGCGCCACGACGTGCAGTGCCTCCCGCTGGCCGGCCAGAAAATCCACCTTGGCGTCCAGGATGCCGCGCGCGACATCTTCCGGCGTTTCATCCGCAAAGCTGCGGATGAACGCGGCCGCCAGGGAGCGCGCTTCAGTTCGGGCGGACTCGAGCACCAGAATCCCGTTCGCCTGGATTTGGAACAGGAACTCCTCCGGCGTCAGTCCGCTGCTGAACGAACGATCGTGCCCGTTGACCAGGGCCTTCCGGATGGCCAGCGCGCGGGCAGGGGCCAGCGCGGCTACGCCAAAGCGCTGCAAGAGCACCCGGACTTGCGGGTTGGTGCGCGCCAGGTCGCCCAGGTACGTCGCCACCTCAACCGCAAACAGGTCTGTGCCGTCCACCAGCAGATAGAGCTCCAGCCCGCATTTCCCGTAGACCGCGGTCCCCAGGCGTCCCAGCGATCCGCCCAGGAAGAGCGCCCAGCGCCCCACCACACCTCTGGATTGCAAGACATGCGCCCCTGCACGGGTCAGTATTTGCCCCAGGGTTGCGGCCAGAGCTTGCTTGTCTTGTGAGCGCACCATGTGCACGCCGGAGGCCTCATCCCGCCGGGCCACCAGTTCCATCTCGTGTTCGACGGAAGAACCATCCAGCACGGAGACGACCTCATCCGGGGAAAGATTCTGTGACGCCAGCGACCGGGTCTGCAGCAGCGTATAGGTGTCGACGTCCCCGTCGGCACCGAGCGGCTGATCAAGCGAGAGCGTCCGGCGATAACGCGTGCTGCGCTCCAGATAATAATCAATGCGCGCCCGGCGCAATCCGACCGCCAGCGCCCGCTGAAAATGGCCGAGGATGTGCCCTTCGATCTCCGGGGCGTGAAAGGCGTCGAGCAGCAGGTCATCCCCGCGGCGGATCAAGTGCTCCAGCAGGTCTGACTTGACGCCCGACGGGTCGATCTCCTCGCGCAAATCACTTTCAATTATAAACCGGACCAGCGGCCGCGTGCGGACCATCAGCTCTTCGGCGGCCTCCGGATCATCCGCGCGGCCACGTTGCCAGAGGATCTGCGCCTCATCCCGGGTCAACAGCTTTGTCTCGGACATCCGGTTCAGGTATACGACCAGCCAATTGGCGGCTTCGGGTCTGGCCTGCGGCAGCGGCACATGGAGCTGATGACAGGCGCGCAGCAGACCACTATCCCCGCCATTTTCAAGCGAACAGGACAGGGCGGAGGCCGTATTGCAGTCATCCCGGCCGTACAGGGCCCGCCGCTCCTGCAGGCGGCGATGGACGCTTGCGACATCGGGGAACCTGGCGGCGATCGTGCTTTCATTCACCGAAGCGCCAATTCGGCCGCGCAGCTCCTCGTCGCGGGCCCGGATGCGGGAAACGGTGCTGGGATCCACACCTGCGCGGCCGGCTACGGTGCCCAGGGTTACCGGCACGCCTTCGGATGCCAGCGATTCCACGGCCTGACGGACCTTTTCCACGGCGGAAAAAGCCAGCCCGTTCCGGATCAGGTCGCCAACGACCGGCAGTTTCTTGTATGCCGAGATGGAGGCCTCGCTCACGTCGAGCTGGCCGGCGAGATAGGCCTGCGTAACCTCCACGCCATCACGGTTCGCTTCCGCCATCGCACGTTCCAGCGCCCGGCACAGGGACCCTGCGAAGCAGTCGTCAATTCGTCCGGCCAGGTCCGCATCCCAACTCGCAGCTTCTTTCAACGCGGCCACGGTCATGCCGGCGCGCCGGGCCAGATCAGCCGGATTAAATACGGACGATTCCTTTTCATACGCCTGCAGGATGTCGGCGATGCGCCGGCTCATGGCGCCACGGTAATGCGCGACGGACCGTGCGATGGCTTCGTCCAGCCGGCAGGCAAAATCATCATGGCGCCGCTTGCAGGCAATCAGCGTGGCTTCGTCCAGACCGGCCTTTACGGCCACCTGTTTCTGCTCCACGATGAGATGATTGCGCAGGGCCTCCTGTTCGACAGATGCCAGGGCTGCAGTCAGGCGATCCCGCGTCGTCAACGGCAGAACATCCATCACGGCCCGGTCGACCCGGGGATGCCGGCGGTAATAATTCAACGTGGCCGGATCCATCCCGCACGAGACCGCCAGCGCGCGCAATGTCAGCCGTTGCTGACGTTGCTGAGCCGCGGCACACTGGTTCAGAATATCCCGGCCTCTGGGCGGAATTTCTGCCAGGTGGCGGCGGCAAACCGCAAGTTCGTCGGTCAGCCCGAATTCCCGGCAATGCACATGCTCGTGATCCAAAACAAAACCCGGATTCTGCAGATAGCGGAAGGCATCATGAAGCAGAATGCTCGCATAGAGCGGGTGGAATGTATAAAAGACCGGCGCGGGCTCGGACCCTGTCCGGCGCATGACACAGGCGATCGTCAGCGCATTGACGTTGTCGGGGAGTGCCAGCCCCTGTTCGGCATGCCAGAGCGAGTACGCCTGGTGGATATCCTCACCGGCGCTGCGGCTGGCTTGCGCTTCTTCCGCCAGCCCCTCACGCGCGAACATGTCCGCCGCCTGCAGGCAGAGTTCCGCCGTAAGCGTGCGCACCGGTGCGCGGCAGGAAGCAGCATAGAGCAGCAACTTCACAGTGGCAAACATGCCAGAAAAAAATGGGGATGTCCATCTCCTGTCCACGAATAACATTCGACATTTGGCGCTTCGTGCCCGATATTTTGACCTGCCTGACCCCTGAACCCTGAA
>JBAXVM010000208.1:0-5348 GCA_037129105.1 bacterium
CCATAACAAGAACTGCTATTGCAAACCAACGAGGAACCTGTCGGCAGAAGGCCTTGGATCGTTCCAGTGCTCTCTACCGACAGGTTCCTCGTCACTTCACGATCTTCAGCAGCTCCCGGAATGCCGGGTGCTCGGCGGTCCTGGCCAGCTCGAACAGCCCCATCTCCACGCTGATCACACCAGCCCCGGCCAGGCCCTGGATCCGCTGCAGCGCGATCTGCTTGTTGGCGAGTGTCCGCGAGGAGACGGCGTCGGCCACAACTTCCACGGCATAGCCGTCCCTGGCGAGATCCGCGGCGGTCTGGTAGATGCAGACGTGCGCCTCGATCCCGGCCACCACCACCTGACGCCGGTTCAGCGCTTGCAGCTTGTTCCGGAACTCCTCGCTGCCGCAGCAACTGAAACAGGTTTTACGGATCGGGCGTTCGGCAGTCAGCAGCGCAGCGACCTGCGGAATGGTTGCGCCCATCTTCTCCGGGATCTGTTCCACCCAGATGATCGGCACCTGCAGGGCCTGCATCCCCCTGATGAGACGCTGCAAGTTGTCGTACAACGTGTCCCGGTCATGCATGCTCTCCGCCAGTCGCCCCTGCACATCCACCAGGACCAGAACCGTGTTTTCCGCTGTCATCGTAAGACCTTTGCGTTGCGTGAATAAATCGGTGAGACACCAACCCGTCGATTGACGCGTATTGTACGGCGCCCCCCCAGGCGCTGCAACGGAAAGTCGGCTCAGGGAAGCGGCTCGGGCAGGAGCGGCACCTCGATGTCGTGAAAATCGATCCAGCCGGCGTAGGTTTTGATCCCCTGCGGCGTGCCCGCGCGGTCGGAAGCTTGAACAGAATAATACACGCGCAGAGCGGCAATCCGGCCCGGAAAGGCCCCGGGGCGCAGCGGCGCGGTGAGGCTGAAACTCACCCGTGGCTCAGCGTTGCCCGGCTGATCGCGCCCTGCCTGGGGCGACACCGGCGGCGCCAGCTGGCTCTGCGCTGCCGAACCGATCCGCGCCAGATCGAGCCCGCTTTCTGTAACGCACGCCCGGACCTCGCAGCCGTGAGTGATCAGGGGCACCCGCGGTTCAACCTTCACCTCGCCCGCAAGCATGAACGAGCTCTCTTCGGATTTTCCCGCCTGGGCTCCATACCGGACAAGACTTTCCGTTTTCACGCGGACGTCCAGGAGCCGCGCGCGTATGGCACCAATGAGCTCGATCTTTTCCCGCGGCTCGGACTGATCGGAATACCCCGCCACCTGCTGCAGCTCGGACTGATTCTCGCACAGGTTGTTCGACCGGCACAACTCGGACACGGCCTGCCAGTAGGAAACCTCTTTCCAGTCCACGGAGAAAGAAGGCGGCGTGACCCCGGAGCGCCCGCCGAAGGGCCGATACTTCAGCGTGTTTCCGGTTTGCCGAAAAATTTCTGCGATGATCCATGGAACCGGATGATTCTGCACCGTCAGGGTGACTGTGGACGCTGGCAGCGTGGTGAGCGGAACTGTATTTGTCGGGAGTGTCGGCAACGGCAGCGGCGGAACCCGGGCCGCCGGTGCGGCGGATGCGGCGGAAGCATAGGCGGCCTGGAGCGGAGGCAGCGGCAGATCATGATATTCAAACGGATACTCCTGCCGCTGCGGGATGGCTTCGTCCGGCATGAGAACCGACACGGGGTCGACATTCTGCATCCACTGGAAGGTGATTAGAACTTCAGGAAGTTGCCCTTTAGTGCGCCGGATGCTGCTCTTGCTATAGGCCAGCTTCCGGCCATCCGCAGTGCTCATCTCCGCGAGACGAAAGCGCCGGCCAAGCCGCAAAACATCCATGGCGTTGCTGTTGACGAGGACAACGGTATACCCGGTCTGGGCAACACGTTCCAGACGCATAAACGTGAAATTGATCCCGGCAAAAACCAGCGGGGCACCGGGCTTTTTCAAATCAATGCGAACAGGTTCAATCGACTGTGTGATCGCCAAAATTATTTTGCCTTTGATGCTCTGAAGCGCCGTGGCACGGGCATCTGGAAACCGGGAGCGCAGATCGAAGGACGTGCTGAAACCCCGCCTGGATTCCAGAACGTTCGCCAGCTGATAGCCGAACTTGATGCCCGGTCCGGCATTGGTCAGCAAATCTCTTCCCGTGTTGTCGCGCAGCTCCGACAACTCCATGGCCGCACCCGCCACCAGAAGGGTGGAATCAACCGTTGCGTTTAACGACAACACGGCCTGCGCATTGGTCCTTGCCGCAGGCATCCCCGGCTCCATGGGGTAGGATGCCTCCCGGGTAATCAGATACTGAACCGGCTCAATGCGCACCGGGCTTGCAGCCGGTGTGTTTGTGTCCGCCTTTGCCGCACCGCCTTCCTGGCCGAGCCCATGCCCGCAAAGAAGAAACGCGGCCAGAATAAGAACAGGTTCTGCCTTTCGATATTTCATGCTCTATGCCTTTGATTCGACGCGCCATTCGTTGTCCATGGACGGCCTAAAGCCGTCCCTACGGTAGGGACGGCTTTAGGCCGTCCAAATAACATCCGTCGCCCACGTTGCCTTTACCGCGTCACGCCCTATCTTTCAAAACTTCCACGCTGGCGCCGCGTCGGGCTTCACAGGGAGGCTGCGCAGGGCGGCACGCAGCAGCTCGATGGGCATGGCGTTTTGGGACAGGACCGCATCGTTGAACTGCTGCTCAGTCATTTTCCCGGGTCCGGTCATCTCGTCGTGCAACACGTGGAGCTGGCGCCCGCCAATCAGGTACCCGGCCTGATAGAGCGCGGGCGTATCCTCGGAAATAAAGCGTCGCACTTCACTGGTAGCGCCGAACTTTTCGTGGCCGATGCGTTCCATGAGAAAGTCGACCATCTCCTGCGGCTGCATGCGGCCGGTCTGGAACTTGACCGTGGTGATAATGCGGGCGGCGCGGTGGGCGCGCCAGAAAAGCATCCCGATGCGGTCCTCGGGCGTTTGCGGCCAGCCCAGCTCCCAAAGGCGCAGCTCGCAATAGAGCGCCCACCCTTCAATATAGAAAGGCGTGCCAAACACGCGGCGGTAATTGTGGTTCCGCGCCGCGACGAAGAACTGCAAGTGGTGGCCAGGGACCAGTTCATGCGGCACGGTCAGCCGCGTGGCGTGGCGGTTATTGCCGCGCATGACCATGAGCTTATCCTCCTGCTTCATGTCGTCGCGCGCATACGCCACCTGCATCTCGGGCATTGAATAGGCCGCATACGGAATCGTCTTGAGCATCTCCGGGGGCATCATGCGCATCCGCCAGGTCTCCTCGCACAGCGGCGGAACCGTCACAAAGTTCTTGGCCTTCACAAACGCGATCGCATCGCGGGCAATGCGGCCGACCAGTTCGTCCTGCTCGCCCGGCGGGACGAACGCCGTCTTCACTTTCGCCAGCGCGGCCTTCCAGTCGTTGGTGAACCCCATCTCCTGGGCGGCCTTCCGGAGCTCGGTTTCGCACCAGGCCAACTCGGTTTCACCAATGGCAATGATCTCGTCGGCGGTATAGGCGATGTATTCCAGCTGCAGCTCCTTCGCGAGAGCCTCGGCTCCGATTGGTTCGCCGAGCAGCGGATCTTCGTCCTTCCCTTTCTGCCGGGCGACTTCCTCGCGCAGATGCTTGGCATACTCCTCGAGCGACTTGGCAGTCTCCTCGTAGGAAGCCTTCACCCACCACGTAAAATCGGGCCGGAAGCCGTTATGGTATTCGAACCAGCGCTTGAGCCCATGGCGCAGCCCGTCCACACCCCTGGCAGCCCGCAGCGCGCGTGACGGCTCGATCTGTATTTTGGGCTTCTCCTCCTTGGCCGCGTCCTTTTTCTCGGCCTTTTTCTCGTCGTTCTTGTCCTCTTTCTTCGCGTCCTTTTCCACCGGCTTACTGGCTTCCACGCGTTCCTTCAGCTCCCGGGCGGTTTTGCCAATCTCCTCGATCGTGGCAGCAGCCTTTGCCGGATCACACCGCTCGCCGCGCCACCGGGCGAGTTCGAGTTCAGCAATGGCCTGGCGGAAGGGGATCAGGGCATCGATCTCGGCCAGCTGTTTGCGCTGACGCGCGAGCCCGACGACCTCGCGGTCGAGATCGTTCTGCAGCAGAAGGTAGTCAATCCGGGCATCCTGCGCGAGCGCGGCGAAATTGATCGCGCCCAGTTTGCCGCGCCAGTCAGCCAGATGCTTTTCCTGCCGGTCGAGAATCGGCTCCGCCCACGGCAGATCATAGCAGGAGCTGATGCTGCGCTGGTCCGCCTCGTAGTTGCGGATGACGTCAGTCATGACGACTGGCTCCGCGCCACGGGCCGGCAGAAGGGACATCGCAACGGCCAGAACAAGGAGTCCGAATGCATTTTTGCACAGAATATTCATGGCGGAGAGTATGCCAGAAAGAGGTGGAAACGTCCAACGAAGCCAGCCGTTCGCATTCGATATTCTGCGGTTCAGCAGCCTGGGTGGTGGCCCGGGCGCTCCGCGCACGGGCAAGCAGCAGTGCCCGTTGCCGTATACGCGCATGCCCGTGCGCGGAGCGCCCGGGCCACCTGTTGCCAACACGTGACGGGTGAATCCCGCCGACACAACCTTCTTCGACTCGCGCCAGCCGTCATTCATCCAAGCCGGCAAGAATTGGCCGTGCGAGGCCCACGACGGTCTTAATGCTGTCCTTCCACTTGATTAGCGGGTCGTGGCAGCGTCGAGCATGGGCTCGCATGAGACGCTGGTCACGTATTCGGAGATGTGTGCGATCCGCAGGCATTCCAGGCGTTCCTCGAAGGCAGGAGCGCCGGGTTCCCAGAAGGACAGGACGGCATTATCGGTTGAGCCGATGGAAAAGCGGAAGACGATCTGCTCGCGGTACGGCAGAAGGTCGGCGCAGAGTCGTTTGACACATGCCACGCGCGGTTTAGAGACCACCAGCACCTCGTTGCCGGCAGCGAGCATCCGGGTGAGCACGTCGAGACACGGCTCCAGGTTCGCCGGGGTAATGTCGTGGGCAGTCGGAAACATGATCCGTCCGTCCCGCTTGGTGTAACGGCGGTCCACGTCGTGCTGCCGGAGATGGGGTTTGCTCCAGGACTTCGCTGTCGCCCGCTTGAAGCGAATAGCCATGGTCTTGGCATAGCAGTACCGGCAATCGTGCTCGCACCCGTCCTGAATATTCACGTTGCTGGCAGCCCATTCCTGGGTGCCGGTGGCGGGACGTTGTAGTTGGACAGTTGCGTTCTTCATGGGCTTCCTGCGTGATGATTAGTGGCAAAGACGAGACGGTATTTGGGCATGTGGTGCGAACGTTCCATGATGGGAACGTTGTCCGGAAATTGACTTGGCGCATTATGAACTGTCCGCAGATTGCGCAGATT
>JBAXVM010000209.1:0-5339 GCA_037129105.1 bacterium
AAAACCTCGCCTCGCGCTTGCGGCGGGTCCGGCGGCCCCGCCCTACCACTGCAATGGCCGCAAAAAACGGTAGGGACGCACCTCCGGGGCGTCCGCAAGGAAAAGCGCGAGGTCGGGTTTTCGGACAGGCTCCAAGTCCGACAGGTTCCTAGTCCCGCTGCAGCCCCGGCTGCACGCCAATGGGCGTGGGGTAGCGGAGCACCACGAGATAGGAGGAAACCAACATGGAGAGCACGGTGGCCAGTTTCACGAGTTGAGCCACATCCGGCGACAGGTAATTGCGCTGGGTGGCCACCACCGCAATAATCAGCGCAAATTCGCTGGCCTGCCCCATGCGGAAACCGGTCTCCAGCGCAAACGCCCGCTCTTCGCCCCGGCGCTGAAACAGCCAGGCCAGCAGGAAGGGCCGCATGCCCGCAATCACAACCGTCGCCAGCACGGCTGGAATCCAGATGCTGCGCAAGGCCGACAGCTCAAAGCCAGCGCCCAGCACAAAGAAAAAGAACATCAGGAAGAAATCACGCAGCGGCTTGAGCTGCTCCGAGAACACCAGCGCAATCTTGCCGCGTGCAATCGAAACACCTGCCACAAAGGCGCCGATCTCATAAGGCAAGCCCATGCACTGCGCCAGCAAAGCAATACCGACACACCAGCCAAGGCAGAGCATCATCAGCACCTCGGCGTAGGTATCTGCCCGGCGCATCATGCGGCGCAGGACGAACTGCTCGCCCGCCACCGCCACCGCCACCAGCAGAACCAGCCGCAGCGGCAGCCAGAGAAGCAGCTCCCAAAGACCGGACTGCGGCGCCGAGCCCATAAACAGCAAGGCCACCACCGCCAGCAGGTCCTCGGCAATCAGCACGGCAATGCAGATGGACCCCATGCGTTTCTGGTGCAGCGTGGTGGTCGGCAGCAGCTTCACTACGAGGATCGTGCTGGAAAACATCAGCGCCAAGGCCGCAATCAGGCTATCGCGCACCTCAAAGCGCCAGGCGATCAGAAAAGCAAACATCACCGCCCAGGACAGCGCGCACTTGGTCAGCGTCACCACCGCGGCCGTACGGAAGAACGTCTGCAGCCGGTCCACGTGCAGGACCAGGCCGGCCAGAAAGAGCAACAGCATCACGCCCAGACGCGAGATTTCGTCCATAGCGCCCACGGCGTGCGTCACATCCGGCACGCCCACCACAGAGAAAAACGGCTTGCTGAAGGGTCCGAGCAGCAGGCCGCAAACAAAATACCCCAGGATCACGGGCTGCCGTCCCTGACAGGCCAGCCAGGCCAGCACGGAACTGCCGACGACTACGGCGCTGATCGCTATGAGTAAGTTGTCCATGTTATTCGACTAAGAGCCTGTCCGAAAACCCGACCTAGCGCATTTCCTTGCGGACGCCCCGGAGGTGCGTCCCTACCGTTTATGCGGCCATTGATGTGGTAGGGCGGGGCCGCCGGACCCGCCGCAAGCGCGAACCGGTTTTCTGACAGGCTCTAAGCTACATCCCTTTGCCCCGTAAATCCAGGCACACCATCCGCTTGCTGTCGCGCAGCAGCAATCGGCCGTCTACAAACGCCATGGGGCCCCAGGCATCGCGTCCGGTACCTGCCAGTATATCCGCCCGTGCCAGCAACCGGCAACCATTTGCATCTGCCGCCATCAGACTCAAGCGGGCGTTGTCGTCCAGCAACAGAAACCGGTTGCCAACGGCGAGAAACGGTCCGAGCCCGAACCGATTATCCCGGCCGCTGGTCCAGAGGAGCCGGCCGTCGAGCGTCAGGCAAGCAAACTCCTGGCGGTGGTCGCCGGCGTCATTGGGGAGCACGGTATAAAGGTGTCCGTCGCGAAATACGGGCGTCTGCTGTTCGCAGCCAAAGACGCGACGGTCGGTCTGGAATAGCAGCGTCGCCTGCCACTGGTCGTTGGAGCGCGAAACGCGAAACATCGCGCCGCCGGAGCCATACCCGGCAGTCATGAAAAACCGCCCGTCCGGCAGCGGCACCGGAGACGGCGCCACCACGCTCGGCGCAAAAGCCTTCGTATGCCACAGCAATTGACCGCGCTGCGGGCCGTCCGCAGCCACCCCGGCAATGCCGCCGGCGGCTGCATACAAAAACTGCCGCACCCCGTCGACGGTCAGAATCATCACCGATGCGTGAGACATCTCCCATCTCTCCGGATTGGGTGTCTCCCAGTTAACCTTACCCGTGGCAGCATCGACGCCGATCAGCAGCGCGCGGCCTGCAGGCGCCAGCACGGCTTCGCCGGCATCCAGCAACGGACACTGTCCTGCCCACCAGAGCGGCACCTTGGTGCCATAGCGGTCTGTCAGGCTCATGCCCCAGCGGAACGCGCCGTTGGTAGCGGTGACGCAGAGCACATGACATTGGGGGCCGAAGGAAACTACGCACGTGTCGTCCACTGCCGGGATGGTGCGCGAAATACCGTGATTGCGCTTGGTCTTGACCGCGTACCAGCGATGCCAGAGCTCACGTCCGGAATCGAGCGCCAGGCAGCGCAGCACATCGCCTTCGCGCGCCTCATCGTAGTCGAGCAGGAAAACGCGGCCGTCGCGGACCGCTGGCGCCGCATGACCCTCGCCCAGATCTCGGCGCCAGAGCACAGGCGGGCCGTTGCTCGGCCATGTTTCGAGCAGCGGCCCGTCCAGGACAGCCATGTTCTCGCGCTGCGGCCCGCGAAACCCGGGCCAGGCGGAGGAAGGTGATACGGTCACACCGGGGAATTCGCTAAATTTTCCCGCCAGGTTAACAACCGTGTTGCTGCGGATGAGCCGCGCCTCGGCAAGCGATCCCTCCGTAGAGGGCTCCCGCACCTCAGGCGCAGGCGGAACATACAACAGCCAGGCGCGCAGCGTCAGAACCGCGGTCAGCGCAGCCAAAAATATCACAAGCCAAGGAAGCGCACGTCGCATCAAATCAACTCCTGAATACGAACAAATAGTAGGCCTTGCACACGCCGACGTCGAGGAGAATACACGTTCCAATTGCGTGAAGACCGCGAAACAGCTATTCTGCGATTTGTTTTAGCATCAAGAGGTACCCCATCATGCACCTGCCCGGCTCTCGCATGACGAAAGCAATCCTGACACTCGCTTCAATAACATTCGCCAGCAGCCTGCCTGCTGCATCTTCGGCTCCGAACAACGCTCCAGCCGCCAACACCAGCACCTCGCTGCAGGTGGTAGTCACGGCGCGTAAATGGTCCGAGCCGCTGCAGAACGTGCCGGGGGCGGTGACCGTAAAATCGGCAACAGGCGCGCAGGATCTTCGCGAGGCCTTACGCAGCATCCCCAATCTCACGCTCGCAGACTTCACCGTGCGCAGCCTGACCTTCCCCTACGTTCGCGGCATCGGGTCCGGCCAGAATGCGCCGGCCGTAGCCACGTATATTGACGGTGTGCCGCAACTCTCCTACGTCACCGCCAGCCAGGAACTGCTGGATGTGGAGCGCATCGAAGTCCTGCGCGGGCCGCAGGGCGCCTTATACGGAAGCTCTTCGATGGGCGGCGTCATAAATGTTGTGCCGCAACTCCCGACACAAGCGCCCGGCGGCTACCTCACGCTGTCGGCTGGCGATCACAACGCGGTCGGTATGCGGGGCAGTGCCAACAGCCCGCTGGTCCTCGACGGCCTGCTGGGAAGCCTTGGCGGTGGCTACTCCAGCCGCGACGGATTCACCCGGAACGACTACACCGGCCACGACCTCGACAGCCGCGAGGACTGGGCCGGACGCGCACAACTCTATCTTCCGCAACAGGGGCCATGGGATTTTCGTCTCAGCGTAACCGCCGAGCAGGACCGCGACGGGGGCTATGCGCTCTATGATCTGGCCAGTATACGCGCACGCCCATTCCATGCTTCCCATGACTTCGAGGGGTACAACGACCGTGACCTAGTGCAGCCTGTATTTACGGCCCGGCGCCAGGGTGACGCCATGGAATTCACCTCCATCACGGCGTTCCAGTGGTGGCAAACGCGCAGCAAAACCGACGGCGACTACACGACCAACGACTGGATGCGCATTTCCGATGACGCAACTACGCGCGCCTGGATACAGGAACTACGCCTCGCCTCGCCAGCCGACGCGCCTGTGACACTTGGCGACCGTGTGGCCATGCACTGGCTGGCGGGAGTTTTTGCCTCTGCCGCACGCTCCGAATCCAGCAAGGTCACCGACAATCGCCTGGATTTCGTGAACATGATAAGCATGCAAAAATATGGAAAGACCGGCTGGATCCCGCCTTATCAGCAGCACGACGCCGCCACGCTGAACAACGCGGGCGTAGGGGTGTTCGGCCAGACCACCTTCGTGCTGGATCAGCGCTGGGAGCTGGCACTCGGCGTGCGTGACGACTTCGAGCAGCGCGAAGCCAACCTGAGCAGCCAGGGGTTACTCGCATCGTCCTCCGCGCCGGATCGCACCTTCAATCAGCTCACCCCTCACGCGTCTCTCAGCTACCGCCTGACACCGGACATGCTGGCGTACGTACAAGCAGCCGAAGGATACAAGGCCGGTGGTTTTAATCGCGAGGGCCCCGCCTCCTACGATCCGGAAACCAGCTGGAACTACGAGGCGGGGCTAAAAACCATGTGGTTCGATCAGATCCTGACAGCCAACGCCGCACTCTTTCGAACCCTATGGCACGACATGCAGCTTAATGTGCCGGTCGGGCCAGGTTCTTATTGCATTGCAAACACCGGCCGTGCGCGAAGCCAGGGCGCGGAACTCGAACTGAGCGCGCGCCCGGAGCGTGATCTGGAGCTTTTCGCCGGCGGCGCGCTGCTCGACGGCAACTTTCGCGACGGCAGCACCACTATGGCTTCAACACCGTTCGGCTTCATGCCCCTTCCAATCGGCGGTCATGAACTGCCGTTTGCGCCACGCGCCACCTGGAATGCAGGCGCAACGTATGCGCACAATCTGACCGGACATGTGCGCGGTTTTGTCAGGGCCGAAGTCACAGGTACAACACGCTCCTACTTTGACCCAAGCAATGGCGCATCGCAAGGCGCCCTGACATGCGTCAACCTCAGCATGGGCGTGGCTGCCGGCAATTGGCGCATTGAAACATGGATCAGGAACCTGTTCGATCGCGAATCGGTGGCCCTGGCCCTGCCCTATCCCATTGCCCCATCCGGCTACATCGGCGAAAATGGCGCCCCACGCACGCTGGGCATGTCGCTGACACGCACGTTCTAGGAACCTGTCGGACTTAGGCTGCTAGATCATTCTGGTGCCTTCTGCCGACAGGTTCCTAGTCATGCAACCCCATGGTCTTTTCCTGAAGCGTCACAATTTGTCCAACCGCCAAGACGCCAAGGTC
>JBAXVM010000021.1:0-19572 GCA_037129105.1 bacterium
CGGGTGGTTGGAGACAGAACGGTTGGAAGTTTGTGAGCGTGAAGCGGGGATCGCCTATCTGGAAAGAGACCAGATGGGAGCGACAGAGCCGTCGTATGAGCGAAGAACGGCGGGAAACCGTCGGGAGCAAAGGACGGCAGGGAGATGGATACGGGATGGACGGAAGCACAGAGAGCAGTAGCGAACCTGCGACAGTGATCGGCACAAACCGACCTAAGCAAGCAGGAGAAATTCGCGCCCGATGGGCGTGGGTGGAACCGTGTGTTTGGACAAACCGCATGCTGGCGACCCTGGAAACAGGGGTGAAAGGTGGCAAATGGTTCAGCTTGGCTGATAAGGTGTGGCGAGAGGACAACCTGCGGGCGGCATTCGACCGTGTGGCAGCCAACAAAGGATCGGCAGGCGTCGATCATGTGGTGGTCACGGAATACGCCGAACGGCTGGATGGTGAGATTGCGAAACTGGCGGAAGAATTGCAGACGGGAACCTACCGACCGCAACCGCTGAAACGGGTCTACATCGACAAACCGGGAAGTGTGGAAAAGCGCCCGTTGGGCATACCGACGGTCAGGGATCGCACGGTGCATGGCGCAGTCAAGCAGGTCGTAGAGCCGATTTTTGAGGCCGGATTTGCGGCCAACAGTTACGGCTTTCGACCGGGACGTGGCTGTAAGGATGCCTTGCGGGAAGTGCAGCGGCTGCTGGATGCAGGATGGACGCAGGTGGTGGACGTGGACATTAAAAGTTTCTTCGACACCATCGACCACGAACTGCTGATGAAGCAGATCGAGGCGCGGATATCCGACGGCAGGCTGTTGGACTTGATGCGGCTGTTCCTCAAGCAAGGGGTTCTGGATGGTACGGAATACTGGGAGCCGGAGGAAGGCACGCCACAAGGCGGAGTCATCAGTCCGCTACTGGCAAACATCTATCTGAACCCGCTGGACTGGCTGATGCTGAAAGGCGGATGCCAGCTCGTACGCTACGCCGACGACATGGTGATTCTCTGTCGCAATGCGGCAGAAGCGGACGCGGCGCTGAACCTCATACGGCAATGGATGGAAGGGGTGCGGCTAAAACTGCATCCCGAGAAGACCCGCATCGTGGACATTGCGCAACCCGGCGCACACTTCGACTTCCTCGGATACCGGTTCAAACGGACAGCCGCGAACAAGCGACTGATACGGGTGCCGCGTCCAAAAAGTATGAGGAAGTTGCACGAAGGGTTGTGTCCGATAACGAAGCGATGCAATGGGCATAGTCTCGAGGAGATCATCCGGCGCATCAACAGGAAGTTACGAGGTTGGTTCGAGTACTTCAAACACTCTTATCCTACGGTTCTGAAAGGAGTCGACGGGTGGGTGCGCATGAGACTGCGCAGCATCTTGCGGAAAAGGAGTAAACGGAAGGGACGAGGACGCGGCGCAGATCACCATCGGTGGCCAAACGCATATTTCGCAGAGCACGGGTTGTTCTCTTGTGTCGCAGCACGTGCGGAAGCCGTCAGTCCGTGAAAACGGTAAGACTATCAACTGGAGAGCTGTATGCGGGAGATCCGCCTGTACAGTTCGGAGGGAGGGGAAGCGTCAATCCGCTTTCCCTACCCCTATCCCAAATGCAGCGGCAATGCAATGAATCGCCGATGCGCCCACAGTTACTCCATCGAATTTGGTTGCAGCTTCGCCGCGCTGGGAACTCTGTGCCCCAGAAAATAAGCCCACAACATAGCCAGAACCTGCTACGACTTGCCCTGTCCCGGCGTCCACTGCTCAGGCGTGCGCTTGGTGGACGGCAGCATGGGTGTCACGATCGGGCGTGGCAGATGCGTCGGCGCGCGCGGGGCGCTTTCCGGTTTGGCGGCCGCGCGATGTTCCGCGACGGTTGGCGCCGAATCCGGCCATTCCGGTGCATGTCCGGCGTGCGGAGCAACCTCCGACGGTTCCTCTTTCCGGGTGCGTGCAACCGGCAGCGGTTCAGGTGCCACGACAGCCGCGGGAGCAGGTACCGGCGTCTCCACGGACGGACGATGTGTGTCCGCGTCGGCAGGCCCCGCATGCGCATGGGCTCGATCATCCGGGCGACGCCCGGTGCGATGATCCGGCGGCGGGCGCAGCATCTCCTCCTCCGGATGTGTGCACGTCAGCGACTCGCCCAGAAACTTCTCGATCTCGGGGATGATGAACGATTCGTTCTCGTCCGCAAACGAGATGGCAGTGCCGGCGTGGCCGGCGCGTCCGGTACGGCCGATACGGTGGACATAGTCCTCGGGCTCGTACGGGAAGTCGTAATTCACCACGAAGCCGATGTCATCCACATGGATCCCGCGACCCGCCACGTCCGTGGCCACCACGACGCGCACCTTGCCGGAGCGGAAATCTTCCAACGCGCGCAGACGGCGGTTCTGCTGTACGTCCCCCGAGAGCATTTCGCAGGCAATTCCGTGTCGCCGCAGCTTTTCGGCCACATACTCGGTGCTGTCGCGGCGATTGCAAAAAACCAGCACGCGGCGGTCGGCGTGGCGCTGCAGCAGATTGTACAGGACGTTGAACTTCTCGCGCGAAGCGACGACAAACACCTGCTGCGTAATGGTGTTGACCGCGCCGCGATCCACTTCCACCTCAACCCGCACAGGCTCCGTCATCCACTGCGCCGCAAGGCGCATGACCTCGTCGTCCAGCGTGGCGCTGTAGAGCATGGTGCACCGGCGCGTGGCCGGCGGGAGGCGGCTGATAATCCGGCGCACATCCGGAATGAACCCCATGTCCAGCATGCGGTCAGCTTCATCAATGACCAGCGTATCCACCTGCGAGAGGTCGATCACCCGGCTCTGGACATAGTCGAGCAATCGTCCGGGCGTGGCCACGAGCAGGTCCACGGGGCCGGCCGTGAGCTCCCGGCGCTGGCGCTCGTGATCCATGCCGCCGTAGACCGCCAGGTAGCGCAAGCCGCAGTACTTGCCTACGCTATCCGCATCACGACAGATCTGAATAACCAGTTCGCGAGTCGGGGCAATAACCAGCGCGCGCGGCGTGGCAACCTTTGCAGGCCGCCCGGCCGGGTGTCGCAGATAGCGTGTGAGCAGCGCAATCAGAAAGGCAGCGGTCTTGCCGGTGCCGGTCTGGGCGCGGCCAGCCACATTCTGGCCGGCCAGCGCATGCGCCAGACTGCGCGACTGGATGGGCGTGCAATACTGGAACCCGAGATCAGCAATGGCATGCATGACTTCGGCGGGCAGGTCAAAGTCATGGAAACGGGCCTTGCCCTCTTCCGGCGGAACCTGAAAGGACTCCGGCTGCCAGGCCAGATGCAGCTCGCGCCGACGCGCCGTCTCCTCATCGGTCACCAGACCGCCAGGGCGGCTTTCGCTCGAAGGGGTATGCCCCTGCTCCATGCGTCCGGCATCTTTGGGTCCGCGCCCCGGAGGGCCGCCACGCCGGTCATCGCGACGAGGCGGACGGGCATCGCCGCGTCGTTCGTCATGTCCATCGCTGCGACGTTCATCGCGGCGCTCATCGCGTTGCTCCGGACGGCGGTCATCGCGGCGCTCATCGCGCTGCTCCGGACGGCGGTCATCGCGACGGGGGCCGGGCCGATCGGGGCGATCAGGGCGCACTGTTGGCGCAGCCGCTGCGCCGGCCTCACCTGCGGCCGACGGCTCGCGACGGGGCGACGCATTTCTGGCAGAATCACGCGGTGCGTGGGGACGATCCGGGCGACGCGGTCCACGCGACGAATCCGGGGTGGAGCCATGGGCGGGAGCCGAACGCCGAGGACGCTCAGAGACGGGTTTGTGTTCCGGCGGTTGCGGGGCGGCAGGGCGCCCGAGGATGCGGGAGGCGAGCTTGCGAATGAGTCGTAGGGGCATATGGGTTCAGGGCTCAGGTGGCAGGTGTCAGGTGGCAGGTGCCAATGTTCAGTTTTCAGCGTTCAGTGTTCAGTGTTCAGGATACAGGATGAAAGAGTCAATTGCAACGTCCGCCCATACAGCACGTATCGTGTATGGATGGGGAAAATTGCCAGACCGCGACACCGAGCAGCCACACCAAACCAACCAGCAACATCCCCTGCCACGAATGAAACTTCCCGAACAATAGATTTTCCGGCACGGAAAATCTAGCGCTTGGAGAACTGGAAGCGCTTCCGAGCTCCGGGCTGGCCGGGCTTTTTGCGTTCCTTCATGCGGGCATCGCGAGTTAGACAACCGGCTTTCTTCAACGGCTCACGAAGTGTGTTATCGGCCAGCACCAGCGCGCGGGACAACGCATGCCGCACGGCACCAGTCTGTCCGGATAAGCCGCCGCCCTTGACAGACACGGCGATGTCAAACTTTTCGCGCAGGTTTGTGATCACGAGCGGCTGAAACAAGTAATTGCGGAGCGCCTCGCTCGGGAAGTAGGCGTTAATTTCGCGTTCGTTCACGGTCCACTTGCCGGTGCCGGCTGTCAGCCGCAACCTGGCAATTGCCGTCTTACGCCGTCCCGTGGCTGCTGCAATCACTGTCGCCATGTCGTACCTTCTTCCTTCGCCAATCTCAAAACGTTAAGCCTGCGCAACCTTTTGCGGATTCTGCGACGCATGCGTATGCTCGGCGCCGCGGAAGACCTTTAGCCGCGTCATGACCTTTTTGCTCAAGGTATTCTTGGGGAGCATCCCCCAAACAGCCAGCTTGATGATGCGATCCGGATAGCGCTCACGCATGGTCGTAACCGAAATCTCACGCAAGCCGCCACGATAGCCGCTGTAGCGCTGATACTTCTTTTGCTCTTCCTTGCGTCCGGTTAACTTGACCTTCTCCGCGTTGATCACGACGACAAAGTCGCCGATGTCAACGCTCGGGTCAAAATCAGGCCGGTCTTTGCCGCGCAATTTATTAGCCACCAGAACGGCTAGCCGTCCCAGCGGTTTTTGCGCCGCGTCTACCAGCAACCAGTTGCGAGTTTCGCCTGGATTCTTTGGAATGCTCGTCTTCGTCGTCATGATCATGGACCCGTGTTGTCGGTTGTCGGGCAAAGAATTGGATATAGTACGGCATACGGTTCCGTATGTCAACCCGGTTAAATGGAAAATTTACCGTCGCCAGAATTCCGTCTTCCTAGCGGCTGTCCGGAGCCCCCCGCAACACAGCCGGCTGCGCGTTCGTGGTAGCGGTAAAGACGTTCGTGCTCACCACAACGGACATGACGCCTGCCTCGCGGAGCTCCTCTGCCGGCGCGTCCGTAAGCTCGCGTTCCTCTTTGTCCCGGGCGCGTTCCTCTTCCTGCTGTCGGTTGCGATCTTCTTTCTGCCGGGAGCGCTCAACAGCGTGTTCGGCCTTCTCGCGCTTGAGCTTCTGGCTGATGGTCTCGTCAGCCAGTTTGCTGTCGGACCACCCCTTGGTCCACATCCCCTTTACATTCATGTAATCCTTGCGGCGGCGGGCTTCGGCAGACATGGCCCCGGGCGTGTCCAGCACATACGGCGTCAGGAAGACCAGCAGTTCGGAGCGGGACTCCGTGGCGCTGGTGGAACCAAAAAGGTATCGGCCGATGAACGGAATGTCGCCCAGCAGCGGAACCTTGGTGCTGGAGTTCTTCTTCTCGTTGCGCACCAGGCCACCCAGGATGACGGTCTCGCCGCTCTTCACGGCAATGTCGGCGCTGAGCTTGCGGGTCTGCGTGGTGGGCCACTTCTGTCCGTCAATTTCCTGATCCGGACCTATATCCTCGAAGGTCTCGGAAATCTGCAGTACCACCATTCCCTTCTGATTGATGCGCGGGGTTACTTTTACCGTGAGACCGACATTGCGCTGGTCCACGTTGGCCTGCCGATCTACGGTACCGCCGCTGACGGAGCTGTTCACATAGGTGTACCCCTTGAAGAGGTAGCGCAACTGGGTGGCCTCGATGGTAGCCTCCTTGTTGTCCTGCGTCAGAAGCACGGGCGAGGAGAGGATTTTGGCGCGTCCATCCGTGGAAGAGGCCTTGATCACGGCGTCCAAATTGATGTTTGGCAGCTTGAAGAAATATTGCGCGCCGGCAAAAAACAGATTCGATGCGGCGGAAGATGCCAAGTCTAAGAACGGTTTGCCGCTGCCGCCGCCGCCGCCCGCGTACGTGATTGGCCCAAGTCGCGACGAGGCGTTTCCATGGGTCGCCACATTTTGTATCCAGTCAATCCCCGTATCGATACCGCTGTTCAGGGTCACATCGAGCACCACAGTCTCAATCAGCACCTGCGAGAGCATGATGTCCATGTCCCGGATGATGTCGTGGATGGCGGCGGTGTCGGACTTGCTGGCCTGTACGATCACCGCGTTGTTGCGCTTGTTGGCCAAGATCTTGATGTTGTCCTTGCTCAACTCGCCCACCTTGCTCTTACTGGGTTCGCCCGCTACCGCTGCCGCAGCCGGCGCGCGCATGCGCTCGGCAAAGTCGGCCAGCGACGTGCTGCGCGGCGACTCGCCGGACTTGGCGTCCCCGGTGGCGGGCGCGTTGCCCGCGCCTGCCACACCCTTGGGCTGTTCCGCCTTCACATTGCCGATCAACTCGTTCAACAGCTTGGCAATCTCCTCAGCATCAGCGTATTCGAGCCGCAGAACCGTCACCTGGATATCCGGCGTGGTCTCAATGTCGAGCACGTTAATAATGCGGTCAAAGAACTTCATGTTTTCCGGCTGCGTAATGATCAGCAGGATGTTGGTGCGCTCATCTGCCAGGATCTGCACTTTGCCACGGATCACGCCGCGCTCCGC
The DNA here is from genome assembly GCA_037129105.1 of bacterium. Taxonomy (GTDB): domain Bacteria; phylum Verrucomicrobiota; class Kiritimatiellia; order RFP12; family CAIWXQ01; genus CAIWXQ01. Next base: position 6,731 of record JBAXVM010000021.1, read on the forward strand.
CTCGGCCAGCAGCGCCTCGACGATCGGGTTGTTGACGGGGGTGGGTGCCGCGGCAGGCGCCGGCGCGCGCACCACGCCCGGCACAGGCGCAGGCACGGGCAGCGGCGTGACGCTCCGGATCCCGGGCGCCCCGGACGGGTTGGCCTGCGGCGTGGCCTTGCCAGCCGTGGCCTTCTGCGACTCGGCAACGATCTCATCCAGACGCTGCTTGATATTCGAGGCCTTGGCATACTTGATTCGGCAGACATTGACCGCCTCGCGCACGGGGCGGGGCTGATCGAGAAAGCGGATAATCTCCATCATGCGGTTGACATTCTCCGTGCGATCCGTGAGGAGAATGCTGTTGGTGCGCTCAAAGATCTGCACCTGTCCCTCGCCGCGTTTGAACGGCGCAATCGCCTTGCTGGCCTCCTCGATCGAGATATAGCGGAGCTGCACCATCTGGCTGATGATCTCGCCGCGGTCCTCGCGCGGGCCATCCTCCGCATCCTCCAGCGCATTCTCGATGGCGTTAGCCAGGACGGCGCTGGCCGGCACGACCTTCAGGAACTTCTCCCCCACCGGCAGCAGCGCGATGTTATTCATGCGCAGCACGGTCTGGATGGCCTGCAGGTATTCGCGGCGGTTGAGCGGCGTCTGGCTGCGGAGCGAGATGTTGGCCTTGGGCGCATCCGGGGCGATCAGCAGCGTGCGGCCGGTTTCGCGCGCATAGGTCTGGAGCACGATGTCGGAGGGGGAGTTTTCGAACTTGAGCTCCGGGGCCTTGGCCTCCGCGTCGCCGGGCACATCCACGCTCAGTGCGGGAGGCAGATACCGCCCCCGCGGCAGGGGTGTGCCGGTGGTTGCAGGTGTGTCCGCGGGCGCAGGCGCACCCGTGGGCGTGGCCGCGGGAGTGGCCGCAGGGGTGGCCGTGGGCGTGACTGCGGGCGTCAGCGGCGGACGCACCAGGCCCGGTCGGAACATCGGGCGCACCGCCGGTACGGGTTGCGCGGAGAGCGTCGCCGGCGCCGGAGGCACCGGCGGCACGGCTGCGGGGTCGGCCGGATCCTGGGCCCGCAGGAACGGCGCGGCAAGGGCTGCCACACATGCGATCAGCAGCACGCGCATGCCGGGCTGCTTCTGGCTTGTCAGTCGATTACGCATAGGTTGCCTCTTTTCCCGAAAACCTTACTTCTTGGGTGGCGTTGGCGGTGGTACATGGGGCAGGACTCCCGGGGCCCGGGTTCCGGAGTCCGGCTTCCGGATGCCGGTTTCCGGAGTCCGGGCTCCGGCTCCCGGGGTCCGGGCTACCGGGCGCTCGCGCATGTAGGCGCAGTAGAGCACAAAACTGCCTTTCAGCCGCGAATGATCCGCCGGGCTGGGGCGGATGAACATCTGGCGCATGTCCAGCATCACGCCCGTGGACTCCAGGCTATAGAGGAAGTGCACCAGCGCATCCAGCGTGCCCTCCCACTCCTTGCAGTCGATGGACAGCTCGTACACATCGCCCACGAGCTTTTCGCCGCCGACCAGCCGTTTCAGGATGTTCAGCTTGTTGTCGCTGGCGGCGTTGTCCATCACACCCAGCCAGTAGGTATCCACCGGCTTGTCGGCCGGAAAGACCGGCATGAGATCGCGCACGGCCGCATAGTTCTTCTGCCACAACTGGCGCTGAGCAATCAGCTTCCGCTGCTGCTCCAGGGTGACACAAGCCTGCCGGTATTCCAGGCGTTTGGCGCGCCAGGCATCCAGGCGTTTTCCGGCCAGCAGCCCGAGCACGCCGTAGAGCAGCACCACCAGCGTGATGGCGGCAATCGCCTTTTCCCTGCCGGACATGGTCATCGCGGCGCCTCCCCGAAGACGGCTTCCATCTCGAACCGGTGCTTCGCGCCGCCCGGCGCAATGGATACACCGCCCAGCCTGCAGGCGCTGAACGGCGCATTCGTCTCCATGCGCTCCTTGAAGCTGTACACCAGTGCGGGGACGGTCGCTTCGCCCTTGAGCTTGCAGCTTCGCTCGCGCTCGAAGGACAGCTCGCCCAGGTCCACGCCCTCCGGCTGTGACTCGCAGATCGTGCGCAGCGACTCCAGCAGCGAGCCGCTGCGATCCATGTAGCGGCGCACCAGGCGCACGCGCTCGCGCATGTCCGAAACCTGCTGGTAGCTGGCGGCAATTTCCGCCTGACGCCGTTTCTGCAACTTCGTAAGCTGGTCCGTCACAAAGGGCCCGAGCAGCAGCGTGGACAGCAACGCGACCCAGAGGCCGGCCGCAGCGGACAACCCCAGCACCAGACGACGCCGCACATGGGCCGTCTGCTCGCGCTGACGCCACGAAGCCGGCGTCAGATCAAGCGTCGCACCTTCCACTGTGCGCCGGGCAAGCCCGTCCGCCGCCGTGGCTGTGACCGGCGCAGGGATGCACCGCACCTCTGCTGCAACCACCGCGCGAAGAGGCTCCAGCACGGCTGCATCCGGTGCGGTCGTAGCGACTACGAGCACCTCCTGCAGCGACTGCGGACCGGACTCCATCTCGACCTGGAAGAGCGAGAGCGCCAGCTCGCGGGCCAGGTCGCCGTCTTCCACAGAGCGTCCCAGGCCGCGCGCCATCACCGGCAGCCCGCGATCGAGCACCAGCAGATCCCACTCGCCGCCCTGCGCAATCAGGACCGCCTGCCGCCCGTCACCGGGCGGCAACAGGTTCTGCTCCCGCAGCAGTCGCCACCAGGCCAGCAGCGCCACGTCCACACGACTAAACCGCAAACCGGCTTCCACGCGCGCCTGATCAATCGCCTGCATATGCCGGTCTGGCGCAGCCGCGGCAAAAATGGTGATCTGCTCGGCATCCTCCGCCAGCACTTCCCAGCCGATCGAAAGCTCGTCCCCGGGGAACGGCGACAGCTTGTCCATCTGCAGCAGGACCGCATCGGCCAGCTCCTCGCGCGTGAGCACAGGCATCCGCAGCACGCGCAGCAGCAGCAGCGAAGTGGGCAGCGCCAGCACCACGGTGTCAGCACGCAGCGCCGCACGCGCCTGAGTCAGACTCGCGGCCAGCGCATGGGCAAACTGCGCGCTGGCGTCGGGCGCCTTCTCCACACCCGGCACCACAGTCAGCGTCTCCATCGGCCATTCACCCGCCACGCTCCGCGACCATCCGGACCGGCTGCGCACCATGCCCGCGCCGTACAAGCGCCCGGCTTCCAGCACCAGCGCCGTGATGGTGTCGCCCGTCAGGCGCGCAGACGTCTGCACGGAAGCTGCACCGTCCACCTGTTTGTTTCCTTCTGCCGCCACAGATGCTCTCTCCTTTTCCGACTCACAGCAAAATTCGTCCACACTATATCAGCAGAATTGATCCCAACCCAACAACGTTCGCGTCCCTCACGTCTCCTCGCGCCACTGCTTGATCTTCAACCTCTTCTTGCCCGCATCCCATTCCACAATCGCCCAGATGCGGCGCGTTATCTGTCCCACCTGCCCAATTGCCGTCACACGAAAAACCGTTGACACAAACGTCACCTTGGTCGCCACGTCTGGCTCGAGTCCGGGAATTCGCGCCATAAAATCGGCCGCGCTCTTGAACCCGGTATCCGGGATCCCGTTGGCGCCCTCCGCCACCGGCCGTTCCCGCTCCTCCATGATCGCATGGGCCACCAAATCATCTACGCCAGGCAAGGTCATCAGCACACGCAACCCCGCGGCGTTGACATTGACCTTGCCATCGCCATCGCCTTCCGTGGTCAGCATGTCCTGGATCCCCGAGAGCGTCTTGCGGCGCGCTGGCAGATCATCCGGATTCAGTACACCGCCTGATAGTATCGCCTCATGGAAGCCCTTTACAAGGAGAAGTTCCCGTACCGTGTCGACGTAGCGGTTGCGGGCGCGATAGGGGGGGGAGAGCGTGGCGTAATAGTCCTCGGTTTCCGCGCCGTTCTGCCGTGGAAGTTCGTCCGTGTCTTTCCAGTCGTTAAAGGAGTCAATCAACGTCGGCCAGAGATCATCGGGCACGCCGCCGACCCGCAGGATGCGCTCCCAGTCCTCATCCGTGAGCTTGTTCACGTTGCGCCGGCCTGGCTCCGGCACAATATCGAGCCGGATATACCCCTCGCCCAGGTTCTCGACCAGCCCCGTCACCGGCTTACCGCGCCTCAGCAGCAGGGCCGGCTGATACCAGCGGTCTTCCGCCACCGCCTCCGGCGCCTCGCCGCCGCTGACCGCCCCCTGTTTGTCCATCAGCATCTCCGCAATTGTAATGCCGGACATGGCCAGATACTCCGCCTGATGCCGCTTGCGTGTGACAGACAGAACCTTGGTCTCCAAGTGCGCGTCGAACGCGAACGAAACAACCAGAATACTGAGCAAAGCAATAGTCCAGATCGCAACAATGAGGCCGGATCCGCGGTTGGCCGGTGGGACGGTGGGGCGGTGGGACGGTGGGACGGTGGGACGGTCGGACAGTGAGACGGTGGGACGGTCGGACAGTCGGACGGTCCAACCGTCCAACTGTCGTCCGCGTAACTTCCGCAACCTGTCTGACAACGTCTGCATGATACTGTTAAACATCCCCACAATATGAAGCGCGCAGCGCTTCATTGAGCCATCGGCAATCGCACAATCCGTTTCATCTCCAGCGGTTCCTTGCCCTCCTCCGCGGGCTCAAGAAAAAGCGTAACTTCAACGGCGTATGGCAGGGTGTTGGATCGGACCCAGTCATCCGCCCACTTCAATTCCGGCTTCTCATTCTCGACTCGTGCCGGTTGCGCACTTTTATCCAGCGTGCGGCAGTTGAAGCCACGCACGCGCGTGGAAAGCAGCACAGCCGGAACCTTGTCGACATCAAACTCCGCCTGCTGCAGGTCAAGCCGCCACGAGCGCACGGTCAGGCCGGTGCGCGTCTTGCCGCGTCCGTCTTCCACATTGCCGACTGTCACCTCCACCGCGTGCGGCATGCCGGCGTACGGTGCATCCGCGCCGATCAGCGACGTGCCGAGCTTAGTCCACCGAATCTTATCACGCGCCGTGGCGCCGTCGCCGTCGTCCGTCAGCATGAAACCATAGCCAGGCGCCCCTCGCCAATAAGCTGACCGCAGCCCCATCACCAGTTGCTCGATGATGTAGTCTCCCTGGTGCAGGCTGTTGGAGAGTTCGGTGCCGGCGCGCCAGGCGCGTACCGCAGCATTGAAGCCCAGAAATGCAACGGTCGAGACGAGCGCCATCAGGCCGACGGCCAGGATCAGCTCGACGAGGGTCATGCCGCTGCGCCGCGGCGCGGCGCAGCGGAGGGACGGAAGGGACCCAAGGGACGGGAGGGACCCAAAGGACGGGAGGGACGCGAGGGACAGGGGGCCACGCCGCTTGTCGTCCCTCCACTGTCCCTCAAGTCCCTCACGTCCCTCTCTCTTTACACGCTTCATTTGTCCCTCTGCCACACGTAGCGCACGAGTTCCTCGCACGGGCGTTCGTCGCCGCTGCCTTCGCCCCACAACACGCGCGTGCGCACCACGTAGAGCTTGCTCTTCTCCTCTTCCTCCGGTGTTTTTTCGTCCACCTTACGCTCAAACGTAAACCCCTCGCATAACGAAGTGTCTGGCTCCACGGTATAATCGGCCTTCACGTCCGTAGAAGTGACAATCGGATCAGGATAGGCGAGTTCGCCCAACCCCAGCGTCCACTGAACCTGCTCGTACTCGCGCGCCAGCTTCATCACGCGCAGACAGGTCGAAAGACTGGCCAGCAGCACAGTCAGCCCGATCCCAAGAATCAACGATGTCAGCAGGACCTCGATCAGGGTGAAGCCCGCGCGGGGGCAAGTGGACGGTGGCGGGTGGAGGGTGGAGGGTGACGGGAATGGATTAGAAGATTTGCGACAGCTCTTTTTCAACATCCAACGCCCAACGTCCAACGCCCAACGCCCAAGTTGCGAAACCGCCGAAAACGTCCCGCACGAAGTTCCCTTGGATGTTGGGTGTTGGACGTTGGGCGTTGGATGTTGAACACCCGTCTTACCTGTCGCTGACAAGGGCTTATTCATTCGTTCCCCTCGCCTTCGATCACAGCCAAGCCCAGCATATCAACGGCGAGAAAAAGCACGGTCCCATCATCGTCCGCAATGCGAACCCGGTAGGGGCGGCAGGTGCCATTGCTGCGGTAGCGGACGCGGAAAGATTCCGTGGATGCCAAATCCGCCTGGGCCGCGTCAGCCGCGATTTCGTCGGTATATTCCAGAAACTCCACATGCACCCCTTCGAACTTCTGCTCTGCCCGAATCGTCTCGCTCAAATCGCCTTCGCTGGCCAACTCCTCGGCGCTGACATCTGTCGGGGTGTATTTTTTGCCAAAGGCACCCACACCCGACTGGTCGAACGCGCTGGATCCGGGTGCAGACAAGGAAAGTAACCGGGGATTCGCATTGCTGGCTGCGGCGCGCCCTGGCTGAGAGAACGCCGACGGCCGATCGAACGCACCACCTGCCACATCCTCCGGTGCCACATAAGGTCCATGCCCCTCGCCCCGCAACGGCCCAGCCTCCACGCGGATCACGCCGCCGGGCTCGCACACGATCTCGGTCTCCACCTGGTAGAGCAGCGCCATGGTGCGGGCGTAACGCGCGGATTGCATGTAAGCCAGCGACGCCGTGCGCACCTTTACGCCGCGCATGCCTACACTGAACTGCGGCAAAATCACCGCCGTCAGCACCCCAACGATCGTGATCACCAGGAGAAGCTCAATCAGCGTGAACGCGGCGCGAGGGCGGCGGAAACCGGTATGTGGTGCGAGCTTCATAAAAGAGCCAACTACACATGGTCAACCCAGGTGGCCCGGGCGCTCCGCGCACGGGCATGCACAAGCCCCGTAAACGTCACCGCAGCTTGCCCGTGCGCGGAGCGCCCGGGCCACCTGGGTTGCCAACACAAGACAGATCCATTCCCTATTCGCTGGCGAACAGCGAAACACCATCAGTTCGTGATGTCGTCCTCAGTCCCCGCATTTCCGTCCGGCCCGTCGGAACGGACCTCGTAATTTCTCCGAGTCGTCTTCTTGTAATGGAACGCATGTCCCCAAGAATCATTGAGGTTCGCCTTGTTCAGCAGCGGCGCTGTGTTGTCATCGCCCGTGCACAATTCGTCCAGCGACTCTGGCAAGCGGCTCTTTGTAGCGTCGAAAATGCCGACGGCCGTGCCGATGCCGTTGATGCTGGCGCGGGTGGCCTCAATACGGGCTCTTTCGCTCTGCCCTCCCAACCCCACCACAACGATCGTGGCTAAGACTCCGAGAATAGTCACCACCAATAGCAGCTCCACCAATGTGAAACCGCCACGTGCATGTCGTTCTACTTTTCGCTTGCTGTTCATCGTCTTGCTCCTTTTTATCGGAATTCACATACGGTGGCCCGCGCACTCCGCCCCGCGAGCAGGTGATCGTCCTCCATCACTTCATCCCCAAGCCCGTTGTCACCTTCATCACTGCCATAAGAATGCTAATCGCGACGAAACCGACAACCACGGCCACGAGCACAATTAAAATCGGCTCGAGGGCCGTAGTAAATATTTTGATGTTCCGATCCAGTTCACTTTCGTACCGGCGGCCGATATGGTCGAGCGCGCCAGCCATGTCACCGGTCTGTTCGCCAATGGCCATCATGTCCGTCATCATAGGCGGAAAAACCTTGCCCGCAGCTAGCGGCCCGGAGATGGTGGTGCCGTCGGTCACGCGCTCACGCGCACGCCGCAGTTCTTCGCCAATGACCTTGTTGCCCACGGTTTGCTCCGTGATTTTAAGAGCCTGTAGCACCGGCACACCGTTGGCCATCAGCGTCTGGAGCGTGCGGGCAAAATTGGCGTACACACCGGTGGCAATGATCCCCTTGACCAGCGGCACGCGCAGCTTGAAGCCGTCCCACCAGAAGCGACCTGCAGTTGTCTGGATGTGACGTCGAAACATAATGCCGGCAAGTACCAGCGCAATCAAAATGAAGATTCCGTAGACCTGCAAAAAATGGCTGGTAAAAATCAACATTCGCGTGGGAAGCGGCAGCGCAACCTTCATGTTATTAAAAATTGTCATAAATTTGGGTATGATCGCAACCATGGCAACTACAACCGTGATGATGCCCATAACGAGCACGATCGTCGGGTAAGCCAGCGCCATTGTGATGCGTTCACGCATGTCGAGGAGGCGCTCGTAATGCACCACCAGCCGCGCCAGCACGTCCGGCAGTGCGCCGCTCGCCTCGCCCGCGCGGATCATATTGCCGTAGAGCTCCGGAAAGCTCTTGGAGTGCGCGGCCACGGCGTCGGAGAGTGCTTCGCCACGCACGATGCGGTCGCGCAAATCGGCCGCCGTGCGTGCAGACGGCGTGATGCCGCCACCGTGCCCGGCCAGGCAGTTCAGCGCCGATCCCAGCGTCATGCCAGCCGCCAGCAGGTCGCTGAGCTCCGCCGTAAACAGCGAAACCTCGCGCGCCTTCATGCGGTCGCGTTCCTCCATCTTCCACCACGTCTTGCGCTCGCCCGCGGCCGCGGCCTTGGCTGCCGCCTTGGCGCCGCCAACCTCAGTCACAGCCAGCGGCGTGTGTCCCATCCGCTCCACGGCCAGCATGGCGTCACGTCGATCCGCCGCATCAATCTGGCCTTCGACGCGGCGCCCGTCCTTGGCGCGAGCTTTATAGTTGAAATTTGACATGGTGTTGTTGGGAACTATTCATTCTCTTCCGTAGCGCGTATCACTTCCTCGACCGTGGTGGTGCCGTTAAAGATCTTGTCCCAGCCGTCGTCGCGCAGCGTGCGCATGCCGGCCGCCACAGCCGCGGCCTTGATCTCGTTGGACGAGCGGCGGTTGATGATGAGCGACTCCACTGCATCGGTCACCGGCAGCAGTTCGAAGATGCCGCGTCGGCCGCGATAACCGGTCGTGGTGCAACGCTCGCAGCCGACCGCCGTAAACACCTGCTGCGAAGGGGGCGGTACCGGATTGTTCCACATGGCCATGTCGAGCGGTTCGGTCGCGCGGCAGTGCGGGCAAAGGCGGCGCACCAGACGCTGGGCCATCACAGCCGCCACGGCAGACGCCACCAGGAATGGCTCCACGCCCATGTCAATCAGACGAGCAAAAGCACCGGCCGCATCGTTGGTGTGCAGCGTGCTGAAAACCAGATGGCCGGTAAGCGAGGCATTGATAGCAATCTCCGCTGTCTCGGCATCACGAATTTCACCCACCATGATGATGTCCGGGTCCTGACGCAAAAAGGAGCGCAGCACGCGCGCAAAGGTGAGCCCGATGTCCTGGCGCACCAGCACCTGGTTGATGCCGCCCATCTCATATTCGATCGGGTCTTCCACCGTCAGGATGCGCACATCCATGGTGTTGATTTCGTGCAGAAACGCGTAGAGCGAGGTCGTCTTGCCCGAGCCGGTGGGACCGGTCACCAGCAGGATGCCGTTGGGGCGTTGAATCAGCTTCTCGACCTGGTGCTGCTCGCGCGGCCCCATGCCGAGATCCGGCAGGCGCACGAAGTTCCCGCTTTTTTGCAGCAGGCGCAGGCTGATGCTCTCGCCATAAACCGTAGGCATGGTCGAGACGCGGATGTCAATGTCCTCGCCGCCCAGACGGATGCCGATACGGCCGTCCATGGGCATGCGCTTCTCGGCAATGTCAAGGTTGGCCATGACCTTGAGACGCGAGAGGATGGCGGCCTTCAGGCGGTTGAGCTGGAGCGGGACGTCCACCTTGTGCAACACCCCGTCGATGCGGTAGCGGATGCGGAGTTCCTCCTCCATGGGCTCAAAATGAATGTCGGTCGAGCCCTGGCGGTCGGCTTCGGCAATGATCTGGTTCACAAAGCGCACAATGGAGGCCTCCTGCCCCATGTCGCTCAGATCCATCTTGGAGATCGTAGCCTCGGAGGTATCGAGTTCGTAGCGGCCGTCCGAGATCATGCGCTCCACGGTCTCGGCACCGACGCCATAGTGCTTGCGCGAAGCCTTCTCAATCGCGTCAGACGTGCTGAGCGTGATGCGCACCGGTCCGCCAGCCGCCAGGCGCAGGCCGTCGGTCATGCCGATGTTGAAGGGATCAGATGCGGCCACCGTCAGCACGCCGCCGGCCAGTCGAATCGGCATGACACGGTACTGGTAGACGGCGCGCGCGGCCAGCTTCTGCACCGCCTCGGCCTCGGGCTCCGCCTTGTCGAGCGCTGTGTAGGTAAGCCCCAGCACCGGCGCCAGCTTCTGCAGCAGCTCATCCTCTTTGGCCACCCCGAGGCGGACAATCGCAGCCACCATGCCGGCACCGTCGGAGCGGTCGGCCGCCAACACCTGGTCAACCTGCGCATCGCTGAAAAGGGCGGTCTTCCGGAGAATTGTGGCAATGGCGGCATCTGCCGGGCTTGACATGGGCATCGACCTTTCGTTACTGGAAATTGAATCCGTAATCATACCCCCTGTGGCCCGGAATCGCCATTGCTTTTAGTCATCGGTCCGATGGTCATGCGTGACCCATACTAGCATGGGCCATGCCGACTAGGCTGCTGAACCGCAGAATATCGAACAAGGAACGCAGAATATCGAACGAAAGACCGTAGAAAAGACCAGACAAAGGATCGCCGCAGGTTAACTTCAACAATCGGCGTTCCTTGTTCGACATTCGATATTTCTCCCGAAAGTCCGACAGTCTGCTAGCGTGCCTTCCCGCCACACGGCTGCGCCAGAATGTCACGCCGAAGCAGATCACACCGCATTCAGCGGGTGCGCAGCCCCCGCTGTACTTCGACTCGTCCAGTACAGCGGGACCTGCGGGACCGCTGTTCCCGCTGCAAGACCCCTCGCCCCCACCCACTCTTCCACCCTTCCACTCTTCCACTCTTCCATTCTCCGCCCGTTTTCCGTATGTTCTCCCGCATGTCGTTGTCTGGAGATCCACCATGCCAATCTACGAATTCTATTGCGAGCCCTGTCATACCATTTTTAATTTTCTGTCCAAGCGCATCAACACCGCTGCCACGCCCCCGTGCCCCCGCTGCACCCGGCAGTTGAACCGACAGGTTTCTGCTTTCGCTCATTTGCGTGGCGCCAAAGATGCCGCGGCCGGGACAGACGACGGCCTGCCGCCGGTTGACGAATCCCGCATGGAACAGGCCATGGCATCCATGGGGTCTGAAATCGAAAGCCTAGGCGAAGACGCCGACCCCAGCCAGGCTGCCAACCTGATGCGCCGCTTCGCCCAGGCCAGCGGCATGAAATTCAATGCCACCATCGAGGAAGCTCTCGGCCGCATGGCTTCCGGCGAGGACCCGGAAAAAGTCGAAGCCGAATTCGGCGACGCGCTCGAAGCCGCCAATCCATTTGCCGATGCCGCCGAGTGCGCCACAAACGCCGCACGGCTCAAGCGACTGCTGCGCGCCGCCGGCCCCCGGCGGGACCCGAAGTTGTATGATCTGTCATAAGTAGCCCCGGCCCGCCCCCCGGGCCGAGGGCTAGCAGCCTGTCGGACTTAGCACTTGATCAGCACAGGTTTTATGCCGACCAGGCTGCTGAACAGCAGAATATCGAATAAGGAATCATAAATCATGAAGTGAAGATCATTTGCCGGCCTCTGGCCTTCATGATTCATGATTCCTTATTCGATATTCGATATTTCTCCCGAAAGTCCGACAGTCTGCCAGGAGCGAGTCAACACTACGGAAGTATTCCCAACCGGCGATTTGCTGTACTATTCTTGCACACATGGCCACCCCCTCCACACCTGCCCCGCGCACCGTCGGCGAGTTTGTCGCCGCGGGCACAGCCTATCTGGAGCGGCAGCGAGTGGAAAACCCGCGCGTCGTTTGCGAGTTGTTGGCCTGCCGTCTGTTCCACTGCCCGCGCCTGCAACTCTTCCTGCACTACGCCGAAACCCCTCCCCCGCCGATCGTGGACGCCTGGCGCCGCGGCCTCAAACGCGTCGCAGACGGTGAACCCCTGCAATATGTGCTGGGGGAATGGGATTTCCGGCGGCTCACACTCACGGTGGATCCCCGTGCCCTGATCCCGCGTCCCGAAACCGAGCAACTGGTGGATCTGGTGCTGGCCGCGACGGAGTTATGGTCGCAAACTGCAAATGACGGCAGGTCCGGCCGTTCGGCAGGCTCACGGGATGCCGGCCCCGCCCTGCCAACCACGCACGCCAAGAGCGCCCTGCCGTTAATCGTGGATGTCGGTACCGGCACAGGTTGCATCGTGCTCAGCCTGGCAACCGAACGCCCGCAGGCGCGCTATATCGCGATTGACGCCAGCGCCGCGGCGCTGGAACTGGCGCTCACCAATGCCTCGCGCTGCGGCGTGGCCGACGCCATCGAGTTCCGCCACGCCAACGGCGGCGGCGAGTTTCCAGCCGGCAGCGTGGATGCCATGGTCGCCAACTTGCCGTATATTCCGACTCCCGTCGTCGCCACACTGGAAAAACAGATCCGCGACCACGAGCCGCGACAGGCGCTGGATGGCGGTCCGGATGGCCTCGACATCATCCGCGATGTGACGCGCGACGCGGTCATGGTCCTGCGCCCCCGCGGCTGGCTCTTCCTGGAAATCGGCGATGAACAGGGGTCCGCCGTACGCGAACTACTCGAAAGCCTTGGTTTTGTTGACGTCGCCATCCTGCCGGACCTTGCGGGCCAGACGCGTTTTGCGCGCGCGCGTCAGGGCGGCTAGCAGCCTGACGGACAGCAAGAAGGACACAGAGGGCACAGAGAAGAACTGAGCACACAGAGCTGCCGAACGGCTTGGCGATTGGACAAATTGTGGGACATAGAAAGAACAGTTGACGCCGCTCAAGTGGTTGTCGCCTACTTCGTCTTTAACCCTTCGAGCAGAACCTTGCCCTGTTGAACGCTTA
>JBAXVM010000210.1:0-5311 GCA_037129105.1 bacterium
CCACGCTGGTCAGGACCGCGCTGGATTTCTTCCGGGCAACGGCAGACCCGGTTGTTGCGCAACCGCTGTTCGCTGTTCTGCCCGATCCCGACGACCGACCGTTTCTGGAAGTGGCCAGCCAGGCGCACGCGGTGGTGGTCGCCGGCAACCACAAACATTACCCCGCGCGAGTCTGTGGCAAGGTTCGCGTGCTTTCCCCGGCGGAGTTGATTGAATCGTTGCGCAAGTAGAGCCGAAGGATGACGGAGTGAATTTTGTCTTTTGCGTTTCTCGCGCCTGCTACTCTCCGCCTTGTCCTTCCGCATCTACCCCGGACCCCCGCCCGGGCGTCCCATGCTCCGTCACCGCCTGCACTGCCGCCACGCCGCCAACACCCAACACCCCCACGCTCACCGCCACCATTACCGCTTTTTTTACGCTGTTCCAGAACATGGCCTTAATTGCTCCCTTCGCCAGCATTGCTGCTGTGGATGTAGCTGTCGTGGCCGCAGCGCCAGTCGCCGCGGCAGTTTTCACAACCGCCAGTATGGAAGGAAGGAGTGTTTCCGGTATCGCTGCCGAGGCTTCGGAGGTGAGCAGGCTGGCGAGGGCCGTGGCGCCGAGCGCCACGCCGTGTTTGGTTAGGCGCGCACGCAGTTTAGCAATGCCGTCCGTGGCACGCCGATGCAGCGCATCCACCGAACAACCCGCCAAACCAGCCGCATTGTCTTCTAACCGTGGGATCGGCCGAGCATGAAAGTCGGCAATCAGGCGCTGCAACAGGATTGGCTATATTTCCACACGTTTAAACGTGTGGAAATAAAATGTCGCGCGGTGTATCGGCGTAACATATTAGTGGCAAGCATGTTAAGCATGAAGATGCCGCAGCATGCGTTCGAAAACATGCGACGCTAACAGGCACATCGAACCCGACAGCCGTCTTTTGCGCCAGATTACGGGAAGGTTTTACATCCCGGATGCCCGATTTGTTTTGTGCTTGGCGTGCTCTTCCGGAAGAGCGATGATTCCCGGCACTAACTGGTATGGGGCAAGCATGCGTACGCCGGGTGGTTGTGAGCGGGACAGGTGACGCGCAAGGAGATTCTCCCATGATGCAAAAGGCAGAAGGTGTCTGGACACGCCGGGTGGCGATGTCAATGGCTATGGCGCTGCTGTTGGGTGCGCCCGGTGCGCGAGCGGCGAACGATCCCGCGGCGCGGTTCCGCGGCGCGCCGACCTATGACCTGCTGATCACGAACGTGCAATGGGAGGCAGGTACGGAAGAGTACAGCTTCGTGACCTTCGACCTTTCGTGGGGGCACTCCTGGCGCGCGAAATGGGTGGAACCGGCCAAGACCAGCGTGACCGGCAAGGATATGGAGGTCGAGAGCTGGGATGCGGCCTGGGTCTTCGTGAAGTTCCTGCCGGACAAGGACACCCGGTCGAGCATCGAGCGTAATCACTGGCAGCATGCGGCGCTCGATCCGGACCCCACGCATCATGTCATGCCCGCCGGCGCCACGAATACGGTGCGGTTATTCGACGGCGGCAATCGCGGCATGGGGGTCTTCATCTATCGCGATGCGCTCGGAACGGGCCCCAATAACTTCAAGGGGATCAAGCTGCGCTGGATGCATGGCTCCGTGGCCGGACAAAAGATCGATCCGGCCAAGGCCGGACTCCGCGTCTATCCGATCTCGATGGTCTACGTTCCCGAGGGGCCGTTCAAGGTGGGCTCCGGCGGCGATACGGGGTTCACGAAATTTCCCGATGGGCCTACGGTGCCGATGGCAAACGGGGACTACATGGGCGCCATTAACGTGGAACTTGGCAGTCGTACAGATGGTTCCTGGCGGGGCGGCCCGGTGGTTCCGTTCCTGGTGGATGCGGAGTGGAACGGCCCGGTCGCGGAAGGCACCCGGGCCCGTCGCGTCGGGGCAAAAACGGGCCAACTCTGGAGTGTGCTGACCTTTGCAGAGTATTGGGTGGACAGACCCTCCGTCGGTTCAACCGGCTTCCTCAATGACGATTATCCGACCGGTTACGAGGCGTTCTATTGCATGAAGTACGATCTGACGCAGGGGCAGTATGTGGATTTCGTCAACTCGCTGCCGCCGGATGTGGCGGCTGGCCGGGCTTTTCTCGCCGATGAAGTCGGCTGTGACTATCCGCTCGGCGAGGACGGTGTGAACAAGATCAAGGTGGACATCGGACCCGAGTACAAGCCCTACTTTTTTAATGAGAAAGCCGGACTTACCATTATCGTCTCGACGCTGGTCGAAGAGTGCAGGGCCAAGGGTGTGCTGAAAGCGAAGGAACTGGATGTTGGCAAGGAGAATGATAATCAGGAGAACACCCCGGGCGGCGATATGGTGGAAAGCGTGCTGGGCGAGATTGATCGCAAGGAGGCGGCGGCCAAGCAGAAAAAAATAACGAAAGTCCCGCCCGTCTATTCGGCACGCCTGCCGTTCCGGTCGTGTTCCGGCGTCAGCCGGCAAGATGTGTACGCGTATGCGGTCTGGTCCGGCATGCGGCCGATGACGGAATTGGAGAGTGGGAAAGCGGGCCAGGGCCCGCGTAATCCGGGGGCGTTCGAGAACCACACGGTCACCAACAACGGGACGGCGGCGGACAACTGGGCGGCGGCGGCGGCTTCGCTTAAGGACCTGGTGGACGTCGGCCAGCCTACCGAACGTTTTGCCAGGGGAAACCACGCGGGCGGCTACGGTTCGCCGCTGACGGTTTTCAGGGTCGGCTGTTTTGCCACTCCCACCAGCGACCAGGCTGCAGCCGCTGCCTCGTACTGGGGCATTCTGGAACTGGGTGGGGGTCTATCGGTGCTGTATCGCGAATATCAGGGGACGCACGGTGACGGCACAACGCCTGCCGGTAAACCGGGCGGTTCGACCGCGCGGGGCATGGCTCCTTTCGACGGGCCCCCGGATTGGCCCAAGCGAATCTGGGAGTATATCCCTGGGCGTCATGTCTGGGACCGTGGCCGGCTCGTAATCTCCGCGGCAAACCGGACCAAGAAAGCCACGCCGCCACCGGCACCCGCAATGGCGAAGCCGTCGCCAGCCTCAGCCGCCCCAAGCCCGGCATCCGCTACCGCCAGTCGCGTCGCAGACGCGATTACGATTACCAATCTCAAGTGGGAGCCCGGCACCAAGGACTACAGCACCATTTCGTTCGACCTGGCCTGGAGCAACTCCTGGCGGGCGACGTGGACCGAGCCGGCGGAGAAGAACGCCACGGGCAAGCCGCTCCGGTTGGAGAACTGGGATGCGGCCTGGGTGTTCATCAAGTTCCGGCCGGCGGGAGCGAGCGCGTTATTGCATGCCACAGTTTCGCCCGTAGCGGCGGATCACCGGGTCCCGACCGACGCGAAACTGGACGTCGGGTTGAGCGATGAAGGCTCCAAGGGCGTAGGGGTATTCATTTACCGGAGCGCCGTCGGCAGCGGCGCGAACAATTTCAAGAACATCAAGCTGCGCTGGTTGCATGGCACCGACAAGGTGCCCGACAAGGCAACCTTCAAGGATAGCCAGCTTCGCGCGTATGCCATCGGGATGGTGTATGTGCCTGGCGGACAGTTCCAGTCCCGGGTGCCCTGGGAGAAAGCGGTGACCACGATCCGCCTGGGTGACGCGACCAAGGAGGGCGGCTGCCGCGTCCTCACCAACACGCCGGTGTATGCCGAATGCCCCAACGGCTATAACGCATTTTACAGCACAAAATACGCGATCAGCCAGGGACAGTACGCTGACTACCTCAACGCCCAGGGGCCTGCGCGGGGCGGCCCGGGCCTTTACGGCGTCAGCCGATATATGATTCGCTGCGATACGAACGCAGAAGTCTATGTCGCCGAAGTGCCGGATCGGGGTTGCAATTTTCTGGGCTGGCCGCAGATCTTGAACTACGAAGCCTGGGCCGGTTTGCGGCCGCTCACGGACCTGGAGTATGAAAAGGCCTGCCGGGGTCCGCGTGCCGTGGCGCGCGCCGAAGATGCCTGGGCCGCCGGGATGTGTGCGCCAGCTGCAGGCCTCAGCAAAGATCTGTTCCCTGATTTGCCGGACATCGACGCCGGTGCATCCTACTGGGGCATTCGCGGACTGAGCCTGAGCGGCTGCGTGCATGAGTGGCCGGGAATTATTTTTGAAAATGAGCGCGGCAGGGGGTTCAAGGGCACGCATGGGGAAGGGCATCCGGTGCTGCCGAAGGATTGGCCGGGGACTTGCTCGCTACACGTCCGCGATGCTCCTTTTCCTGCCGGTACTGTCGCGACCTGGGTGTCACCCGACGACATCGATCGCGTCGTGACCCTCGGGGAGAATCTGGTCTTCATGTATACCGGACGCTACGGCGCGCGTGCTGTGCGCACCGCGCCGCCAGTCGTGGATTCGTTTTCGCCGCTGCAGATTGACCGCATGCCGAACCTCACCGGCATGGACCTTGGCATCTTCAATCTGTCCGGCAGTTTCCGCAACGACGGCGATCAGCCGCTGCGGGTCGAACTCGACACCCCTCTGCCCGAGGCCTGCTTCCCGGATGGCGCAGCGTCGCGTGCCTTCACGGCGGCGCCGAAAGTTGCCACGCCGTTCAAGGTCATGATCGTGTTGAGTCGTGACTCGGCTGCGCGCGCCGCCCAGGGCGGGCGGACGCTGCCGGTCCGAATCCGGATACCCGGCGGGGAAGTGCTGGCGGAGCAGTCTTTGGATCCGCAAATCCTGGTGGAGCCTACGGAGGGTTCGCGTTCAGCCATTGCAACGCTGACGGGGGGCGAGGTGGCACTGCGCTTTACCAATGCTGCCAATCGCGCGTTTGCGATGACGGTCGAACTGCTCCCCTTGTCCGGTATTGTAATCCCCACGACCTCCCGGCGCGTGGTTGTTGCGCCCGATGCGGCGGCTCGCGTACTGTTCCCTGTTCCCCGCCAGGGCTTTGTTAACGATGGCCTGTTCCGGATCGTTTATCGCGTGGGGGTCTCGAATGGCGTGCCGCAAAACGGCGAGGCGGCGGTGGATATGCGCAGGCAGACGCGCTGGTGGGTGGGCCGGAAGATTCAGAGTATGCCCAAGGGCGACGCCGAGAGCCCGGAGATGGGAGAGGGTGGTGGACTGGACGACCGCGTGGCGAGCACGGATTTCCTTTTCCGCAGCAACGTTCCACCCAAGGACTGGAAAGAGGCGACCTATGGCGCGGGGCTGCCGTTCGGTTCGTTAGGCGCGTTGTCATCGCACGGTTCTTCCGTCCTGGCGGTCACACGGGTGCTGGCGTCGGCCGACGCGCAGGCCGTGGCCAACATCTATCACGCCCAGCCGACCCGGGTGCA
>JBAXVM010000211.1:0-5302 GCA_037129105.1 bacterium
GGGGGTTAAAATAGTACCCGAGATTCGGCCCAAATGTCAAATGCTGTGGACAACGTTTGCAACCCCGCAGCATGGTCTTTTCCTGAAGCGCCACTTTGGCGGCTTCCGCCACGAAGATTCGAAGAACACGAAGATTCATGTAATCTGACGCGGGAAATGACCAAAATCGTCGGATTTGTTGAACTTCGTGCTCTTCGGGTCCTTCGTGGTGAAAATTCCCACCTGCTTCAGGAAAAGACCATGAACCCCGCAGTGTTACCTTGACTTTTCCATCGCAACTCTGCGAAATACATGCGTATAAGCGCATGCATAGAGTGGAGAGCCATTTGCGGGGCTAGTTCCGCGAAGGGGATGTCCTGTGATCCGACTGATTGAAGAGTTGCCGCCGGTCCTGAAAAAGAACCTCGGGCTCGAGCATGGCACCCGTGACGACCTGATCATCGCGGTCAGCACTGATCTTACCCGGCAAGGGGCGTTCGGGAGTGATTGGCTGATCGTCACGGAGGTCCGCCTGCAGGTTTACCACGGTGCGGCCCTTGCTGATCCGCCCTGGTTCGATCAGCCGGTCACCAACATCCGCGACCCGCTGGTTGAAAGCCTGGTCGGCGGCTGCGTGCTGCAGGTGACCGTCGACGGCGTGCCCACCGAACTCGTCCGCTATACGAATGCCCGCAGCCGGGTGTTTGCCCGCGTCGTCAAATATCTGGCCGACGCGGTCAGTTACCACAAATTCCTCCAGCCCAAAAAAACGGAAAAGCCCGATCCGAACGCGGAGCCGGTGGATCCGCCCCGCCTGACGAAGAACACCGACGAAGCCAAGCGCTGTCCAGTGTGCCACCTGCACCTGGCAGAGGGCACCCAGGTGTGTCCGGCCTGCCTGAGCAAGACCCGGGTGGTGTGGCGGATCCTGAAATACATGCGCCCGTATTGGAGCAGCGTGGTCGCGATCTGGGCGCTGCTCATCGCCACCACGCTGCTCAACCTGGTGCCCCCCTACCTGACGCTCCCCCTGGTGGACAAGGTGCTCATGCCCGGCGGGAAGGGCGGCGCCGACGCGCAGCGCATCACCCTTCTGGGCTGGCTGGTGGCGGGCCTGCTGGCTTCTCAGCTGGTCAGCCTGGCGATCAGTGTGATCCGGGGGCGCATTATGGCGCGTCTCGGCTCCCGCGTCGCGCATGACTTGCGAACCGAGGTCTTCCAGCATATTCAGCTTCATTCGCTGCGTTTCTTTGACAAGCGCAAGACCGGCGAGCTGATGTCGCGCGTGGCCTACGACACGGAGAGTCTGGAAGGCGTGTTGATTGACGGTGTGCAGTTCTTTGTGGTGAACGTGCTGACGCTCATCGGCATTGGCGGCGTGCTGCTGTATATGAACTGGCAATTGACCTTGCTGGTCTTTATTCCTGTGCCCGTGGTCATGGTGCTCTCCAAGATGCTTTGGACCCGGCTCTTCCACAAATTTCATCGCCACTGGTTCATGCGCGGGCGCCTCGGATCCACGCTCAATGACTCCTTGTCCGGCATTCGCGTCATCAAGGCGTTCGCCCGGGAGCGTCAGGAAACAGCCCGGTTTAACACCCGAAGCCTGGAGTTGCAGGAGGCCTCCCTGGCCTCTACGCAGGCCTGGACCACGCATTTTCCGATCCTGGGGTTTCTCACCAGCAGCGGCGCGCTCATCGTCTGGTATGTCGGCGGACGCTTTGCCGTCGGCGGGCACATCACGACCGGCATGCTGATGGCCTTTGTGGCGTATCTGGGCATGTTCTACGGGCCGCTCCAGTTTCTTACCCGCATCGCGGACTGGATGGCACGGTCGCTGGCGTCCGCACATCGCGTGTTTGAGATCCTGGATACCGTGCCGGATGTGCCCGAGGCGGCCGATCCGGTCAGCATGCCCCGCATCGAAGGCCGGGTGCAATTCAAGGATCTGACCTTCGGGTATGATCGCTACGCGCCCGTGCTGCGCAAGATCAACCTGGACATTCAGCCGGGCGAGATGCTCGGGCTGGTGGGGCATAGCGGGGCGGGGAAGAGCACGGCCATCAACCTTCTCTGCCGTTTCTATGATCCGGATGAGGGCGCGCTGCTGATCGACGGCGTCGACGTGCGCCGCATTTCGCAGTACGATCTCCGCTCGCAGCTGGGCGTGGTTCTGCAGGACACGTTCCTGTTTAACGGCACGATTGCCGAGAACATCGGCTATGCCAAGGACGACGCTACGCCGGAGGAGATCATGGCGGCCGCCAAGGCGGCCAATGCCCACGAATTCATCCTCAAGAAGCCGGACGGCTACGACACCCTCGTGGGCGAACGCGGTCAGAGCCTTTCCGGCGGCGAGCGCCAGCGCATTGCCATTGCCCGAGCCATTCTCCACTCCCCGCGCATCCTGATTCTCGACGAAGCCACCTCCTCGGTGGACACCGACACCGAGAAGCAGATCCAGGACGCTATTCGCCGCCTGGTCAAGGGGCGCACGACTTTCGCCATTGCGCATCGTCTGAGCACCTTGCGGAACGCCAGCCGCCTGATTGTGCTGAAGAACGGCAAGATCATCGAGATGGGAACCCACGATGAGCTCATGGCCCGGCAGGGCGAGTTTCATCGCCTGGTTAAAATGCAGCGGGATATGGCTGAGATTGCCGCGTTGAAACGCTGAAAGGAGTAGCCGCGATGAGCGACGACCCAATTTCCTGCCCGCCGCCGGAAACCGAGGAGAACCCCGGCCTGCGTTACCTGGAGCCTGCCAGCCTGCGTTTCTTCCGGCATGGCAACACGCTCCGGTTGACCGTGGCCGACGAGTTTTCCCTCTTTCGGGCCTGCGTGGTGCGTGCCTTTCCACTCTCCCGTGCGACCCGCTACATCAGCGTGCTCGACGGCAGTGGCCGGGAGGTCGGGATGATCCGGGAGCTGGCCGAACTGCCCGAAGAAAGCCGGCTGCTGGTCCAGGAGGAGTTGACCCGCCGGTACGTCATCCCCGTGATCACCCGCATCCTTTCCCTTCGCGAACGGTGCGAGACCGAGGAGTGGGTGGTGGAAACCGAACGGGGCCCCACGGATTTTACCACGCGCAACCTCCACGACTCCTCGTCCGAGCCTTCGCCGGGGCGTCTGATCATTGCCGACGTGGAGGGCAACCGCTACGAAATCCCATCCATTTCCAAGCTGGATCCCGCCAGCCGGCGCTTTCTCTCCAATCATTTGTAAAGGATAATAACATGGGGCTGCCCTTTGACTAGCAGCTGGCAATCTGGTCATTTTATGTTATGTTTTCAATTTGGTGCGCGCTTGCTTCCGGTCGCTGGCTTGACCGGGCGGGGAACACATGAAAACACAGGAACTGTACGAAAAATACCTGATTACGAGCATGGTCGCGGGGTTCGAGCCCGTCGAGGTTGCGGAGGCTTCGAAGTGCACGCTGGTGGGGGCGGATGGGCGATCCTATCTGGATTGCTTCAGCGGCATTGCCGTGACGAACGCGGGGCACGGGCATCCGAAGGTGCTGGCCGCGGCGCGGGCGCAACTGGAGAAACTGGTCCATTGCGGCACCTATCTATACTACAACCCGCGGGCGGGCGAACTGGCTCGACTGCTGGCCGGGATTACGCCCGGGAGTCTGCAGAAGAGCTTTCTCGGGAGTAGCGGCGCCGAGGCCATCGAGGGTGCGCTGCGGCTGGCCAAGCAGTTCACCAAGCGCCGGGAGGTGGTCTGCCTGACGGCCGGTTTTCATGGCCGGTCCGTGGCGACGCTGTCCATCTCCGGCAACCGCGAGCGCAAGAGAAACTCCGGCCCCTACCTTTCCGGCGTGGCTTTTGCGCCGGCGCCGTACTGCTACCGCTGCCCTTTTCAGCAGACCTATCCGGGGTGTGGACTGGCCTGCGCCGAATACATGGATCATGTGCTGCGCTGCCAGACCGCCGGGGATGTGGCGGCCTTTGTCGCCGAGCCGGTCCTGGGCGAGGGCGGCATCCTGGTGCCGCCGGACGGGTATTTTGCCGTGGCGGTCCGGCACATCCGCAAGGATGGCGCGCTGTTTATTGCCGACGAGGTGCAGAGCGGATTCGGGCGCACGGGAAAGATGTTTGCGATCGAGCACTACGGTGTGGAGCCGGACCTGATGGCCATGGCCAAGGGGATTGCCGACGGCTTCCCCCTGAGTGCCTTCATTGCGCGGGCCGACATCGCTGCGGCGTTCACGCCGGGCGACCACCTTTCCACCTTCGGCGGCAACCCGGTCTGTTGTGCCGCCGCGCTGGCCAACATCGAGGCCATGCTGGAGGAAGACATGCCCGGCAATGCCACGCGGCGCGGGGAACAGATCCGCAAGCGGCTCGGCGCTTTCCAGGAGCGCTGCGGACGGATCGGCGACGTGCGTGGCCGGGGGCTGATGATTGGCGTTGAACTGGTGACAGACCTGCAGCAGAAGACCCCGGCGACAAATGAGGCCCGGCAGGTGCGGGCGTTCTGCCGGGAGCAGGGCTTGCTGATTGGAATTGGCGGCCTGTATGGCAATGTGCTGCGCGTGCAGCCGCCGCTGGTGTTGACCGAGGCCGAGGCGGACCGGGCCTGCGACATTCTCGAGAAGGCCATCGCCCAGGCGCGAGGGTAAAAAGAAGCCTGCGAACCCCATGACAAAACAGAATTCCATTCCTGAGGCGTCAACCGATGTGGCCGGGCTGATTGCGCGTGCGCGCCGGGCGCAGGCCAGGATCGAGTTTGCCTCGCAGGCGGAAGTGGAACTGGTCACCCGGCGGCTGGCCTGGTCGTTTGTGCAGCCGGAGTTCACCGGGGCGCTGGCCAGGTTCTGTGTGCAGGAAAGCGGCATGGGGACTGTGGCGGACAAGCAGGTCAAGCTGAACAACAAGGTCCGGGGTGTCTTTCGCGACATGAAGGGGCGGCCTTCGACGGACGTGGTGGAAGACAACCGGGAGAAGGGACTGCAGAAGATTGCCAAGCCCATGGGCGTGATCGGTGCGGTGATTCCCGCGACCAACTCCGAGGCCACGCCCTGCATTCAGGCGCTGTTCGCCATGAAGACCCGCAATGCCATCGTGATGGCGCCGCATCCGCTGACCGTCCAAACCTGTGGCATGGTCGTGGCGCGTGCGCGCGCCGTGTTGCAGGAGTGCGGCTGGCCGGAGGATTTGATCCTGCACCTGAGCCATGTTACCAAGGACGCGACCATGGAGCTGATGCGACAGTGCGACATGGTGCTGGCCACGTGCGGTACGCCCATGGTGCAGGCGGCATACCGGAGCGGCACGCCGGCGCACGGCGCCAGGCTGCGAAATCCCTGAACGGCGAA
>JBAXVM010000212.1:0-5285 GCA_037129105.1 bacterium
AACCGCTGCACCGAAGGTCCCTGCTTCGCCTCCAGCTGCTGCTGCAAAACCAGCAGGGCCGCCGGGTCGGATTTCGCCACATCAAAGTAGCGCTTGATCCAGTCCAGCAGACGCAGGTCGTCGCGCGTCTCCGTTGGCGCAACCGCCAGCGTATGCGCAGGAAAGTCACGGAAGAGCAGAGCCCGTAGATTGCCGGCCTCGTCGGTCTCGGTCAGCCACGTGGACAGGATCGCATCGCCAATCACCTGCTCCATGGCAGCCAGCTCGCGGGGTGTGACACCCGACGCCGGCTCGAGCCCCAGATAGAGCGGCCGGGCGCGAAACACCTGACCGCGAATGGCCTGCTGGGCTGCGACAAAATCCGCAGGTAACTCCGGCACGGTCTCGCCCCTGGCCGCGCGCTCGGCGATCTCCTTGGCCAGCCGGGTGCGGTCGCGGCCGAGCCGGACGGTGTTGCGCTCCGCCTCCTGGATCAGGCGGTCCAGTGTGCGCAACTGCAGCTCCGCCTCCTGCCGCAGGGCTGCCACCGGGATGGACGCCAGGCAGGTTTCCGGCGCCTCATGGTGAGCCGCATCCTCGGCTGCCAGACGGAGCGCCGAGATGCGGAACGGGAGGTCTGCCTCCAGTTTCAGCACGTGCTTGGAGAACTGCAGCAGCTGCTGCTTGAGCTTGCCACGCGAGGCGACCAACGCCTGCACAGCGTCTTCCAGGGTTTGCTGTTGCGCCTTGAACCGTTCCTGCGCCTTGCGCAAAGCCTGGGCGGCCGACTCATAATTACGCCGCGCTTCCAATTCCTGGCCAACCAGGTTCTCGGCATCCTTGTTGGTCAGCTCATGGATGCGCTGCTGCGTGGATTCCACCTGGATTTCAAGTCGCCGCCGATCCTCTTCCAAGCCAGCCTGGCGCCGCTTTTCCGCCTCGACCCGTTCCGCAGCCTGGTCATGCTCCGCCCAATACCCTTTGCGCGACAGGCTCCAACTCTGCCAGCGGCAGGCGGCTTCCGTCACACGCAGCTGGCCGACATCCGTCTGCAATACGCTCAGGTTCTGCAGAAAAGCGGCCTTGTTCCGCAGCTTGTCGAGGTCGCTGCGGCTGGCTTCGAGCGTCTTGAGATGCGAGACCACATTCTCGAAAACCTCCCGGTCCGGCTCCTGCAGCAACTGACGGAAGAGCACGTGGTAGTCGGCCGTGCTGGCAACAATCTCACGGTAGGCCTTGCCGGTCTTGAGAAACCGGCAGACGTCCTCGTAGGTCGCCTCGCTGCCGAAGAAGCGCTTGGCGACCTCCTTCTCGTAGCCGCCAATCTGCGTATAGAAGCCGGAATTGTTCAGGGCCTGGCGCAGCTCATTCCGGGTGCGGGGACGCTGGCCCTGGGCATCCTCGACCAGGAACGGGATCTCCTCCAGAGGGCACTCCTTGATCACGCCCCAGCGCTCAATCGCCTCATCCATGCTGCGCGTGGACATGCCAATGGCCAGCGTGGTGGGGCGGCCGTTGCGGCCGGTCAGTTCCAGCGCGGCGTAGGTTGTGCCGCCGTTCGGGTTGAGCGCGCCCTTCTCGATGTTGTAGCGCATCACCACGCCCTGCACGCTGCGGCCGCCGGACTTCTCCCGGCCCGCCACGCGCGCCGCCGCGTTGAACTCCATGGAGCGTCCGGCGGTCAGGACGTAATGCACGGCATCCAGCACGGTCGTCTTGCCGGAGCCGTTATCCCCCAGCATGAAGAGGTGCCCGCCATCGGGGATGAGGATCGTCTCGTTGACGAAGTTGTGAAAGTTGATCAGGCGAATTTTGGAGATTTTGTAGTTCATGACTGTCCCGTGCCCGCCTGCAGATCCGGACCTGGCGCACCCGGCACGCGGGCCGGCTGTGCTTCACCTTCCACGATGGGGCGGCTCAGGCGATGCACATTGTAGTGCCACAAGGCGGGCAGCGCCTCGAAGATCATGTCGTCGTATGCCACCGTCTCGTCCGTAGGCGGATCGATCCGCTCCAGGAAGCGGTACTTCTCCAGCTGGGGCATGATGGGGCGCAGCGCCCGGGATCGCACCGCATCCTCGCTGTAAGCCTCGATCTGCCCGGGGAACAGCTCAATGAACCGTCCATGGGCATAGCGCAGGAAGTCGCCGAAGCGGAAGCGCAGATTCTCGGCATCGTCCACGCTGGCCGACTCCTCTTCCAGGCGATGCTCGAAGAATTCGAGCAGCAGCATGAACCCAATGCACTCATCGCGCTTCGTAAAGTTGAACATGTCGCGATTGACGGGCGTGATGCGCGGATTAAACCAGTCCGGCTTGTAGAGCCGCGCGCACTTGCCATCCAGCGTCAGGTCCCAGTTAAAATGATCCTTGAAAAACGTGGCGAATTCCTTCTGGTGCCGGCGCAGAAAATAGAACAGCTCCTCGTGGTCCGACTTGTAGAAGTACGGGCTCTCCACCAGAATATTCAGCACCGCCTGCACGCGGGCCGGCTGTTGTTGCAGCAGCGTTGTCATGGCGATTTCACGGCATCCTTCCCCTGCGCCCGCACGCGGGCGGCCTTGCCCACCAGCAGTTCATTAAAAGCCAGCGACTGCTCCCGGGCCTGCACCTTGACCGGCCGGGGATCCGGCGTCAGGATGTACCCCAGCTTGCGCAACCGGGCCCCCTGACCGAGCAAGCCGTGGCGGGCCAGTTCGATCAGCTTCATAAAGTCTTCCTGCCCCGCAAAAGCGCCGCCGGAAACCGGGACGGGCTCATCGGCCTCTGGTGCCAGGCCAGCGTGCTGCATCCAATTCTGCAGCAGAGAAAGCCGCGCCTCCTCGATGGATTGAACTGGACGGCCATCGGCCATGTTCTTGGCACCGAGGTAATCCGAGGTCTGGGCGCGCGTGCGGTATTTCTCCCAGCGCGGCTCCGGCGGCTCGGCCTTCTCGGTTTCGCTCCATAAATGCATGTCGCCGATCATCCGGGCGGGTGCGATCAGCGTCTGGATAAAGGCGGCAGCGCGGGTGGAGTCGGATGGCTGTGCGGCTATTTCGCGTACGCGCGCCTGCAGATCTTCCAGCCGGTGACTGCGCCGTTCCAACTCACGCAGATGCGCATACAGCTTGCGCCAGACCAGGAGCGCCGAGGCA
Source organism: bacterium (assembly GCA_037129105.1). GTDB lineage: Bacteria > Verrucomicrobiota > Kiritimatiellia > RFP12 > CAIWXQ01 > CAIWXQ01. The sequence continues at coordinate 3,116 of JBAXVM010000212.1, forward strand.
TTCACCCGCGCGCAGAGCTGTTCCAGCGTTCCGTCTTCGGCATAGAACCGGGCCAGCGTGTCGAGTTCGCTATCCGGGTCATGATGCGGACGGGTGCGCAACAGATGGGGCGTGGCCCGGCGCTCGGACTCCATCAGCGCCACGCAGCTCTGCCAGCGCGCGTGATAGCGGGAGTGGCGCATCTTGCCGAGCTCGGGGACGATTTCCTGACGCAAGGCATGGATCCGGCTGAGAAAACGCTTCAGAAAGTGATCCAGTTCACCGATCAGGATGCGAGCCGTTGCCAGGTCATACCGGCCGATCACAAAGCCAAGCAGCCGCACATTAAACTCGCCCAGGGAGCGGCTGGCGTCGTAGGTCAGGGCGCTCATGCGCGAGAGTCGGTACATGATGGCGCGCGCGCCATCGAGGTCGAGGGCCGCTTCGCCACCGGTCCGGTTCAAGAGCCGCGCGGTCTCCCGGAGCGTACCGACCAGCTCCTCGAGCACATCGCGCGTGTCCGGTTCATCCGGCTGCAGATCATCGCGCCGACGCTCCTCCAGCCAGAGCAGAAAGGCGGTGGCCTCATCGGCCAACTGATATCGAAACTTGCGGCGGCGGGTATCCCGATAGCCGCGCAGGCGCTCCTTCTCGATGCGGCAGGTGATCAGGTTCCAGAGCTGGAGCTGGCGCAGGTCCTGCAGAAACAGATCCATCGTATACGGGGCCGCAGCGGCCGCTTCCTGCGGCGCGCGCACCGCGTCGAACAGATCCTCATGCAGCGGCTCCAGCTCGTGTTGACGACGGAACTCCAGCATGCGGTGGAGAATCTGGACATAGAACAGCGCCCGGTCCGCCAGCAAGAGATGCCCCAATTGCCGACAGCGGTTATCCAGCAGTCCCGTTTGCGCCGGAACCTCGCTCTGCGCCTGATTTGCCTGATCCATACGCCGTCTTTTCTATCATACTCGGCCTACATTCGTCACAGACCATTTTTGGCGGACCAGCAGTTCTCATTATGGCTCCGTCCCCCGCGACCTTGGGTCGCGGGGACGGGAGATTGGGGCGGAAAGGCGCCCCCCCACTCTCCGCCCCCAGTCGCACGAGGCGGCGGGCTCCCAAAAACTAGCAGCCTGTCGGACTTAGCACTTGAGCAGCACGGATTTTGTGCCGCCCATGCGGAAGAACCGCAGAATATTGAATAAGGAATCATAAATCATGAAGTGAAGATCATTTGCCGGCCTCTTGCCTTCATGATTTCTTATTCGATATTCGATATTTCTTCCGAAAGTCCGACAGGCTGCTAGCCGACGCTTGCGCAGGCGCGATATTAGATGGTGGCGCGGCGCGGGTAGCGACGTCGCCAGCAGAAGGTGGTTCGGTCGTTATTCTTCTCGTACCTTGCCGGTGACCGTATTGAAAATTACTGTCCTATAGACGCACCGGTTTGTCTCAATCGTCTGCATGTCGAATCTGAAGGCAGTTTCGTCGTCAGAGATCGTGCGTTCTTCAACAAGTTTGCTTGGTGCGCTGTATGCGCCAAACATGTACTTCGTTGCTTTCCAACCTGGACGTCACGGGTCAGGCGCGGCACGTATCGGGCCGGCGCCTGCACCCGTTGGTTCGGCAGGCCTTGTTCTGGCCATAATCGCCTTCGAGTAAACCTCGAAAGGACAAATCTTCGTCTAGGTCAGGCCAATGCAGACCATATGGGGACACTTCGATATGCGTCAGTTGTTTGGGTGTGCCAGATGCGAGGCGGGGATTACTCGCCACGGGGAAACGGATTTCCACGCCGCTTTCCATTGCGACGATGATTTGACCGTCATGACATCGGACGGCATGGACCGTGTCAACCAATGTGCTCATGCCATTTCTCCACGATAAGTTGCCGATTCTCTGCGGCAAGTTGCTGGGCTTTTGAGAGTTCACCCATTTTCATGTTCTGCGACTCACGTAAATCGATGCCTTCTTCCACTTCAAACACCGCCTCGCCATCTCCATGCCGCACATGGACGTGAATGGGGCGGTGTTCGTTGCTGTAGAAGAAGAACCTGTAACCGTCTTGCTCGAACACTTTTGGCATTGTAATCCTTTTTGTGTGTCGGTCTCCAACTGCCAATCGCTTTCATCCTGTGCCATGAAGGATACCACACGACGCCGTTGCGGGGAAGAGAGACAAAGTAGGTCA
>JBAXVM010000213.1:0-5274 GCA_037129105.1 bacterium
GAGTTATAAATGGTGGCAAGGGTGGGAATTGAACCCACGACACGCGGATTTTCAGTCCGCTGCTCTACCAACTGAGCTACCTCGCCCCGAAAAATGCAGCTGCTTCTCTTTCCAAAAGAAGCGATTAGAATACCGCATGCCGGGCAAAAATCAAACCTTTTTGGAAGCGCGTGAAAACTGCTATATTTTGTTTCTGACGCGCCGCTTCGGCTGGCTCGGATTCAAAGATGCCCGGGTGTGATCGGATGCCTCTGGCAAAACGGCGGAGAATGTTATGTCCAAGACCCATTATACGGTGGCCGACCTCACGGGTTTTCCGGTGCGGCACGATTCTTTTGTTGGCATCGATTCTGACGGTTGCGTGTTCGACACCATGGGCGTGAAACAAAAAGAGCACTTTCACCCCCTGATCATCCGGCTCTGGGGGCTGGAAAAGATCGAGAAACAACTGCGTGCGGCGGCAGAGTTCGTAAACCTCTACTCCAAGTGGCGCGGCAAAAACCGCTTCCCGGACCTGCTCAAGACCTTTGAACTGCTCCACGACTGGGACGAGGTGCGCGCCTCTGGCGTGAAATTGCCGGAACTGACCGCCCTGCACGCCTACTGCAACTCCGGCCTGCCGCTGGGCAACCCCTCGCTTAAGGCCGAAGTCGCGCGCACCCAGGATCCGGAACTCCAGCGCCTGCTGGCCTGGAGTCTGGCCATCAACCAGGATATCGACCAGCACATGCGGCCGGTGCCGCCGTTCCCATGGGCAAAGAAGTCGCTGGAGAAGATGCGCGCCCACAGCGACCTGATCGTGGTCTCCCAGACACCTGAGGAGGCGCTGGTCAAGGAGTGGGCCCATCACCGGATTACGCACCTTGTGGAGCTCATTGCAGGTCAGGAGCTGGGAACCAAATCCGAGCATATCAAGCTGGCCTCGCACGGCCGGTATGCGCCGGAGCGCGTGCTGATGATCGGCGACGCACCCGGCGACTATGCGGCCGCCCAGGACAACCATGCCGCCTTCTACCCGATCGTCCCCGGCCAGGAGGACGCCAGCTGGCAGCGCCTGCACGACGAAGCCTACGATCTGTTTCTCCAGGGCAAATACGCCGGCGCCTACGCGGATAATCTGATCCGGGCGTTCAATGATTCCCTACCCGAAATACCGCCGTGGAAGAAATCCGCCTAGGAACCTGTCGGCCTTAGGCCTTGGATCGTTCCGGTGCCTTCTGCCGACAGGTTCCTAGTTGTGCAACCCGCGGATAGCGGGTTGCGAGACCTCAGAAGACGCGCAGCATGCCATTCTATGCGTCAATTGTTTGCGTCTTATACTGGAATCCGATGCTTGGCGTACGCTTGCCCCATGACTAGCAGCCTGGTCGGCACAAAATCTGTACTGATCCAGCGCTAAGTCCGACAGGCTGCTAGTTCCCGGAAACCCACCGCCATGCGCCAGTTCTATTGCGGGTATGCGCGGTGTATGAGGAAGAGGAAAGACGAAGGAAGGCTTGCACGCCCTTCTTTGTCTTTCCTCTTTGTCTTTCGGCCAGTACAGCGGGGGCTGCGCACCCGCTGAGCGAGAGTGTTTACTGGCCCATCCAACAGCGGTCCCGCAGGTCCCGCTGTACCACGCGCCCGCCGGGGAAGCGCCTGACGGCGCCACTACAAACGGCCCTCGGCGGAAGAGAGGCGCAGGGTTCGTGCCTGCGCCATCGTCGACCGTAATCGTTGACCGTACGCGTCAACCGACTGACTCTTTCCCGTTCCGGTTGACGACTACGGCGACGATCACGGTGGACGGCGAGGCCGAAGAGACGAAGAAGAAAGATTAAGAGGAAAGATTAAGTAAGGCTGGCGCACCATACTTTGTCTTTCTTCTTCATCTTTCTGCCTCGTCTTTCGCACTCTTCCATTCTTCCAACCTTCCACTCTTCCATTCTCCCCTACTCCACCTGCACCCGGTAGAACCGACACCCGACACCCGACACGTTGTCCGTGTGGACGTTCACCGGCGGGGTGGCGGGACGGTGCGTGACCAGGTTGGTGAAGCCCACCACCAGGTTCGTCGCCGCCTGCACGGTGTAGAGGCGCCCCGTGGCGCTCTGCCACCGCACCACATACTCTCCAGGCGCGGCGGGGTTGTTCGTCAGGGCGTAGAGTACCAGGCAGGAGGCCGCATTCGTCGGACTCGTGCCGGCCCAGTACTCCTGCTCGTTATTCAAGCCGTCGTGGTCCGGATCGGCCGTGGCGCCGCTGACCGCCAGGTTGGTCAAGCCGACGAGGTCGAAATTCAGACGCTGCCACGACTCGTAGACCGTCCAGGTCCGGGCCGAGGCGTAACCGTAGGCCGAGCGCCCCGCCGCATTGCTGGCCGCCACGCGGTAGTAGTAGAGCGTGTTCGTCGCCCGCCCGCTGTCGCTGTAGTTCGTCGCGTTCGCCGCGGTCAGCGTGACAAAGCTCCAGTTGGTGCTATCCAACGAACGGTCCACCACATAGCCGGTCTCGTTGGTGGCGTTGTCCGTCCACACCAGATTAATCTGGTTGGTGGCCACAGTTGTGGCCGTGAAGTCTGTGGGCGCGGCGAGTGCGACCGCCCCGCCGCCTCCAACCACATACCGCACGATCACGATGCCGGAGCCGCCTTTGCCGCCCACGGTCTCTCGTCCTCCGCCGCCACCGCCGCCTTTTCCATCGGTTCCTGCTGATTTATAGTTACCTCCCCCGCCAGAACCTCCATTGCCGTTGGCTGGGTCGCCACTACCACCGCCACCACCCGCGTACATCACGCTGCTCCCGGTAATGGTGTTTGGCAGTCCCGGTCCTCCATGACTCCCGTTGTCTTTCGAGAGTCCTGCATTTCCGGCACCGCCACCGCCGCCACCACTGTCGGCGCCGCCGCTGTTGCCACCTGCGAATCCTTGGTTGGCCGTGCCAGCACCACCGGCGATGTTGCCGTAAGTGGCCCCGCCGCCACCAGAACCCCCAGCATAACCGGCGCTGTTCCGCCCACCACCACCACCGCCTTTTGCAATAGCGAACTCTGATCCGGTATTACCAAAAACGGAATCCTGACCATTGTAACCAACGCCGCCACTGCCGCCTGCCGCGCCGCCACCGCCGACAACGACCGCATAGCTTCCCGCAGTCACTGTAGCAGCAGAGTTAGGAGTTGATCCCGTTCCCGGCGTACCGCCGCCGGAATAGCAGCCGCTAACCGACGTAATCAGTCCGCCCGCGCCGCCACCACCGCCGGCATACAACTGCGGGCTCCCGCCAGCGCCACCGCCACCACCACCGATGACTAGATATTCGACCGTTCCCCCTGCCGCGAACGTAATACTTGTGGAGCCTACGGTCGTGAAGATATGCGCGATCCAGTTGGTGCCACCCAACGTGTAGTTCGTCACCGTCCCGCCCGTGGCGGACACACCCTCCCACGAACCACTGGCCGTGGCGTTGACATACACAGCCGCCGCGTCGCCCGTCCGGCCAGCGCTCTGGGTCGCCCTGGCGGTCAGCGCGTAATACCCCATGGGCACGTTGGACCAGACGCAGGCATACGGCGCGCTCAGGTCTTCGCCGATCTTCACGCCGTCGTGGAAGAACTCCACCTTACTGACCGTGCCGGTCAAGACGGCCGCGGTGGCCGCGATGGCCAGATCGGCCCCCGCCTGCAGGACCGTGCCATTCGCCGGTGCGGTGATCGTACACGTCGTGATCGGCAGGACGCTCAGGTTCACGGCCGTGGCATTGCCTACGTTACCCGCACCGTCGGTGGCCCTGGCCGTCCATACATGCGCGCCCGCGACGGCATTGGTCCAGACGCAACTGTACGGCGCGCTCAGAGCGGTGGCGATCTTGAGGCCGTCGAGGGTGAACTCGACATTGCTCACGCTGCCATACGAAACCGCAGCATCCGCCGTGATCGTCAGATTGGTCCCTTCCAGCACTACGGCGCCGTTGGTGGGCGCGGTGAACGCGCAGGTGACCAGCGGCGGCTGAACCGTCACGGTCATCTCCTGATAGCTGCGGGCCCGCCACTCGTCCATCACCTCGGCCCGGATGGTGTAGGTGCCCGCCGCTGGGAACGTGTGGGTCACGTTGGTCCAGCCGGCATTCTGGTAGTCGTTCGTCGTGTAAGTGGGGGCGTTTATGCCATAGTTGTAGCCGTTCATGAACCATTCGACCTGATACCGGTAGAGCACGTTGGTGCTCTTCTCGCCGGTGCCGTCAGGATCACTGACCGCGACGGAGAATGTGACCGGTTGGCCGACGTACACCGTGGCGCAGTCTTTCGTGAAGGAGACGACGCTCGGCATGGCGTTGGTCGGCGTGGCTAACGGCCGGATGGAAAGATCGCCGTAGATCATGGTGCACGACGCCCCCGAGTGGGAGTAGCGTACTCGGGAAAGGGAAAGCGCTTGAGCATGGCCTGTCCCCAGATTTCGCCGGCGGCGAGCAGGGACCGGAACGCGGCCTGTTGGCCCGCTGGTAAATGGGCGAGATCGTCCCTGAAGATGGTATAGCTTGCTGGATTGCATTCAATGCTGGCGCCCACACTAATCAGGTTGCCGCCGCCACGGCTGAACAACTGATGGTTCACCACGCCGTCGGGGTAACCCGACCCGCAGGACGTGCATAACATGGCCCGCGACTGCACCAGCCCCGCATGCGCGCTCTCTTTGCTCATGCCGGCGGTATAGTAATCATGATTGCCATGCGAAAGTTGGCAGATCAAGTCGCTGCCGTTGACGCCATTTAAGGTGCCGTCCGCATTGGAATCAACAAAGGCGTTCGTCCATACCTGCTTGGCTATGTTGACTTCCGTCGCCGCCTGGGCATCCCCATCCATAGGATTACCCGCACCCCAATCATCACCCACGTGCACGTAAGCCTTGTTTGGCAGCCGGGACTGGCCGGTACGGTAGTAGTGGTTGGCATCCAGCGCATATCGGATCAGGTCCGCCTCGGCACCAAGCTCCGAGCCGCTAATGGTGAACCGGCCCACCCAGATATCGTGCGAGCCCACCGCACCTGCGTTGGTCTGGAATTGATGCATGTTCCAGTAATACCCATCACTGTAGGTACCACCGTACACGATCTTGGCGACATCGCCGATGAACAGCGCGCCGACCAGCCAATTGGTCGTCTGGTAGACCGAGTTCAGATGCGTCCAAACCGACGTCGTCGAAGTGCCGGGAGCGACCGTCGTGATGATCGCCGTGTACCCTTCGTTCGTGAGATCCGCCTTGAGCCGCTGGACCTCATTGCTGAGCGCCGTGTAGA
>JBAXVM010000214.1:0-5242 GCA_037129105.1 bacterium
TGATTCATGATTCCTTATTCGATATTCGATATTTCTCCCGAAAGTCCGACAGTCTCCTAGCCGAGCACGACCCGAACCTCTGCCAGTTGCCCAGGCGGCTGGATCGGGATGAGATTGCCGGGCACGCGCTGGCCGTTGACGTACAGCTCCTTCACGCCCTGCGATGCGCCGGCCGGCGATTCGATGGTGATGTGATAAACGCTGCCGCGGTAGGGGCGCCGGACTGTGATCGTGCGCCAGCCGGATGGCAGACTGGGCTCAACGCGCAGCCCGTCGAACGTGGGCGAGATGCCGGCAAACCCCTCGTGCAGGACACGGTAGATCCAGCAGACAGTCCCGGTGTTCCAGCCCGTGGACGGACGACCCGGCTCGCCGGAACCGGGCGTGTTGGTGAAGGAGGTGTAGGTGTACGGCTCTGCGATGTACAGCGGCCATTTCTGGCTCAGGTACGCCGGCATCAGCTTGCGGTACAGGTCCAGCGCGCGATCCGGCCGGCCAATCTTGCACTCTGCCAGCATTGCCCAGGTCATGGCGTGATTCCACACGCCGCCATTGTGATGCTCGTGCGGTGCCATGCGGCTGATCACCCCGATCCGGTCCTGCGTCCGGGTGTAGGGCGGCGCCAGCAACGGAATGCCAAAAGGCGTGTCCATCAGCTCCTCAACCGCCTCCATGCTGGTGCGCGCGCGGTCTGCCGGCGCAAGTCCGGCCAAGATCGCCCAGGTCTGCGAATTCAGGTAGATGCGCCCTTCCTCCTCCGCATGCCCGCCGATCACGCCGCCCTCGTCATCAAACGCCCGCAAGTACCAGCGCCCATCCCAGCAATGCTGATTGATCGTGGCCTCGAGCTCGCGCGCCTGCGCCAGGAAGCGCGCGGCGTCCGCAGTGCGGCCCGTGCGGGCGGCAAGCTCATGCATCTCCATCAGGTTGATGTGATAGAAAATCCCGAGCCACACGCTCACGCCGGTCTTATTGGAGCCCATCAGGCAGTCATTCCAGTCGCCGCACTTCAGGAGCGGCAAGCCGAACCGGCCGCTCTCACGCCGGATGTAGTCGATCGCCTTTACGCAATGCTCGTAGACCGACCCTTCCCCGCCGTCAAAATAGCTGTACCGCTGCTCAAGCATCGCATAGTCGCCGGTCTCGCGGATGAAACTGCCGGCTGCCCAGGGGAGCCAGAGCGGCACATCGGAGTTGATCGACTTATGGAACGGCGAGTTGAGCTGGTCAATATCGTGATTGGTGCTGCCGTCCTGATATTGCGCCTCGTAGAGGCGCTGGATGCGCGAACTGGCACGTGCCACGTCAAACGCGGCAAAGGCACCCATGTCCTGGGCGGTATCGCGGATGCCGAACCGGTAGTAGTACCGCGTATACATGCCGTAGCGGTTCCAGCCGTTGGCAAACGTGGTGATGTCGTCGTCCGGCAAGGTGATGTGGATCCGGGCAAGATAGTCCGTCCACCACTGCTTCACGCCGGCCAGCGCGGCATCGGCCTGGGCAGGCGTGCCGAAAAGCGTCCGGATGCGCTCCGCATCCCGGGCGTCCTTGGCCATGCCCACCAGCACGACCAGGTCCGCGGCCTCGCCCGGTGCCACGGTCACGTCGAGTTGCAGTGCTCCGCAACTGGCCGCGCCGCGCTTGGTGGAGTTCCGGCAGGCGCCGGTCTGCACCGCAGCCGCGCGCGTCAGGGCGTTCCCTGCCCCGACAAACTCCTTGTACACGCAATCGAAACCGGACGGCGTCGGGCTGGCAGCCATAAAGCCCACGTGGTCCCAGTTGCGATTGTACTGGGCGTTGGTCGAACGAAAATCCAGGAACGGCCAGTGCAGGCACTCGCCGATGATCATCCCGCGATCGAAGAAGATGTTGTCGAAACTTTGATCGTAGCCGCGCAAGCCGAAGCTCCAGAGCGCGAGGGGAAACACGCGCAGATGGCGGGCACGCGCGCCGGTGTTCTCCAGCCGGATCCGCCAGATCTCCGTGGCTTCGTCCAGCGGCGCGAAATAGGTGACGCTGCCGGCGATGTCGCAAGTCTTCGAGCTCAACCGCGTGTAGCCAAAGCCGTGCGTGCAGGTCCAATCCGCAGGCTGCTGAGCGGTGTCGGTGCCATTGATCGTCCAGGCGACCTGGCTCTCCTGATCCCGCACAAAGACCAGACGCGGATTGTTGTCCGCGAGGAAGCTGTCGTTGTAGGAGCAGCGTCCGAACGACTTGCCGCCGCCGGTGTGCGAGAAGACCGACTTGATGAGATCGGTGGAGATGTAGTTCTGCCAGGGCGTCTGCACATCGCGCCGGGTCAGATTAAATTCCCGGCCGTCAGCCGAGTAGTTCCAGAAATCGCTTCGCAAGGACATACCATTCTCCTGATTTGCACTTTTTCGATCAAGCCACACGTTTTTGAGTAAATTCGATATTCGATATTTCTCCCGAAAGTCCTTCCAGGCTGCTAGAGCACCACCCGCACCTCCGCCTCCTGGCCGGCCGGAAGGATCGGGATAAGGTTGCAATTACCAGTCACCTTCCTACCGTTGACGTACAGCTCTTTCACGCCCTGCGAGACGCCTGCCGGAGCCTCGATGGTGATGTGGTAGACGCTGCCGCGATAGGGGCGCTTGACCTTGATCTTGCGCCATTCGGCAGGCAGCCGCGGATCCACACGCAAGCCGTCATACTCGGGCGTGATCCCGGCAAACCCCTCGAACAGGACGCGGTACATCCAGCAAACCGTGCCGCTGTTCCACGGGATGCCCGTGCGGCCGAGCTGACCGGAGGGCGCTGTGTTCGTGTACGAGGCGTACACATACGGCTCCACCGTATGCTCCGGCCATTTCTGACTCATATAGAACGGGATCAGCTTTTTGAACAGCTCCAGTGCTCGGTCCTGCCGGCCGATCTTGCACTCCGCCAGCATGGCCCAGGTCACAGCATGGTGCCAGCTGCTGCCGTTGTGATGATGCCCCGCGGCATAGCGCGTGATCATGCCGATCCGTTTCTGGATCTTGGTGTAGGGCGGTGCCATCAGGGGGATGCCCACGGGCGTGTCCATCAGTTCCTGCACCGCCTCCATGCTCGTCCGGGCCCGGTCCGCCGGCGCCACGCCGGACAGGACGGCCCAGGCCTGCGGATTAACCCAGATCCGTCCTTCCTCTTCCGTGCTCGAGCCGATGACGCCGCCTTCATCGTCGAACGCCAGCAGATACCAGCGGCCATCCCAGCAATTCGTATTGATGGTAGCGGCCAGCGCCTGCGCCTGCGCCAGAAACCGCGCCGCGTCGTCCGCATGCCCCGAGCGCAGGGCCAGTTCATGCATATCCATCAGGTTGTGCTGATAGAACAGCCCCATCCAGACGCTCACGCCTGCGGTGGCAGACCCCACCAGGCAGTCGTTCCAGTCGCCGCACTTGGTCAGGGGGAGGCCGAACCGCCCGCTTTCCTGCTTAATGTAGTCGATCGCTCGCACGCAATGTTCGTAGACGGTCCCCTCGCCCCCATCCGCATAGCTGAATTTGTGGTCAAGCCAGCGATAATCACCGGTTTCGCGGATGTGCCGGGCGGTCAGCCAGGTCAACCACAGCGGAAGATCGGAATTGATGGTGCGGTGATGGAACGAGCCGAGGAGGTCGATATCATGACGTGTGCAGCCATCGCGGTACTGCGTTTCTAAAACCAGCGTCAGGCGCGCTCTGGCGCGTTCCGGATCATACGCCGTCACCGCGCCCATGTCCTGGGCTGTGTCGCGCACGCCGAATCGGGAGTAGTACCGGGTGAACATGTTGTAGCGATGCCAGTTGTTGGCAAAGCGGGTCATCTCGCTGTCCGGCAGTTCAATGGTCATCCGGCCCAGATAGTCCGTCCACCACTGCTTCAAGGCGGCAAAGGCCGCTTCGGCCTGCGCAACCGAGCCGTACTTGGCCCGAACGCGTTCGGCATCGGACGGTTCTTTGGCCATGCCCACCAGCACGACCAGGTCTGCGGATGCACCCGGCGCCAGGGTGATGTCCATCTGCAGCACGCCGCAACTGTCCAGACCCTTGTGCACCGAGTTGCGGCAGCTCCCGGACTGGATGGCCTCGGCGCCGGCGGAGAAGCTCCCGGATCCTGTAAACGTCTCCAGCACGCAATCGAAGCCGGACGGGGCCGGGCTCGACGCCATGAAGCCGACGCGATCCCAGACACGCTCGAATTTATTGTAGGTGGTGCGGTAGTCGACAAACGGCCAGTGATGGCACTTGCCGATGATCATGTTGTCCGCGCAATAAACATCGTCGAAGCCGGTCTCGTAGCCGGTCAGGCCAAAGCGCCAGAGCACGCAGGGAAACACGCGCAGCGTGCGCGGCCGGTTGCCGGTGTTCTCGAGGCGAATCTGCCAGATCTCCGTGGACTCATCCACCGGCACAAAGTAGGTCACGCGGCCGGCGATCTCACTGGTCTTGGACTGCAAACGCGTATAGCCAAAACCGTGCGTGCACTTCCAGTCCGCCGGCTGCTTCGCCGAATCCACACCGTTGACGGTCCAGACCGCACCGCTCTCCTGATCGCGCACCGCGACCAGACGCGGGTTGTTCTCCGGGCAGAGACAATCGTTTACCGGCGACCGGTCGGAAACCGCCCCTGCGCCCGTGTGCGTAAAGCTCGACTTGAGCTGGTCCGTGAAGATCAGGTTGCGCCAGGGATTCTTATGATCGCGCCGGGTAAACGAGAACTCTTTGCCGTCATCCGAGAAAGCCCAGAAATCGCCGCGCATGGACATGGGTTGTTCCTTTATTCTGCTCCGCAATGTGACAGATCCGGTTGGCCAGGGACACAAGGTATAGTTCGCGATATTCCATGTCAAGCTGCACCCATGCAACTCGCCGTACAGCGGGACCTGCGGGACCGCTGCCGGATGACATCCACGCCCAACGCCAGCGGTTGCGCAGCCCCCGCTGTACGGAGCTGTTGCGGCGCCCCGGAGCCTGCAACCCATTGGCAAAAAGAAGTCCGGGGGTCGAGCGAAGCGACACCCCCGGTCTGCGTGTTCGTACCGATTGCATCCCGGAGGGATGCCAGTTGCCGCAGGGTCATGCGTCCGTAATACGCACCCGCGGCATCAAAAAACCTCGATGCGACCACACTGCGGCGTGATGGGAGCGGCGGGTCCGGCGTCCCCGCCCGACCTGATCGCGCCGAAAGCAAAGTCCATGGTCTGGCATGTGCGGGTAGACGGCGTAAAGCCGTCTCTACCCAAATGCAGCGGCAA
>JBAXVM010000215.1:0-5238 GCA_037129105.1 bacterium
CCAGTTCGGTCTCGATGCCTTCCCGGTTCAGCGCCGTGAAGACGTGCTGGATGAGGCGGAAGGTATTGCCGTCCTTGCGGGGACTGCCGTTGAACGCGACTACTTTCATGGTGGACTCCCGTTTGAGTTCTGACAGGCTCCTAGGAACCTGTCGGACTTAGGCTCTGGATCGTTCTGCTGCCTTCTGCCAACAGGTTCCTAGTTGTGCAACCCGCGGATAGCGGGTTGCAAGAACTAGGAGACTGTCGGCAGGAGGCTCCCGATTCATCCAAAACCTAAGTCCGACAGTCTCCTAGGGCCTGTCCACCCAGGTTCGTCCAGGACCGGAAAAAGACCCGCACTTGTCGTTCGGTCTAGCGTGTCCCGGGCAATCGTGCGACCGGCAGCGGTAAGCGGGCTGATTTCGCGCACCATCACCTGTCGGGCGATCTTCACGCAACGGCGTGTCAGAGAAGCGGACAGTCTTCGGCACTGGTTCAGCGATCTTGACTGCGGTCACCGGCGTGCCCTGTCGGGAATGCCCCAGCAAACGCCGCATGCTTGCCGTAAGATTCAAAGTAACTTCTTTGTCCGCCATATGGATCAGCCACTGCCGACCCTTGACTTCCCACTTGCCACCGTCCTGCTTGCTGTATGGGTTTTTCTGGTTGCAAAACGTGCCGTCCTCATCGAATACAAGCGTTTCAAAAGATTCCCGGCTCATGTCCCGCCAGGTGATTTTCCAGGTTCCGGCGAGGCTTTTAGCGATGTCGTCCGCGGCCGAAGCCGGGGGCTGCGGCGGAGTCGCAGACGGTTGACCGGAAGGGGTTGGCACGGGTGCAGCCTTAGGCGTGTCCGCCTCCAGAAAGGTCAGCTCGGATCTTGCCTCCCGCATCTCATCCCGCACGATCTTCGCGTCTTCGAGCCGGTCTGTTCGCGTATAGTTCTGCATCAGCGTCGTCAACCGGTCGACATATTGTCGCAGCGCCGTCATGATGGCCTTGTCACGCGCACTGGTTGCAGCCTGCAACGACTTCTGACACTGCGCCACATGGGGTTCCAATTCAGGCACATCGTCTGCGCTGATCTTATCCTGGGTTTCCATGCGCTTTTTCTCGGTCTCTAACACCAGATAGCGTTCCAAGTCTCCGTTCTTCTTGGCTGCAACCATCTGGGAGGCGATGGCCTGCCGGTACACCGCCAGGGCATTGGTCTTCTGCTGCTCATGGGTGACGCTAATCCGTGCTCGTTCGAGCGCATAGCCGGTCTTTAGCGTCTCCAAATCGTTGCTCGTCCCAGCCGCAAGTTGGCCGGCCACCAGCATGCCGCACAGACACACGACACCGCTTCGCAGCATACGGGGCAACAAGGCTATGGCTAGATTAATTCTCACACGGAGAGGATAATACTTTTCGCTGGCTGATGTCCATAAAAACGGTGGGGGGTAAGAACCTATCCGAAAACCTCGCCTCGCGCTTGCGGCGGGTCCGGCGGCCCCGCCCTACCCCTGCAAATGCCGCAGAATCGGTAGGGACGCACCTCCGGGGCGTACTTGGCGTCTTGGCGGTTAAAAACGCGGCTTATGTGGTGCTTCAGGAAAAGACCATGGAGCACGCTGGTAGGTGAGAATTTGGGTGCCAGCCCACTGCTTGTGTGTGCTATACTATTGCGGATGAATGGTCGTACCATCCTGTGTCTGGTGTGTGGCCTTGGCCTGTCTGCGGCGGTGCCGGGTGCCGAGACCGCCAGCACGGTGATGACCGTGCCACTGCAGGCACAGGGGCCGCGTACCAGCGGCCCGGTTTCCGTTTCACTTCAAAACGAAATCAACGCGGCCGTGGACCGCGGGCGCGGGTGGCTGGTGGCGAGTCAGAATGTCGACGGCAGTTGGGGCTCCGACACGTCCTGTGTTCCCTTGACTGCTCTCGCTGCGCTGTCCCTGGCGCACAATGCTTCTCCGGAAGAGAAGCGCGCGATCGACAAGGCCGGACAGTGGCTGCTCACCCCGGAGGTCGCCCGCGCGGCCTGCGACAACATCGAAGGGCTCATCTGGCGCGAACTCGCCCTGCAGGCTATTACATTCCCCCATCCTCCCCGGACAGCAGCCTTTTTTCAAGGCCTCCAGATCCTGGCGGCCACAAATTTCATTTCCCCATTCTCGCGCATGCTGATTCAGGAAGCCGTCCCCAGCCAGATCGGACTTCTTCCCTTTCCGGCAAGCACGGATGCGACCAACGCCACCCACATCATCGAGGCCTGCCTGGGCAGCATGCCCCAGGGAACCTTAACCGCGCCATCGCCGGCGCTGCGCCGCCTCCTGATGCGCCTGGCGGCTGACTGGGGCGCCGGAGACATGCCGTGCACGAGCCAACTGGCCAGCATGCGACAATACTGGGTGCTGGCGCATTTTATCAACCGGGCCGGCAGCGGCTCTCTGGCTGACGAGCAAGGCCGGCTCGTGGATTGGCGCAATGACCTGGCACGCAAGCTGGTTGCCACGCAGTCCATTGATGCCAGGAAGCAGGGCAACGGGTTCTGGCGGGGCGAGCGTGGTGCCGCGGATTGGGCCAGTCACCCCGTGGCCGAAACCGCCTTTGCCCTGCTGGCGCTGGATGAACTCTAGCAGCCTGTCGGACGTAGGTACGACGACGTATCCTTCTCGTACTCGGCGTCGTCCTCGAGGAAGCCAGACGGGAGCAACATCGAGGACGAGGACGATTACGAGAATACGTCACCGGATTTACGTTCTTGACCACTAAGCCCGATCAGGCGCCAACACCGCTCACCTTCCACCATACCCTGCCATGCGCGTACTCCTTCACACCTGCTGCGGTCCCTGTGCAAGTCATGCCGTGGAGGAACTCCGGCGCATGGGCTATGCCGTGACGCTTTGTTTCTCGAACGCTAACCTCGCGCCGGCGGACGAGTACGCACGACGCCTGGAAGCCGCGCAACAACTAGCCGCGCACGTGCAGGCTCCGCTGCTCGTGGATCCGCCGGACCACGCCGCCTGGCTGTCGGCCATGCAGGGGACGGAAGAGGCACCTGAGGGCGGTGCGCGCTGTGCGCGCTGTTTCCGCTATTCCCTCACCCGGGTGCAGGCCATGGCCGCCGCAGAGGGGTTCGAAGCGTTCGCGACCAGCCTCACGATCAGCCCGCACAAGCGCTCTGATGTGATCTTTGCCATTGGCCGGGAACTCGACCCGGTCCGGTTCCTGGCCGTAGATTTCAAGAAGCGCGACGGCTTCCGGCGCAGCACGCAGCTGGCACGGGAATGCGGTCTCTACCGGCAGGACTACTGCGGCTGTGAATACAGCCTGCGGACGGTTCTGCGGCCTGGCTAACAACGGCTCTCGCCGGCTACTTCGCAGCCTTGGCCGCCTGCAGCGCAGCCACGACTTTCTTCGGGGCCTTCAGCATCGTACGGACCACGAGCGGCTCCATCTTGGCCACAACTGCAGCGTCCATTCCAAGCTTGGCCAGGCGCGCCTTCTGCACCTTCTGCCGACGGCGACGTTCGCCTTCGCTCTTCTTCGGACGGCTGATTGGTTTCTTGTTCAGTGTTCTGCCGGTACCCATGGAATTCTCCCTGCTTTCAACATGTTCGGAAAGACGGCGTACTATGGCTGATTCCCGGCGCAGTTGCAAGTCCAGAACGTCCCTGTTTCATTACAGGCTTGCATTCGGTAGGCCGGAACTCCGATTCCGGCCTTGGCATGGGCCGCAAGCGGAAGCTTCAGGAAAAGCCCACGGGCCTCGGCCGGCATACGATCACCGGCCGGCGACTTCCCGCGCGAGCGCGCGCTGCACACGGTCGCGAATCGGGCCGTCCACGGGCTGGAACGGCAGGCCCGTCACCAGCTCATAGGCCAGAATATATCTCCTGGCCGCCTCGATGCGCACCGCTTCGGGCAGCACGGGAATGGGGCCGTCGCCACGGAACCCCTGCGCCACGAGCCATTCGCGGATGTATTCCTTATCGAGTTTGCGCTGGTCTTTCCCCTGGCTGAAAAGCTCTTCGTAGGTGTCCGTGTACCAGTAGCGCGAAGAATCCGGCGTATGGATTTCGTCGCTCACGACCAGGCGGCCATTACGCCGGCCGATCTCATACTTGGTGTCCACGAGGATCAGTCCGCGCGTGGCCGCATGCCGGACGCCTTCAGCAAAGAGACGGAAGCAGAGATCTGCGGCCGCATCAAAGGTGGGCCCGTCAATCAACCCTTCGCGCAGCGCTTCCTCGCGCGAAATATTACGGTCGTGCTCCTCGTGCTTGGTGGTCGGCGTCAAGATCGGCCGGTCAAGCTTCTGGTCTTTGCGCAACCCCTCCGGCAGGGGGTTCCCGCACAGATTGCGTACGCCCTGCTGATAGTTATACCACGCGGAGGTCTTGGTGACGCCGGTGATGTAGCCCCGCACAATAAACTCCAGCGGCAGCTGCTCGCACTCGGCCACCACCATCACGTTCGGATCCGGGACCGCCAGCATGTGGTTGGGAGACACGGCGGCGGTCTTCTCAAACCAGAACGCGGCAATCTGGTTGAGCACCTGCCCCTTAAACGGAATGGTTCCCAGGATGCGGTCGAAAGCGGAGATCCTGTCCGTGGTGATCAGGATGCGCCGGCTCTCCTGCAGGTAGCTATCGCGAACCTTGCCGCTGATCCGCTGGCCCAGGCCGGAAAACTCTGTGGTGTCGAGAACGTTGGACAATTCCGCGCGAATGCGTGCTTCCGAAATCATGGCGTTTTACCTACAATGTCGTGGATGGCGTTGAGAAACTGGTTGACGTCCGCAAACCGCTTGTAGACCGAGGCGAACCGGACATAGGCAACCTCATCGAGCTTCTCGAGGCGCGCAATGACCTTCTCGCCGATCACGCCGCTGGGCACTTCGGCATCATATTCCTGCTCGACCTGATCAATGAGCTCATCGACCAGATCCTCGATCTGCATGGGGCTGATCGGTCGCTTTTCGCAGGCGCGCAAGATGCCGCTCATCAGCTTCAGCCGGTTCAGTTCCTCGCGCCGGCCGTCGCGCTTGATCACGCGCAGCGCATCTTTGATGATCTCCTCGTAGGTCGTAAAGCGCTGATTGCACCCGAGGCAGGCGCGCCGGCGGCGGATCGCCGAACCGTCACGCGCCGCGCGGCTGTCCAGCACCTTATCATCCGTGTGGCCGCATTTGGGACATCGCATGCCGTATACTCCTCCCGGGGCGGGCGCAAGCCCGCAGCCCCCCCCCCCCCCCCCCCCCCCCCCCCCC
>JBAXVM010000216.1:0-5234 GCA_037129105.1 bacterium
AGTTCTCATTATGGCGCCAAAACGCCTTACGGCGTCACTACAAACGGCCTAGAATCGGCAAAAAGCCGTTCGTAGTGTGCCCGTAAGGCCATTCGTGTCGCCGTGTCGCCATAGTGCGAACTGCTTTGCCGGATCCTTGACCTGTGTGCGCATCGCTGCTAAAAGAGAACGGTGTTTTGCGCCCGGTCGGACGTTGGTTCCGGGAAAGATGATCAGAACCGGGGCAGGGGGCGCATATTGGGATTGTCAGGCACTGGGGAGGTTCGTTTGAAACCATTTCTGCTGGAAGGTGGCGCGGCGCTTTCGTCGTTTCGGGTGGAGGCGCTGGTTAGCTTGATGTCGGCGCGGATCCCGGCTCTGGCCGGGATGTCGGTTCAGGCGACTTTCGTCTATTTGCTGGATCTGGCGAAACCGCTGGAGACTGAGGCCGGTCAGCGCGTGCGCTCCCTGCTGAATGCCGGCGACACGGGAGCTTGTGTAGGCGGGTTCTTCGTGACGCCTCGCATCGGGACCCTTTCGCCATGGTCGTCCAAGGCCACGGATATCTTTCACAACTGCGGCCTGACAGACGTGCGGCGCGTTGAGCGTGGTATTCATTTTCTGGTGCGCGACGCGGCTGGCCGAGCGCTGGATGTCCGCGCCCTGGGCCCGGCGCTTTCCCTGCTGCACGATCGCATGACCGAGGGCGTCTACGAGAACCTCGGCGACTTTTTCGCGCATCGTCCGCCCGCACCGGGGCGCGTCTTCGACGTCTTGAAGAAAGGGCTCGCGGCCATCGAGGAGGCCAATCGCAGCATGGGACTGGCGCTGAGCGGCGAGGAGATGCAGTACCTCTGCGAGGCCTATACGCAGGCGAAGCGCAACCCCACGGACACGGAGCTGGTCATGTTCGGCCAGGTCAACTCCGAGCATTGCCGGCACAAAATATTCAACGCTTCATGGCAGGTGGATGGCAAGGCGCAGGAGCAGTCGCTTTTCCAGATGATCAAGCATACGCATGCCATGCATCCCGACGGCACTCTAGTGGCCTATCGAGACAATTCGGGCGTGATTGAGGGGTTTCCGGCGCAGGTGTTTGCTCCGGATCCGGCCACCAAGCGCTATGCGTTTGCGGCGGACCAGCTCGACGTGATCATGAAGGTGGAGACGCACAACCACCCCACGGCCATCTCGCCAGCGCCCGGCGCTGCCACGGGCGTGGGCGGCGAGATCCGTGACGAGGCTGCCACGGGCATCGGGAGCAAGACCAAGGCTGGGTTGAGCGGCTTTATGGTGTCGAATCTGCGCGTGCCCGGGCATATCCAGCCGTGGGAGCGTGAGGTGTCTTCATTTCCGGGACGGCTGGCTTCGCCGCTGGCCATCATGCTGGAGGGGCCCATTGGCGGCGCCGGGTTCGGCAATGAGTTCGGCCGTCCGCAGCTTTGCGGTTTCTTCCGCACGTACGAGGATCTGGTGGCAGGCAGAAACCGGGGCTACCACAAGCCGATTATGCTGGCCGGCGGCATGGGTTTTATCCGCCGCAGCCAGGTGCACAAGCATGAGATCCCGGTGGGCGCCTGGATTGTGCAGCTGGGCGGGCCGGCGCTGCGCATCGGGCTGGGGGGCGGCGCGGCCTCTTCGATGGCCACGGGTAGCAATGACGAGGCGCTGGACTTCGACTCGGTGCAGCGCGGCAATGCCGAGATGGAGCGGCGCTGTCAGGAGGTGATCGACACCTGCACGGCCATGGGCGAGGCCAATCCCATCCTGAGCATTCATGACATTGGTGCCGGCGGCCTCTCGAATGGCTGCCCGGAACTGGTGGAGAAGACCGGCGCGGTATTTCAGTTGCGCGAGGTGCCGAACGAAGAACCCTCCATGAGCCCGATGGAGATCTGGTGCTGCGAGGCGCAGGAACGCTATGTGCTGGCCATTCAGCACGCGGAGCGTGAACGATTTGCGGCCATCTGTCAGCGTGAGCGCTGCCCGGTGGCTTTCATCGGCCTGACCTGTAGCGACCAGCGGCTGGTTTTGGAGGATGCACATTTTGGCGACCGTCCGATTGACATGGATATTCGTGTCCTGCTCGGCAAGCCGCCACGCATGCTGCGCGATGTGGCGCGCGATGCCACGCGCCCGGCGCCGCTTGATCTCTCCGGCATTGACCCGGCGGACGCGCTGTCGCGCGTGCTGCAGCTGCCGGCCGTTTCAGACAAAACCTTCCTGATCACCATCACGGACCGCACCGTGACCGGCATGGTGCATCGAGACCAGATGGTAGGGCGCTATCAGCTGCCCATGGCGGATTGTGCGGTGACGATCACCGGCTACTGCGCCACAACCGGCGAGGCCATGTCCACGGGCGAACGCACGCCGCTGGCGCTGATCGATGCGCCGGCCGCGGGGCGCATGGCCGTGGGCGAGGCGCTCACCAACATTGCGGCGGCGGACGTGGGTGCCATCGGGCGCGTCAAACTTTCCGCCAACTGGATGTGCGCCTGTGGCGAGCCGGGTGAGGACGCCAGACTCTTCGATACGGTGGCCGCAGTGGCGCTCGAGCTCTGCCCGAAGCTTGGCATCTCGATTCCGGTGGGCAAGGATTCGCTCTCCATGCGCACCGTATGGCAGGACGAGGCCGGCACCTCGCATCGCCAGACCGCGCCGCTCAGCCTGATCGTCAGCGCGTTTGCGCCGGTCAACGACGTGCGTCGGACCGTGACGCCGGATCTCAAGCCGGATGAATCGCTGCTGTTGCTGGTGGATCTCGGACTGGGGAAGAACCGCCTGGGTGGTAGTGCCCTGGCACAGGTCTATAACCAGGTCGGCGATCAGGCGCCGGACCTCGACGATCCAGCGCGCTTTGCAGGCTTTTTTGCGGCGATGCGTCAGCTGGTTGAACAGCAGCTTATGCTTGCCTACCATGATCGCTCCGATGGCGGCACCGCGGTTGCGCTCATCGAGATGGCCATGGCTGGCGGGCGCGGCTTGGATGTAAACCTGCCCGGCGACTCCGCGGCGCCGCTGGCGCCGTTATTCTCAGAGGAATTGGGTGCCGTGCTCCAGGTGTCGCGACGGAAATTGAAAGAGGTCACGACCATCCTGGCGGATCACGGGCTGAAGGAGACGGTCAGCCTCATTGGCGGTCCGCTGCGCGACAACCAGGTGCGCCTGGCCGTGGGCGGCCGGACGATTCTGGAGAGCACGATCCCGAAACTGCGCCGCCTCTGGTCTGCGCTGACCTGGCGCATGCAGTCGCTGCGCGACAACCCGGTCTGCGCGCTGCAGGAATACGATAACGCGCTGGACGACGGCGATCCGGGGATGATGTTCCATGTGACGTACAAGCCGGACCAGGTTCCGGCAGATCGGGCAGATCGGGCGGATCTCGCCACCCGCCACACCCCGCGCATCGCAATCCTGCGCGAGCAGGGTGTGAACGGCCATGTTGAGATGGCGGCGGCTTTTGCGCTGGCGGGGTTCGAGTCCGTGGATGTGCACATGAGCGATTTGCTGGCGGGGCGCGTGGACCTGAAGCATTTCAGCGGGCTGGTGGCGTGTGGCGGTTTTTCGTATGGCGACGTGCTGGGCGCAGGCTCCGGCTGGGCCCGCTCAGTGCTCTACAATGCGCGCCTGGCCGAGATGTTCACCACGTTCTTCCATCGTCCGGACACCTTTACGCTGGGTGTGTGCAACGGATGCCAGATGGTCTCGCAGCTACGCGGCATCATTCCCGGTGCGTCGCACTGGCCGTTGTTCCACCGGAATGTGTGCGAGCAGTTCGAGGCGCGCTATGCGACGGTAGAGATTTTACCGTCGCCTTCGATCCTGCTGGCCGGCATGGCGGGCTCACGCGTGCCGATTGCCGTGGCGCATGGCGAAGGGCTGGCGGTTTTCGATAAGCCGGCGGATCGCGCGGCCACGGTGGCAGGTGGGCTGGCGTTGCTGCGGTTTGTGGACGGGCGCGGGCAGGCGACGGAGCGATATCCGTGGAATCCCAACGGCTCGGAGGGCGGGCTGACCGGGTTCACGTCCGTGGACGGGCGTGCCACGATCATGATGCCGCACCCGGAGCGCGGGTTCCGCAGCGTGCAGCTCTCGTATCGTCCGTCGGATCTGTTCACCGGCGAAGCCGGACCCTGGATGCGTATGTTTCGCAATGCGTACGCGTTTGCGGCCAAGGCGCGGGGCTGAGGCGAGAGACGGGCGGGAAGGCAGGAAGAAGGCGTGAAAGGAGCGCGTTTGCGAGTCCGGGCGCGGCCGGGGAAGCGCCTGACGGCGCCACTACAAACCGCGAAATTGGGCTGTTTATGAAGATTGAAAACCTGACGATTCGCGGCACGTGGCGCGAGGTGGCGGATGCGGCGCGCACCACGGTCGGAATGGAAAAAGGGGAGCGCGAGCCGTCGTCCGCCTGGAAGCGCCGCATGCTGCTGGCGGAGCATTCGCCGATCCGTCAGCTGGGTGTCCAGTGGAAGTGGCGCGGCCTCAAGTACTGGGTCAGCGTGCATTTTGTGCGGCACAAGATCGGTATCGAGCATTTTGTACGCACGCAGCGTACGGATCGCACGGGGAAGGATCGCGACCAGATTGCGCAGTCCGCGAGCGTGGACCACGAGTGCCTGGCGAACGCGCAGGCCATCATCAACATTTCGCGCAAGCGCCTCTGCCGGCAGGCGTCGCCGGAGACCCAGGCGGCCTGGCGGATCTTTCTGGAGGCGTTGGCTGCACAGGAACCGGAGCTGGCCGGCGTCTGCGTGCCGGAGTGCGTCTACCGCGGCTTCTGCCCGGAGATCAAGTGCTGCGGGTATTGCCGGACGGAGGATTTTCAGCAGGCGGTGGAGGGGTATCGCAAGGGGAGGGGTTAGAACCGCAGAATATCGAACAAGGATCTCCGAATGTCGAACGTCATGTCCCGTCCTGCTGGTGGGCTACAAGAACGGAACCGCGGGCACGGTACATGAAACTGGCGCTGTTCTGCAAACAGCAGGGGTTTGTGCCGCAGGAAGAGCTATTTCGGCGCCTGGCAGACCGGTGTCCATGACAACGATAATAACGGCCCCGCAGTTCTCGTTATGGCTCGCCCCCCTGCCGCCTTGTGCGGCAGGGGGCGGAGATTGGGGCAGTACGGCGCGCCTTTCCGCCCCAATCTCCCGTCCCCGCGACCCAAGGTGAGCATTCTCCGTATTACTACCGTAGCCGACCAGCGATTCCGAAATGGGGAATTCTTCGGATAGCGGGCAGTCCGGCGGGCTGAT
>JBAXVM010000217.1:0-5175 GCA_037129105.1 bacterium
TTTACGCCGTCTACCCGCAAATGCCAGACAATGGACGGCGTAAAGCCGTCCCTATCCGCTTGCCGCCGCATGCCAAATGGCCGGTCTCCTGCAGAATAGTAATTTTGCTGGCACGGCAAAATTACAGCACCTTGCGGATCCGCGTCATGGCTTCCACCACGTTTTCGCGGCTGTTGAAGGCGCTGATGCGGATGTACCCCTCGCCGCACGGGCCAAAGCCGGTGCCGGGTGTGGTCACCACCTGCGCCTTCTGCAGCAACAGATCAAAGAACTTCCATGAGTTCTTGCCGGTCTTGATCCAGATGTAGGGCCCGTTGACGCCGCCGGTCAGCTGGTACCCGAGGTCCGTGACGGTTTCGCGGATCAGACGGGCATTGCCGAGATAAAAATCGTTGATGGCGTGGATCTGGGTCTGCCCTTCCGGCGAGTAAACGGCTTCGGCGGCGCGCTGGATGGGGTAGGAGACCCCGTTGAACTTGGTCGTCTGGCGACGGTTCCAGAGCGGATGCAGCGGCACAGCCTCGCCCTTGCGCGTATATCCAACACAGGTCTTGGGCACCACGGCAAACGCGCAGCGTGTGCCGGTGAATCCGGCGGTTTTGGAAAAACTCCGGAACTCGATGGCCACTTCGCGCGCGCCCTCGATTTCGTAGATGCTGTGCGGGATCGCGGGGTCGCGAATGAAGGCTTCGTAGGCGGCATCGAACAGGATCAGCGCCCGGTTGGCGCGCGCGTACTCCACCCAGCGGGTAAGCTGCTCGCGCGTGGCCGTGGCACCGGTCGGGTTGTTCGGGAAGCAGAGGTAGATCAAATCTACCGGTTCAGCCGGAAGGTCCGGTACATAGCCATTTTCGGCCGTGCAGGGGAGATAGGTCAGGCCGCTGTAACGTCCGCCGCGGAGACGTCCGGTGCGCCCCGCCATAACGTTGGTGTCGACATAGACGGGATAAACCGGGTCCGGCAGGGCAATCTTGATCTTGGCGCCGAAGATCTCCTGGATGTTGGCGGTGTCACACTTGGCGCCATCGCTGACAAACACTTCACTGGCATCAATGGCCGCACCGCGCGCCCGGTAGTCGTGGGTCGCAATGGCTTCGCGCAGGAAGTCGTACCCCTGCTCCGGTCCATAGCCGCGAAAGGTGGACGCATCCGCCATCTCGTCCACAGCCTTGTGCATGGCCGCAATGCAGGCCGGCGGCAGCGGCTGCGTGACATCGCCGATCCCCAGTCGGATCACGCGCTGGTCGGGGTTTTCCGCCTGGTAGGCTTTGACGCGTTTGGCGATCTCGGAGAAGAGGTAAGAGGATTGCAGCTTGGCGTAATTTTCGTTGATCAGAATCATGGCCTGTTTCCTTGTGCGGGACGGTGTGGCGTGGTATGCGAGGCTGGTTCCGGTGTGCGCGCAGGAGTGTCCGCCACCGGCCGCGGCTCGTCAAGCGCGGAATGCAGGTGGATGCAAGCAATGCATGGTCTTTCCCTGAAGCACCACATAAGCCGCGTTTTGGCGGTTGGACAAATTGTGACGCTTCAGGAAAGACCATGGTAAGCAATGACGAAAGCCTGACAGTCGCCTGGCGCCGGTTGGCTCCACCGACGTATGGTGCGGCTATCCAGCCATCGCCCCTCCCGCAAACAAACCTTTGTCGCAAGCGCTTGTCGTAATCTTTTGTCGACAACAGTTCACGACAAAAGCTTACGACAAAGGCCGCAACAACCGGGCATGAATGCCACCACCTGCCACCCATTCAGGGCCACCGACTTGCTTACATTTGGTCGCGGGTGCATCGCTTGGTTCGCAGTCTCCCATCATTTTGTTTGGTGTCTGGCGTGGGAGGTTTTCGCAGGAGTGGGAACGGCGTCGCAACCCGCTAGCCGCGGGTTGCCAACTAGCAGCCTGGTCGGCAGACGGTTTGTACTTCCAGAAGGCTAAGCCCGACAGGCTGCTAGCGCCAGCGGCGGTCGCGCCGGCGCGGGCGATACTCGAAGCAGGATGGCGCACGGAAACCCTGCGAGTAGAGGTGTCCATCGGGATAGATATAGGTGTACGGCACGACCTCAAAGACCGTCGGATAGTGCACCTCGGTGCCGAAGAAAGCTCCCTGCAGGGATGTGCCCGTGGTTAGGGGAGCGGTGCTGGCAGGCCGCGGGGGCGGCCAAGTGGCAGCAGGTACCGACGCCGCGTCCACCTCGGCGGCGATTGCTGCAGCCAGTCGCTTCTCCTCTGCCAGTGCTTGGGCACGCGCCTGCTGCTCTTCGGCCTCGCGTCGGCGCGCGTCCCAGAGCGCCATCACGGCCTTGCGCTCGGCGTCGGTCGCCAGGGGGACCGAGATGTCCTGGGCGTTGGCGCGGAGCGTGGCGGAAGTGGTGGTGATGCTTGTAATCGTCACATCCACGTCCTCGATCTCCAGGGCGTCGCCGGCGCGTACATGACCCCAGCCACCGGAATTGGTGGATACCAGGCAGGCCATCAGGCCGGGTTCGGTCAACGGTTTGCCAACGGTCAGGACGCGGTTGGATCCGGCGTTGTCGCGGATGGTGACCGTGCTGGTGTCTTCGTCTACAAAGGCATGTATCGTATCCTTGAAGACGCGGGCCTTGCGCGGGGTGAAGCCGGTCACGGTGTAGGCGCCGAGCGGCTCGTAGATGCGCACGGCCGGGGTGTTTCCGCCCAGATCGCGGAAAAAGAGCAGGGGAGTGGAGTTGGAACTCGCGCCTGTGCCGGCACCGGTGAAGAGATATTCGAACACGCGGGGGCGCACATAATAGACGCGCATTTCGCGCGCCAGCTCCGGGGGCGTGTTGGTGCGCACGGCCGTGGCCTCCGGCGGCATGGCCGGAACTGCGGCGCCCTGCGCCAGCATGCAGCCCAGCGTAAGAAACCAGACGATTGGCCTGCGACGACAGATGCATTGCGTCATGGTTGGCCTTTCCGGTTAACCAGCACGACATCAGCGTAGCACATGCCGCGCGCCGCCATCCAGCAATTCTCATGATGGCGACACGAATGCCCTTGCGGGCACACTATGAACGGATTTTTGCCATTTCTAGGCCGTTTGTTGTGACGCCGTAAGGCGTGTCGGCGCCATCATGAGAATTCCCGACCGCTTCAGGAAAAGACCATGGGGCGATCCGTACGACCCTCCCGTGGACAGTACGCGGGCTTTGCGATATTGTCTCCCTGTCTTTTCACAATTATGTACAGTCTTCATCATCCCGAAAACCGTCGCCTGGCACTCGCCTTCGAGGTCGTCAACACCTGCTCGTGGTCTGCCGTCCTCGGCGCCCCGCTGATGCTGGTGCTCAAGAGTCTGGGGGCCTCGGCCACTGTGCTTGGCCTGGCCGTGGCGATGCTGCCGCTCACCGGCGCGCTGCAGCTTGGAGGCGCGCGTCTGCTGCCGCACTATGGCTACCGCAGTCTGATGCTGCGCGGCTGGATGGCGCGAACCGTGATGGCCGGGCTGATGGCCGGTGTCATTCTTTTTTCCCCTTACCTCGGCACGACCTGCGCCATGTGGGTTTTCCTGCTGCTGCTGGCCGGTTTCACCACCCTGCGCGGTGTGGCGAGTTGCGCATGGCTGCCCTGGATTACGCAGCTGGTGCCGGAGGCGCAGCGCGGCCACTATCTCGCCTGGGTGGGGGCGCTGACGCAGGCCACGCTCATCGTCTGTGGCTTGAGTTATGCCGCCATCTTCGCCGCGCTACCCGGGCCTTGCGGGTTCGCCATCGTTTTCGGCTGGGGGTGCCTCACGGGCTTCGCCGCGTCCTGGGTCATGTCGCGCATCCCCGATGCTCCCATTGAGGCTGAGGGCGACCTCGGGTGCGTGCCGTGGCAAGTCATGCTCTCGTACCGACCCTTTAAGCTCCTGCTCGGCTGCAGTCTCCTGTTCCATATTGCCCTGGCTGCGCTGGGCCTGTTATGGGTTCCGGTGCTTCGGGATCTCTATCATCAGAAGGACAGCCTGATCGCGATGCTGCCGGTGATCGCCTCGTCGACCCAATTACTCCTTTTGCCTCTGCTTGGTCCTCTGGTGGACCGCACGGGCAGCCGGCCATTCATGTTGGTCTCGTTGCTGGTCTGGGTGCTGCATGCCGGCTTGTGGGCAGGTCTGGCAGCCAGCCTGTTGCCCATGTCCTGGCCCGCCCTGATCGCCATTCAAGTCACCGCCGGAATCGCCGGCGGGGCCCTGGGTCTTGCCAGCCAGCGTTTGCTGATGGGCACGGTGCCGGCGCAGGGACGCAGCCACTTTTTTGCCATGTATAGTGTCACCGCCGCGCTTGGGCAGGGCGTGGCACCGATTCTCTGGGGACTGGCGCTGGACGGCCTGGCTACCTGGCACCTCTGGACGCTGAATATCCATGCCCTGATCTACCTGGCCGCCGGCCTGCTGCTCGCGGCTGCTGCGCTGGCTTGCCTGCGGCTAAGCGAGCCGCGCGCACTGGGCACGGTTGAGTTTTTGCGCGAACTTTTTGTACATACGCCACGCCGTGCATTGGCCCGTTGGCTGAACACGAGCGAGTAATCGTCAACCGTGCGGTATGCGCAGGTAAAGGATGGCTTCATGCGGTGGTCGGACGGATCTTACGTGGCAGTTGGGATTGCGGGTGTTCTGGTGCTCGGCTGCGTGATGGATCGACCGAGTGCGCGCAACCCTGGCGCGCGGCCGGTCGCAGTTGATGCCGGCCTGCCCATGGTTTTTTCCGCCCGCGTCGTGGGCGACAAACGCCCTGATTTTTACAGTTTTAAGACGTTGCTGGCGTCGCAACCCTTTCAGGGTCTGCACGGGGCTGATCTGGCGCGTGCCTGGACCACGTACTTTGCCAGTGCCCAGGATGGCTGCACCTATTCCGGCTTTATATCGGACAGGGCAGGGGAGCTGCCGGCGTCGGGGCGCACGGCTGACCCGCTCCGGATGCTCAACGCCTACGGGTGGCTGATGGAGGGTGATCCGAACAACATCGGGTTGCCACGTGGGCACACGATGGATTTCGCGCTGCGACCGGGAGAATCGCTGATTCGATCCCAGCGGTGCGAGGGGCGGTTTCCCGGTCCGGCACACGAGATTGCCAACGCCCGTCGCGTCAAAGGTAATAACGAGCCGCACGAAAACGGCACGGCCTGCCGCACATGCGGCAACGGGCGCTGGATATATGAGCCGAACCTGCGCCATGACTATC
>JBAXVM010000218.1:0-5175 GCA_037129105.1 bacterium
TTTTCTGAGGTCTCGCAACCCGCTATCCGCGGGTTGCACAACTAGGAACCTGTCGACAGAAGGTGCTGGAACGATCCAAGGCCTAAGTCCGACAGGTTCCTAGCAAGCATCGTGACATATTCTCAGGTTTCAGGTATGCTGCCGTTTCATTTTTGAGACCAAACGCCAAACCTGCAGGAGCACATCATGGCACAGACAGTTATTTTTCCGAAACTTGGGCAGACCATGGAAGAAGGCGCCATTGTCAAATGGATCAAGCAGGAGGGCGATCCTGTTGCCAAAGGAGACATCCTCTTCGAAATTGAAACCGACAAGGCCAACCTGGAAGTGGAGAGTTTCTTCGAGGGCACACTGCTCAAGATCCTGGTGCGGGAAGGCATCACCGTACCGGTCAATACCGTGGTCGGCTTTGTCGGCACCCCGGGCGAAAAACTGCCGGAAGTCGCGCCGCCGGTGAAGCCGGAGCCGAGTCCGGCAGTCAGACAGTCTGACAGTCTGGCAGCGCCACCCTCCCATCGTCCGACCGTCGCACCGTCCGACCGTCCCGCCGTCGCACCGTCCGACCGTCCCGCGACCCAGCTATCCGACCGTCCCGCGCTTGCGGCCGCGCCCGCCAAGCAGATCATCTCACCCCGCGCCAAGGCGCTGATCCGCGAATGCGCTGTCGCGGCGGCTCCGATCCGTGGAACCGGGCCGAACAACCGCGTCACGGAAAAGGATGTGCGCGAGTATCTGGCCGCGCAGAAGTACGATGCCGTCCGCATTACACCGGCAGCCAAGCGCCTCGCGCAAGAGAAGGGTGTGGACATCCTGACTGCGCGCGGGTCCGGTGATGGCGGGCGCATCATGATCGAAGACATCGAGCGCGCCGTGCAGCGCCTGCCGAAAGCCATGAGCCGCATGCGTCAGGTGATCGCCCGGCGGCTGACGGAAAGCAAGCAGACCATTCCGCATTTCTACGTTACCGTCACGGCCGATGTCACCCCGCTGATGAAATTCCGCGCTGAGTGCAAGGCGCGTGGCGTTAATTACAGCGTCAACGACTTCGTGCTGTTCTCCGTGATCCGTGCGCTGGAGGATTTTCCCGGCGTCAACAGCAGCACCGACGGCAAGAGCATCTCCTGGCGCGGTGATGTCGATCTCGGCATCGCAGTCAATGTTGACAACGGTCTGGTCGTGCCGGTCCTCCGCACTGCCCAGCTCCTTTCGCTGGCGGAAATGCGCGAGCAGGCCAAGGCCCTGGCGGACAAGGCGCGCAGCGGCAAGCTGACGCCGGACGAGATGACGGGCAGCGGCTTCACGGTCTCGAACATGGGCATGCTGGGCGTGGATCAGTTCAGCGCCATTATCAACCCCGGCGAATCCTGCATCCTGGCCGTGGCCAGCGCGCGGGAAACCGCAGCGGTGTTCGAGGGCCGCCTGGCGGTGCGCACGTGCATGTCCATGACGCTCTCTGCCGACCACCGGCTGGTGGACGGCGCGCTCGGCGCACAGTTCATCAACGCCATCAAGTCCCGACTGGAGAATGTCGCACTCTGGCGCGGATTGGTGTAACCATCAGGAAGAACGCGCGCGCGCAGGCAATGAATCCAGAACCGCCTGTGCAGCGCGCTCCGGCGCGCGTCCTTCGCCTAACACCGCATTGACCGCATCCATTTCCGTCAGAATCTGCGCACGTGCCGCCGGATCTGTCAGATAACGACGCAGATGCGCGGCAATCGCCGCAGGCTGGACTTCCGCCTGCAGCAGCTCCGGCATGACCACGTGTCCTGCCAGAATGTTCGCCAGCCCCAGGAAACGCGCGCGCCGGGTAAGCCAGCGCAGCATGCGCGCCGAGATGAGAGGCACCCGGTAGACCAGCACCGTGGGGCAGCGCATCAAACTGGCTTCGAGTGTGGCCGTGCCCGACGCCACGGCAGCTGCGTGCGCCTGGCGCATCACCTGTTGCGCCAGGCCGTCCACGAAATGCAGCGCCTTCGGCTTTCTCGAGCTGCTCGCCGCAACCGCTTCGCTCAATGCGCGCATGGCCGCCGAGGCCGTTGGGATGATAAACGAACAGCCGTCCAGTTCCTGTTCCAGCTGCGCGGCGGCTGCCAGCATGTCCGGGAGCAGCAATTTGATCTCGCCTGCCCGGCTCCCCGGCAGCAACGCCACGCGATGCGCCCCCTGCCACGGCAGCGGAACCTCGGGTGCCGCCCAGGTGGCGCGTGTGGAATCCACCAGGGGATGCCCGGCGAAGGTGATCCGCAGCCCGGTTCCAGCAAAACAGGCGGTTTCAAAGGGAAAAATCGTGATCAGGTGATCCAGGTCACGCGCCATGCGTGGAATCCGTCCCGGATTCCATGCCCAGACCTTGGGGCAGATATAATGGGCGGTGACAAAGCCGCGCGCATGCGCCCGTTTGGCCAGGCGCATGTTGAAGCCGGGATAGTCCACCGTCAGCGCCAGATCCGGCTTCCACGATGCCAGTTCCTGTTCCATGGTGCGCAGCAGGCGCGCAAAAAAACGGAAGTGCTTCAGCACCTCCCAGACGCCCACCACCGCGGTCTGGTCAGTGTGAAACAGCAACTCGGCCCCCTCGGCGCGCATGGCGTCACCGCCCATGCCTCGGAATACAATCGGCCCCGCATGCTCCGTGCGTAGCGCACGCATCAGCGCTGCGGCATGCATATCGCCAGACACCTCCCCGGCGACAATGAGGATGCGAAGCGGCAATGTGGCAGGTGTGGGCATGGGTGGTAAGCTACCTGTTCTCCTCCAGGCGCACCGGCGCGGGCGGCAGACCGGAATCAAGGGCGATGAGAGCCATGTCAAGGCGGTCCGCCGCCGCGATCACCTCGTCGCGCTCCAACAGCACCGTGCGCCGGGCCTGGAACGCCAGCGCGGATATGCGTGCGCGCTTCAGCATGGCAATGGTCCGGGGGCCGATCACCGGAATGTCGAAGCGCATGTCGTGCCCGACCTTGGCGACCTTGACCACCACCGCGCCCGGACCGCCGAGCTTACCGCCGCGGCGAATGGCCTCATTGGTGCCTTCAAATGCTTCAACAGCCAAAATCATGCCTTCCTTCACGACCACGGTCTGCCCCACATCCAGATTGCAAATCGCCATGCCGACGCGATGGCCAAGGTCCATATCGCGGGCTTCGCGAATATCGGGCTGACGGCGGGAAAGGACGCCCGGTGGCGGGAGGTGATCGCCCATGAACATCGAGGCTGGAATGACCTGCAGTCCGCGCGCGGCAAGGTGCTCGGCCGTACGGCCAAAAACGGTATGGGCATTCTTGACCGGAAGGGATCGGAGCAGTTCACGGGCGGCGGCGTCGAAGCGTGTGCAAAATAAGGCGGCCGGTGTGATCTGCCCGGCCATGGCCACATATTTCGCGCCGCACTGTTGCGCCCAATCGAGGAAGCGGCCATACTCACCGACGCCACACCAGCAAACGGCATCGGCCAAGGCTGCCAGGCTGCGGATGGTCATGCCACGCACCGCCACAAGCGAAATTCTTTGCACACCGGCCCGGCGGGCTCCATCCAAGAGAAGTTGAGGATACGTGCCGCTACCAGCCACAAGCAGAAGATGTTCTGGGATTCCCGGTTGCATTCGTGAATACAGTGTAACGGCGCATCGCCGCACGAACAAGTCTGCATCAACGGAAAATATGCCCTAAAACAAGATTGCCCGCAGGGTCGCAGGTTTGCTATTCTTCAACTCCACAACTTACTGGGGCGGTAGCTCAGTTGGTAGAGCATTACGTTCGCAACGTAGGGGTCGCCAGTTCGATTCTGGTCCGCTCCACCAGTTAAGTTGGTCAGGATGAAGGACTTACGACGATGGCGTCGTGAGTCCTTTTTGCTTCCGAAAGCTCGGTGGTAGTTTCGGTGGTAGTTTTTGTCTCCATTTTGTCTCCGGCGGCCTGCTGAATTACGCTGCGAATACGATCCTGCACCGCCGTGACCCCTTTCAGATGATGCTCAGCTGTGTTCACGACGTAACGCTCCAAAGTCCTCGTCGTCGTGTGCCCCATCAACCTCGCCAAGCCCGTCGTCTCGACCCCTGCATCGCTCTCCATGCTGGCAAATGTGTGCCGCAGGGCATACGGGGTGTAAACCCGTGAGGTCTTCGCCCGCCGGCAGAGCCTCGCCAAGCGAGTCTTGAAAGAGTAGCGGGTGTATGGAGTACCACAACCGTTCAGAAACACGATATCCGAGTCGGGGTGCTTCGCCAACAAACGCAGGACGATGGCGTGGGCGTCGGGACAGAGGGGCACGCTTCTGGGTCGTGGCGTCCGAGAAGATCTTGATGTCTTATGCCGCTCGATGACGATATAGGGGCTGCCGTTGCCGCCCGTAAGAAAATTCGACCTCTTCAGTTCCATCAGTTCTTTCGGCCGCAGGCCAGTCATAAACCCGAACCACAACATGTCCCGCAGATCGTCATCGGTTGTCGCCAGCAGTTTCGCCAAGTCGTCATAAGGAATGCGTTTGGTCTCGGGAGGCGTTCGGATCAATTTGGGAAACTTGCGAAGGGCCAAGTCGCAGAGTTCCGCCTCTTGCCCCCAGAGCAACATCGCCTTGATGTTGGCGATGGCCTCGTTGCCGCCGTTTGGGCCACGGCTGTGCTTCCGTTTCGCCCAGAGGTGAAACTTCTCCAGCAGCGCGCAGCTCACCTCGGAGACCATACACTCGCCCACAAAGTCCAGAAACTGGAGCACGTAGTGCTGTCGGACTTTCAGCGTCCCCAATGCACGCTTAGCGCTGACAGACTCCAGATGCCGGACGGCCAGTTCCTTTATATGGATGTCCTTCTTGCCGTTGCACTGGACGACCTGCGAAGTCTCAATATGACCGAAAGAAATCTTCCCGGTGGTCACGTCCTGTTGGATTTCACGAAGCCGTTCGCCAGCCTTACGCTTATTCGGTCCAAGATTAAAGTAGGATTTGCTGCCTCCTCGTTGGAGCCATACGAAGTAGTTGCCGTTACGACGGTCGCGCTGGAGTGTGTGTTCCTGTCTCATGGCTCTGTGCCATTCCTCTTCAGCCACGGCGAATCGCTGATTTCCTTGGGCACGGCAGTCACCCTGGTTTTCATTGTCGGCTTCGCTGCCGGCAACATCCGTCCGTAGCTGCCCCGCAAATAATTCTCGATGTCCTGCTCGATGATCACCGTCTTCC
>JBAXVM010000219.1:0-5134 GCA_037129105.1 bacterium
TTTGCCGGCCTCTTACCTTCATGATTCATGATTCCTTATTCGATATTCGATATTTATCCCGAAAGTCCGACAGGCTGCTAGTTCTCGAGTTTCCAGTTTCCAGTTTCGTATTTCGTGCCCCCCCTCCCATGAGCACCACAGCCAAACACACGAATTCTTCTGCTGCGCCATCCTGGCTCTACGGTCACATGCCGCTGCTGCTGCTGCTTGGCGGCCTGCTGGCTGTCGGCATCTTCTACGGCCTCGCCGTGGAACGCGGCGCCGAGGGTCACCCGGCGCCAGCCCAGACCGATGCGCTCGTCTACCTGCAATATGCGCGGGCGATCGCGGAAGGCCACGCGTACGTTTTCGCAGCCGGCGAAACCCCTTCCACCGGCAGCACCAGCCACCTCTACCCGGCCTTGCTGGCGATTCCCTGCCTGCTGGGGGCGCGCGGCGCAGCCCTGCTCTCCGCCGCCTTCTGCTTCAACGCCCTTTGTTATCTCATCTGGCTGCAGGTGTTCTGGCTGGTGGCCCGGCGCGTCGCACCGCGCCAGGCGGTGCTGGCATCCGGGTTGGCACTGCTGAATGGCCAGTTGCTTGTGGCCGTAACCGGCCTGACTGACATGGCCCTGTTCACCCTGCTTTCCTGGGGGCTTCTGGCCGCCCTGCTGTATGCGCGATCCCGGCTGGCTGCGCTGCTCCTGATCCTGACGGTGCTGGCGCGCCCGGAAGGCATGATTCTGGCCGTCGGGCTGGCCGTACTGGGCGTTTTCATGGTATGGCAACACGACGCAACCGCACGCCGGATGCTCGGCATTGCAGGCTGCGGTCTCGCGGCCATGGCCGCAGTCTTCACCTTTCACCTGGCCCTGACCGGCTTTGTGCAGTTTCAGTCCGTATCCCAAAAAGGCTATCTGCAGGCATTCCCGCTGCTCGACGGCCTGGGGTGCACCGCACGCGACTTCGGCACGCTGGTCAGCGAGCTCCTCCTGAATTCCGGGGGCGCACCCAGACAGGCGTACTTCCTGCCTGTGGCGGGTGGTCTCCTGTCCGTGGCAGGGTTGATCCATCTGCTGCACCCGGCAAAACACACGCGCATCATCCAGTGGTGGCTCGGCGCCAGCCTGGCGTCCTTCGGCCTGATTGCCATGAGCTCCTGGCAAGGCGTAGGCACCGATCGCTATCTCCTCTGGCTGCTGCCAACCTGGTATCTGCTTGCGGCCTGCGGCGCCGGGCTGGTGGCCGAGACTTTCCGCCACCCGCGCATCTTTCCGGCGCTGGCCATGATGCTGATCGGCTATGAACTCGCCACATGGCCTTATTTTGCCTCGCGCCACGCCGCGGAATGCGTGCGGGCACAGTCGGTCATAAATATATCCCGGTCCGCCCATGCGTTGCTGCCGCCGCAAGCCTCCGTTGGGGTTATCAGCGGACCCAGCCTGGCCTATGCGCTCGAACGCCGCCCGGTGCGACATCTGGCAGGCATCACCTCGCCGGCCTTTGCACGGCAGCGCGACATGCTCTGCGCCGTGGAAACGCTCCGGCACCACCCCGAACTCCGGGTCACGCATTTTCTGCTCACGCCCTCCGAGCAAGCCTGGTGTGCCCAGGCTGGAATGCTCGGCGACCTGCTACTCAACAATCCCGATGCGCCACCGGACAGCGACGTATACGAACTCTGCTCCGCCAGCTGGGATGCGTTTTCCACCGCGTCGCTGCTGCCGATGAACCCGGCCATTTCCCGTGCTGTTGCCACGTACAGGCTGGTAGAACAGCTGGACGTCGGCTACCTGCCGGACGAACGCCGCTGCCGCTACCGCGTCGGCTCGCGACTGCCCGGACAGTCCTGCCGCCCCTGCGTAGCCAGCCGCCGCATCAACGGCCAGCGCATCACCGAGGTCGGACAGCCGGTGCTCGGATGGGATGAATTCCGTGTGCGAGGAACAACCCCGGGACAGCCGATGCTCCTGGTGATACGCACCACCCTCGATGCAACCTGCACCGTCATCCGCGCCACGGAAAGAATCGCCGGCGAAGGGCTGCACCTGCGCTCACCCATCCGGCTCCGGCCGATCGTGAACAACCAGCCCCTGCCGCTGGTGTCGCTGCCGGTCTCCACCGAGCCGGACACGTTCTCCGAGCATCTGCTCGAGATTCCGGCCGAATACGTTACATCCGAGACGCTGACAGTCGAACTTGCCGGCGACCATATCGCGCTGGGCTACTGGTTCTACCAACAATAAAAAATGGCGCCGGCACCCAGTGCCGACGCCATTTCATCCATCTCCGGAAGTCCGGATTACCAGCGCTTGCCGCCGCCGCCGCCACCACCTTCGCGACGACCGCCCCCGCCGTATCCACCACCCCCGCCACCACCGCCGTACCCACCGCCGCCACCGCCGCCGTATCCACCGCCGCCGCCACCGCGGCGATCTTCGCGCGGCTTCGGCTGCGATTCATTCACGCGCAGCGGGCGACCCATCAGGTCCGCACCGTTCGTTCCCGCGATGGCTTTCTCCGCCTCCGCGCGGTCCGGCATCTCCACGAAGCCGAACCCCTTTGAGCGCCCGCTGGCCTTATCCATCACCACGCGCGCCGATGTCACCTTGCCGAACTTCTCGAAGTGTGCCTGAAGTTCAGAGTCAGTCACCTCATACGGGAGGTTGCCGACGTAGATATCCATAGTCTGTGCCCTCATCCTGCAGTGTGTCACGTTACTTCGATATCCCGACGCCTCAACCATGACACAGGATGAAGTTCGGAGCTGGTCAGGCCGACCCCGGCCGCAAAAATAAAATGCACTATTTGCAGACGATTGCCAACTGTTTTTTGCTCCCGCCCGCATGAGGGGCGCATCTGCGATTATGTTGCCGCTGCATTTGGATAGAGACGGCTTTACGCCGTCTACCCGCATATGCCAGACAATGGACGGCGTAAAGCCGTCCCTACCGTGAAGGTAAATGAATTGCAGCCGTCCGCGGGCAACCACCGGCGACCCGTCTTGCGACTCGCGGCAAGGAAAATATCACCTTCCCCCGTCCATCGTGCTGTGCTATACAAACCCCGGCAATGAAAAAGTATTTCGTTCTGGCCGCAGCTGTCCTGATCCAACTTTGCCTGGGCGGCATCTATGCCTGGAGCACGTTTGTTCCGGTGCTGCGAAGCGCGTACGGCTACTCCGCGGCCCAGACGCAGTTCATCTTCGGCTTGACCATCGGAATCCTCTGCTTCGCGGCCATGATCAGCGGGCGGATTCAGGATCTGTACGGCCCCCGGCTAACTGCATGCCTGAGCGCCATCCTGACAGGCAGCGGCTACCTGGTGGCCGGTTTCTGGGGTGACCGGTTCTGGGGTCTGGTGCTAGGCATCAGCATCCTCTGCGGTCTTGGCGTGGCTTTTGGCTACATTACCGCCGTCGCAACCGGCGCAAAATGGTTTCCTAACCGGCGGGGGCTGACCACCGGAGTTGTTGTCTCCGGGTACGGATGTGCCGCCATCGTCCTTTCAACACTCTCTGGCACCCTGTTGGCGCATGGGTGGTCGGTTCTGCAAATCTTCCGCTGGGTCGGCTGCATCTACGGCCCGCTGCTCCTGCTGGCGGGGCTGGTCTTGTCCGTGCCGGCCGGAAGCAGCACCGTAGACACGGTCCGGAAGTTCCGCCGGCGCGAACTGTTCACGGATCGCCGGTTCTGGCGGTTAGCCATCGGTATCTTCTGCGCCACATTTCCCGGGCTGGCGCTGATCGGCGCGCTGAAGCCGATCGGTTCGTGGCATGGATTTGACCTCGTGACCGCCACGGCCGCGATCTCCGCCCTCGCAGTAGGCAACGGCGCCGGACGCATTGCCTGGGGAACGATTCATGACCGCCTGCAAAGCCGCCGCACCGACCTGTTCCTCCTCGCGGCGGTGATCGCATCCGTCCTGCTCTTTACGTTGGGCGGATACAACCGCATCCTGTTCCTGGCGTCCGCCATCCTGCTGGGGTTCTGCTACGGCGGCGCACTCGCCGTCTTCCCCGTTGAGGTGTCGGTTCTTTATGGCGTCCACGTCATGGGGTCTGTTTACCCGGTGGTGCTGATCGGACACGGCATTGCCGCCATCATCGCCGCACCGCTGACCGGTTACGGCGTTGACCGCACCGGCAGCTACTGGCCGGGCCTGCTCCTGGCCTTGGGTGTCGCCATCACCGGACTCATCGCCTGCGCCATGCTCCACAGGCAGGAACGACACGCGGCGGCGATGTGAACGCGGCGCCGCAGGGGCGATTAAGAAGGGGAAGCATGAGTTAATAGCGTGAGGGGCGCGCGCGTAAGATGCGAGGCGCTACAGAGCGGTGCATCGCAAGGCAGACAAACGTCCGGCCGCGCACGCCAAGCACAAACCGTTCGCATGATCACGAGGCGATCAAGAGCCATAAGCGATGGTTCACCAGCATTGAAAAATCTTTTAGCTACGGATTTCGCGGATTGGGTGAGTGGGGGGGGCAATTGCTGTCTCAACCAGGCAAAAAATTCCGCCATCGCGTAATCCGTAGCAAAAAAAGAATCTCCCATGCTTGCTGGTGAAACCGGTCCGTAGTTGCAAGTCAAGTAGGCAGCGGCAGCGCAGGCCGAACGTTAATCAGATTGTCCGCGCGGCTGATCTCAGCACAGTCCGCACGGCCCACAACCGGAAGCGCCTGGCGTCATCGCAACCCGCGACCAGCGGGTTGCTCAAACTCGCCGCTTTGTCGGCAAAGGGTTTGTGCCTCCAGAAGGCAAACCCCGACAAGCGGCGAGTGGCGGAGGGAGAGGGATTCGAACCCCCGGTACCTTGCGGTACGTCGGTTTTCAAGACCGATGCTTTAAACCACTCAGCCATCCCTCCTGCAGAAATGGCGCGCAAATACGAAATGGGCCGTTATGGAGCCCTGCGCGCGACGGGTCCGATGGCCCCGCCCTACCGGCATGCATCAAAAGTACGGGAAAGACTTGCGGGAGTCAAGGACGGCAACAATTTTCAACGTCCAACGCCCAAGTTAGCCTCGTATGCGCTGTTTTAGCGTATCTCTCCTTGGACGTTGGGCGTTGGGCGTTGAAAACGCTAAGCACCTGTCCGAAAACCTCGCCTCGCGCTTGCGGCGGGTCCGGCGGCCCCGCCCTACCTGCCGTAA
>JBAXVM010000022.1:0-19423 GCA_037129105.1 bacterium
CCATGGAGTACCGCGTCCCCTGGGCCGTCCTGCGCGCGCCGCGCCCCCTGATCGGCGGCGACCGCATCCAGATCATGTGGCAGATGCACTGGGGCAATGACCAGGGGATCGGCGTGCGCTGCGGCATGACCGACGTGCGCAACCCCGCCGGCGGCGACCTGGGCTACATGGGTCCCATCTCCTGGGGCACCGCGATCTTCGAGAAGGAGGGAAACCTCAAACTGCCCGAGCGCAGCGTGCTCGGCCGCGCGGAGGGTCACATCCCCGTCGCGTTCCAGCTCAAGAAAGACAGCAAGGTCAGCCTCGCGATCTGCAGCGCCGACGGCAAACTCATCCGCACCTGCCTGGGCGCGCAGCCGTATCCGTCCGGCAAGCAGACGTATCTCTGGGACGGACTCGACGACTATGGCAAACCCGCGCCCGCCGGCGCTTATACGGCCAAGCTGCTGACCCACAACGGCATTGTCCAGAAATACGTCTGCGATATCGGCGTCAGCGGCACCCCACCCTACCAGACCGAGGACGGCACCGGCGGCTGGGCTGGCGACTACAACATGCCGCAGACCCTCGGCATCGAGGACGACACCGTAATCCTCGGCACAGCCAGCGCCGAGGCGATGATGGCCTCGATCCGCACCGACCTCGACGGACGCAAGCGTTACGGCACCACAGCCAGCGGCGTGGCCGTAGCCTTGCATAAGGGGTTTGGTTACTTCCTGAGTCGGGGCGGTGCCCGGATCACCAAGATCCGCCTCGACAATGGGCTGCTGGCGCCGTTTGCGAACGGGCGCCCCGAAGCCACGGTCACCACCCAGCGTCCGGGTGAGAGCGGACAGGACTGGGGCGGCCGCTCCTGGCAGCTCTTCGGCCTGGCCGTGGCTGGCGAGCAACTGGTGGTCAGCAGCCTGACCGACAACAAGCTACACCTGCTCGACATCGCTTCCGGCGAGGCGCGCGGCGAGGTTTCGGTGGGGCGCCCCTTCGGGCTAGCCACCGCACCTGATGGCACGCTCTACGTGGTCAGCAGCAACGCCGTGGGCCGCTACGATCTCAAGACGCAGCAGTTCGCCCCCATCCTCGGCGGCCTCGACGAGCCGCGTCACCTCGCTTGCGACAAGAAGGGGAATGTTTATGTTTCTCTGCAAGGGAAGACCATGCAGGTCTGGAAAATCGCGCCGGACGGTCAAGTGCTGCTCAAATACGGCACCCCGGGCGGGCGGCCGTCCCTGGGCAAGTTTGACGCCAACGGCCTGCTCAACCCCTACAGCATTGCCGTGGACCGGAAGGGGCGACTGTGGGTAGCAGAAGCCGACAACCAGCCCAAGCGCTACTCGATCTGGGACCGGGATGGAGCGCTGTGGAAAGAGTTCTACGGCTCCGTAGACTATTCGAGCCGCGCGATCGTGGACCCGGAGCAGCCCACGCATATCTACATGCAGTCGGTTCGTTACCTCGTGGATTACGACAAGGGAACGTGGAAAGTGGATGCCACGGTCATGCGACCGCGCGAGGACGGGGACGTCAAATTTGGTGGGCAGCCGAACCATGCGGGCGGCGTGATGGCAGTGGTCAAGGGGCGGAAGTTCTTCTGGACGCAAAACTCAACGCCGGGCTCCGGACCTTCGACGCTCTACGAGATGGTCGGCGAGCGCTTCGTGCCCCGACTGTCCGTGCAAGGCCGGAAATGGTGGCTCGACGGTAACAACGACGGGCAGGTACAGGTCTGGGAGGTGCATTACTCGCCAGTCGGCGGCAACTACTTTGGCTTGCCCATGGACGGGCAGCTCAACTTCTACTGGCACCAGGGGATCGGGTGGGCCGCACAAGGCGGCGCCAAGACTACGCAGCCGTACTCGATCTTGCGCTGGGATTTTCTCGGGTTCAACGAGCAGGGCGGCCTGACGTACGCGGACCCGACCAACACGACCGTCGTGGCGACCGACCCGGACGGCGGCGCCGTGGCTGCGATTGCGCCGGCTGAGGAAGGCGGGTTCTACGTCATCGTCTCCGGCGGCTCGCTGGAGCGCGGACAGCGCCACCAGGGATCCGGCCACCGGGTGGTCAAGTTCTCCGCCAAGGGCGAGAAGGTGTGGGAATATCACAATGTCCACAATGCCTTTGCCTGGACCAGCGATGCCTACACGCCGGGATACCTGGTGGGCGTTTTCGGCTCAGCCGGCGGGCTGCGCGAACTGGTGCCATTCACCGGGTACTATGGACAGTACTTCCTGCTCGATCCGAAGGACGGGCTTTTCGTAGATGCGCTCGGGCAGGACCAGCGCTCCGACTATACCCTCAACAACACCGTGGTGCTGACCGAGAACTTCAACGGTACGCTCTTCCGCCACCCGCAATCCGGCAAGCTCTACTACCTGGGCGGCGACGCGGACCAGCGTCTGTGGGAGCTCACCGGCATGGATGCCCTCAAGCGCGAGGCTGTTGCCATCACAATCACGCCGGAGCAGGTTGCCAAGGCCGAAGCCGCGGCGAAACATAATTTCCTGGCGCAGCAGTCGGCCATTGGCAAGAAGACTGCCAAACTGCCGCGCCTGAAGGATGCGGCCGCGGACGGCAAGTACAACGAATGGGGCGCGACACAGCCGCTCACCATCTGCATGGAAGGCAACCGCACGGCGCAGGCGCAGGTCGGCTACGACGAGACCAACCTCTACGTCCGCTTCCAGGTCGGCGACGAATCGCCGTACCGCAACACGCCCACGGATCAGAGGCTGCTGTTCAAGTCCGGCGACGCCGTAGAGATCTGCCTGGCCACGGATCCGGGGAAGCGTCCTTCACGCGGCCAGAACCAGCAGCAGATGCGCGTCGGCGACACCCGCATCATCCTGGCGCGCACGCCGGACGACAAGCTCGTAGCCACCCGCTACCGTTACGTCACGGCGGATACGAATAAAGCCAACGCCTTCAGCGTCGAGACCGCCAGCTCCGGCAAGGACACGCTCGACGAAGTTGTGCCTTGGAACGACCTGCCCATGCACGTGGTTGCGGAGAAGGACGGCTACGTGGTGGAAGTGGCGCTGCCGTGGAAAGAGCTGGGGATCGCCCCCCGCAGCGGCCTGTCGCTACTCGGCGACGTGGGCGTGATCTACGGCAACGAAGGCGGCACGCGCAACGGCATCCGCTACCTCTGGAGCGACAAGAGCCCTGAGGTCTCCATCAACAACGACATCCCCTCCGAGATCCGCATCCACCCGAACCAGTGGGGCAGCTGGATGCTGGAGTAGCGCTAGGAGACTGTCGGACTTAGTACACGCAGTCGTAGGCACGACGACGTATCATTCTCGTCCTCGTCCTCGTCGTCGTCCTCGAAGAAACCAGACGGGATCAACATCGAGGACGACGACGAAGGAGGAGCGTTTCTCATAGGTAGTTACCCGAGTGTTTGTTCGCGGCGCAGCCGCGCGGCGGCTTCGTGGTGAAAATTCCCACCTGCTTCAGGCAAAGACCATGCGGCCCCGTCCACCAGCTTGCATTCGCGCCCATTCTTTGTCACTATTCTACCTGTCTCCACAACGGGCATGCGCCGCAGGCTATCGCCCTGCTGCGCGCATGCAGTTTCATTCAAGGACAATTCGAACCCGGAGCACACCATGAAAGCGCTTGCAGTCTCGATTCTTCTCGTTGCAACCATCGCCGCGCAGGTGTCCGCGCAGTCGGCACCCACCAGCAACCCGGATGTGTGGCTGCGGTTCCAGGATAGGTTGGTGACGGTATCCGACTATGCCGTAACCATGACGATGGTGTCGGGCGGTCACTCACTCACATCCCGCCTGTGGCGACTGGCGCCGCGCACACGCATGGAATTTGCCATGCCAAACTTCGGCACCATGGCCAACATTTTTGACCCCGAAGCCGCCAACGACCAAGGGGGCAAGGGCGTTTCCTATATGCTCTTCGTCGAGC
This sequence comes from bacterium, assembly GCA_037129105.1. Classification (GTDB taxonomy): domain Bacteria; phylum Verrucomicrobiota; class Kiritimatiellia; order RFP12; family CAIWXQ01; genus CAIWXQ01. Next base: position 3,922 of record JBAXVM010000022.1, read on the forward strand.
AGAAATGCTATAGCAAGACGGCACTCCCCCCGGCACAGGGCAGCACGGCAAAGTCCGATGCGGATGTAAAAACCGAGGAGCTCGGAAAAGAGACGATCCTGGGACTTGTTTGCGATAAGCGCCGGATGACCGTCACCGAAAGCAGCACCAAGCAAGCGCATGTGATGTTGCTCTGGACCTCCTCCTTTGTGCGCAACATGCCCGTACAGCTCGAGAGCACCGAACAAGGCGTCACCACGCGTCTGCAGTTCCGCGACTACAACTTCGACAAGCCGGCAGCCAGCCTGTTTGTCGTTCCAGCGGATTATACGGTCATGCCCGGCATGGCAGGCATGCCCGGTATGCCCGGTATGCCGGCCATGCCCGGCGTCGCAGCGCCCGCACCGGTGGCGCCGCCCACCGCGCCATCCATCACCGTGGGTTCGCCGCTGCTGAACGTCACTGTACAGCCCAACATGAGCGCCCCGGTCATCACCAACCGGCCTGCGACGGCAGCGGATGATGTTGGCGAAGTGGCCAAAGAAGCCGCCAAAAGCGCCACGCAAAACGCCGTCCAGGAAGGCGTCAACCGCGGGCTCAAGAAGGCGTTCGGCTGGTAGGAAGCACAGCCAGCTGTCCGCAGGCGGCGCCGATATCTGCCCCCAGCGAATGCCGCCGCGTGGCCTGGAAACCTGCGCCCTTGAGCTGCGTCAGGATAGCCTGGATCCGGGATTCGTCCGAGCCGCGTAAGGGCAGCTCACCTGCCACATCCGCTGCAATCGCATTGAACGGGATCAGGTTGACATGCGCCCGCAGGCCGGATAGCCAGGCGAGCAACGCCTCCACGTCGGCCGGCGTATCGGTCAACCCGTCCAGCAGCAAAACCTCCACCATCAGCGCCCTGCCCTGCAGTGCATTCACAGCAATGCAAGCCTCCCGCAACTCCGGCAGCGGCCAGCGTCGCGCCATGGGCATCAGATACGCGCGAATCGCCTGCCGGGCGCTATGCAGACTGACGGCCAGGCCCACCTGCGGAAACCGGGCTGCCAGCCGGCGCATGGCATCGGGGACCCCGAGCGTCGAGACCAGCAGATGCCGGTCGGAGAGATGAAAGCCGTCCTTCCCCCGCAGCGCATCCAGGGCAGCAAACACAGCCGCCTCGTTCTGCAGCGGCTCGCCCATCCCCATGAACACGACATTGCGAAGCCGTCGCCCCTCAGCAGCCAGGAGCTCCCCTGCCCATACGGCCTGGTCCAGAATCTCAGCGGCAGACAAATCCCGCCACCCCTTGATCCGCCCGGTGGCACAAAAAAGGCAGCCACCCGCGCAACCGGTCTGGGAGGATACACACAAAGACGACCGACCACTTTGAATCCGCAGGATCACGCTTTCGACGGCGTGCCCATCCGCTGTCCGGAACAGCAGCTTTGTTGCGCCATCGGCCTGGGAGTCGCGCCGCTCCTCCAAGGTGAGTTCATGCTGGCGCACAGCCGTGGCGAAGGCGTCCCGGTGTTCGACCGGGACCGCGGCTAAGGCTCTGTCCGCACCCAGGAACGAACGGAGCAGCGCAGCCTGCACGCGTCGAATTCGTCCCGGATCCAGTTTGAGCTGTTTCCGCAGCGCTTCCAAGCGATCCGGGTCATGAATGGAGAATGTTTTGCCTGGCACTGACATGGATCGCACCTGGGAGACTGTCGGCAGACGGCTTGTGGCGCCCGCGGAGCCCTTCGGCCACGAGCTCAGGGCCGAGTGGCGGCCGCCTTTTCGAACATGCACAAAAAAGTGTCGGCCGCGCAGTAACCTGCGCGGCCGCAGCGCGAAAAGTAATTTACGGATAGGCTCGTAAGGCCTGCGATGTTCGGAATTTACTTCGTTTCCGCCTTGGGAGCATCCGCCTTCGGCGCGTCAGCCTTGGGCGCGTCCACCTTGGGCGCGGCGGCCTTGCAGGCGCTGGCGCACTTGACCGTAACAACCGCCTTGCCGCAGCTGCACTGGGTGGCATCGTCGGCCTTGACCGTGCACTTGCAACCCGTGGCGCATGCGCACATGGAGACCGAACCGTCTTTCATGGCCAGCACATGCATGGCGCTCAGGTCTGTGCTGCACTTGGTGCACTTGCCAGCCTTGACGTCGACCACGCTGCACTTCGCGCAAGCGTAGACGGTATCACCGGCCTTGCAGCAAGCCGCCTGCTTCGCCGCGGGTTTGTCGCCCGGACAAGATCCGCAGTTGGCCCATGCTGTGGTGGATGCCATCGCCAGTACCGCAACCATGATCAGTGCCAGTTTCATCTTTTTTTTCCATCCTGTTGTGAAGTTTGGGAACAGCGTCTACGTTACGAGGCGCCGGGGTGGATGTCAAGGGGGGGCGGATGGAAATCCAGCAGTGCTTATGGCGCCGTCCCCCGCGACCTTGGGTCGCGGAGGACGGGCCATAATGAGAATTGCTGGCTGGAAATCGCGCAAGGCAGAGATTGACGGCCTAAAGCCGTCCCTACCCTAGCAGCCTGGTCGGCAGAAGGTTTGTACTTCTAGAAGGCTAAGTCCGACAGGCTGCTAGACCGCGCGCACCACGCACACGACTGCGCGGTTGCTCCAGATATCCGAATGCAGGGGCAACCCCTCACGCAGGAGTGTTTCGCCGTCTACAACATCGCTTTTCGCGGTCGCGGAAAGGCCCCACTGCAGGGCATAGCGTCGCTCGGGAACAATCCCCTGCAGGCGCAACGCGGGCAGGCAGCCGGCAGCGCCCAGGCGGTAGACCAGCACCAGGCTAGTATCTTCCGCAAGGCTCTGCAGCTGGAAGGCAATCCACCCTTCCCGGCTTTCGATGAGCTGGGGCGGCGTCAGCAGATGCCCCACGGCGCCTGTGATCATCTTGCGCCACTGCTTAAAGAAAATGATCGCCTCGGCCACCCGCGCGCGCTGCGCGGCGTTCAGGCCGGCAAAATCGCCGCTGAACCCCAGCATGCCGGGGAGCGCGGCCAACAGAGCAAAATCCAGCCCCACGCTCTCCGCCCCGTTCCAGACGGGGCCGCCGGGCACCAGGATGACGGGCGCAGAATCGCGCTGCGTTTTACAATAATCGCAGACAGCATGTTCCACAGAGCGGATCACGGTCCACCGGCCGATTCGGCCGGGCGGCAAACGCAGCCATGCGCCCTGCGTGATACGCAGCATGTCGGTTGAATTTACTGTATCGCTGAGGAAGTGCCCGTCCACATGGCGCATCATCTCCAGGTCGGACCGCATGGCGCCGCTGGAACACCCCTCAAAGAAGGTGGCAGGGTAGGCGGCGCGAATTTCGTCGAGCAGACGATACCAGGCGACAGTGTAGTCAGCCAGTTCGGCGCCGGAGGCATCGGTGTCGAGCCGGAAATTGAAATCGATCTTCATCCACGCGAGCTGGTACGTCTCGACCAGGCGCCCGATCTCGCTCCGCAGCCAGGCATAGGCTGCCGGCTGCGTCAAGTCCATGCGCGCCTGCGCGCCCACGGCCACGAACCACTCCGGGTGTTCGGCACGGATCGGCGCCTGTGCGCCGAAGCGTTCCGGCTCCATCCAGATGCCGAACCCGAGGCCGGCGGCGCGGACTTCATCGGCAAAGGCGCGCATGCGGCCGCAGAAGGCGGCCGCGGTCTTCTCGCGCCAGTCGCCGGTTTGCGCGCCCCAGTCAGGCCCACCAGCGCCATACCAGCCGGCATCAATCACGAAAAGCTCGCAGCCGACTTCCTTTGCCGCCGCCAGTTGCGTGCGCAACCGCGGCACGTCCAGGATCTCGAACTGGTCAAACCAGGTGTTGAAAATAACCGGAGCCTGGGGCTTTGCGTCGACGTAATACCGGGCCAGCAGATAGCGGTGCAGCGCGGGCGCGGCCAAATGCGGCTGACCCTGCGGCAGCGGCTGGATCAGAATCTCGGGGAGCGCAAAGGTTTCGCCGGGCTGCAGCACGCGCTTCAGATTGTCGTCGGCCAATCCCAGTTCCACCACGGCAAAGGGGCGCTCACCGCCCTCCACCACGGGCGTCACCCGGATGGTCCAGTTGCCGCGCGGCAGGACATGGAAGGCCAGACCCTGTTCCGCACCTGCGAGCCGTATGGCCAGATAGGGCGTGCCGCCTTCGGTGGTGCGGCCGGACTGATGACTCTGGCGTGAGCCGGTATGCAGCGGCTGCCAGGCGCCCTGGTTCTCACGGCACCAGCGGCTGGCCTGCGTGTAGCATTCGTAGTTGCCGGGCGGCAGCGTCAGGCGCGCGAGGCAGCGCGAAAGCACCAGCGGCGTGTGGCCGGTGTTGTGCAAGGAATCTTGGCGGCTGACCACGCCCGTAGCGCGATCTGCGGCCCAGACCGCGGTCAGGCGCAGGGGCGTCTGGCCCACCTGCCACCGGCCTGTCACGGCGGCAGGCGTCTCCTCGGCGTGCTCGAATACGAGCTGCCCGGCTTCATAGCGCTGTCCATCCACGGTCAGCAGGGCCACGCCTGTCGCCGCGTTCGGCCCGCTGTCCACGCCCTCCCGACCCACGGCCAGGCCGCACAGGCGTGCCAGCCAGAAGCATTTATCTGCACGGGCAAACGCGGTGGATTCAGTCAACGGGATGCGGGTGGGTTCGCTCATCGGGGATGCTCTTTCCGGCTGGGTGCATGTGCGGGTTTAGTTCTTGACGCCTCACAAGCTTTGATCCGACAAAGCTACGAGTTCAGGAGGAGCGCCATGAATAACGTATCCCGCATCAGCATGTCAATCGTCGTGTTACAAAATCCGGCAGTTCTCCATGGTCTTTTCCTGAAGCGGTCGGGAATTGGCAAGAAACCATTCGTAGTGTGCCCGTCAGGGCATTCTCGTCCGCTATAGCAAAAACTGCCGGGCCAACAGTCGTTCTGTCTGTTTTGAGAGGTATCGCAACCCGCTATCCGCGGGTTGCCAACTAGCAGCCTGGTCGGCAGAAGGTTTGTACTTCCAGAAGGCTAAGTCCGACAGGCTGCTAGGTCATCAGGATCAATACGGCCAGCGCCAGGAAAAACACCGCCAACAGCACCTTGCCCCAGACCGCGTTGTGCCGACTCCAGTTGGCCAGTGCAAAACTCGTTGTGCCGCGCCACGCCGCAAGCATCACGACGGCCACGGGCACAAGGAACGCCAGGTTATAAACAGCCAGCAACCCGAGGGCGTGCGGTCGCAGGACCGGATCACGCGCCACGGCCATCAAGGTCGGGACGTACACCTGCCCCGTGCAGACACTCTCCAGCACCGTCACCACTGCGCCGGTCGCCAGGCCGCTACCAGCCAGCCCGCCCGGCGTAATCCGGCGGCGCAGCATCCCGTGCACACGGTTGCGCAGCGCGTCCGACAACCGCAGCGTTACGTCCGAGACGCGCCCGGTGCGACTAAACCGCCAGGCATCGCGGAACGATAGGGCCGCCAGCAGTACCAGCAGCGCCGCCATCGAAAGGTCCAGCGCCTGTGCGACCGCGCGCCAGGCTGTCAGCGCCTTAAGCCCGTGGAACAGACCCAGGCCCAGCAGGAAGTAAGTCAGAAATGTTCCAGCCAGAAACCCGCCCCCCAACAGCAGCACACCCGACCCGCGAACCCGCACGATGGCCAGCAGGCTGGCGAGAAAAATTACGGTGGCAAAGGCGCACGGATTCACACCGTCCAACAGACCGGCCAGCGCCACACCGGCCACGGAAAAAGCCGCCAGACGGCTCGCCGCCAGATCTTCCGGCGCCTCGCGGGACAGTTGCGATTCCGGCGCAAGGGGCATGTCCGCGGCAGCCAGCCGCTGCCGCAACACATCCGGCAACCTGCTCCGGATCTCCTCCACGCCACCAAGATAACAATTCCCGTCCACAACCATGGACACCGGATCGTTACGCCGGGTGCCGAGCACACCGAACCGGTCCTGATATTTTGCCAGTGCCAGATAGTTCGTAGTCTCGAACACATCGCGCTCGATGATCCTGCCGCGATCGCCCAGCATCCTGCGCGCCACAGGCAGGATCTCGCGGCGCACGGTGTCGCAGGCTTCGCACCCGGCCTCGCCAAACAGCTCCACCACCACCTGCCGCAAACCGGCCGCCACCCGGCCGGTGGCCGCCGGTTCAAGCGCGGCGGACGCGGCCGTGTTTGTGCCTGCGACCGTGCCGTGCAGCGAGAGCTTCAGGTAGGTGGCTTCCGTACCTTCCCGGCCCTGCGCGTGATAACCGACATGCGCGGCCAGGCGCTGCACACCACGGCGCCGGCGCAGGTCGATGGTCACCGACAGGCGCGTGCGCTCGCCGGCGGCCAGCCGATTGGTCGCGAGCTGCATCGACACGCACCCGCAGGGCGACGAAACCTCATCAATCAGCAGCACGTCCGGACCCTGATTGCTCAGCACAAAGGCCTGCTGCACGTTGCCGGTGGCCGCGTCCACAACGCCGAACGAGAGATCAGACGGGTCGCAGACCAGCGGGTCCGCCAGGACACAAAGCGTCTGCAGCCCTGCCGCCAGCAGACAGACCCATACGCGCAGCGCCCGGTAAATGTCTAAAAACATGTACCCTTATTGTGTCAATCTCCGCACACCGGAGCAAGCCTGCAATAGAATCGTACCCATGGTCTTTTCCTGAAGCGGTCGGGAATTCTCACCACGAAGGTCACGAAGAGCACGAAGGTCAATCGTTCCGACAGTTTCTGCTATTCCCAGCGTCCGATTACGCGAATCTTCGTGTTCTTCGAATCTTCGTGGTGGAATCCGCCAAAGCGGCGCTTCAGGAAAAGACCATGCGTCTAGGCGTTACATTAAAACCGGGACTGGACAGTCGTCCGAGAACCATGCAAAGTATTTCCATGCACGCAACCAGATTTACGGCACGTCACTTCATGCTGGCATTGGCATTACTCGCGATCGGCAGCGGCTGTTCAAGCTTCTTGGGCAAGAAGACGCTCTCACAGGTCAGCCAGTCCCAGCTCAACTGGCTGGAGATATGCTATGTGCCGCGCCGGGATAGTCCGCCGATACAGGTCACCTTGATGGGGAGCGGCTTTGTCCGGATCAAGCGCGGGCGCAGCCCGCTGGTCTCCAACGATTTTTCACAGGACGTGGCAAATGTCCAGTGGAGCGACATCGAAACAGACCAGATCAATGTCCAGCCTGACGAAATCCACCGCATCTTCCAGTCGCTGGTGGATCGCGGGCTGATGCGTCCGCCGGACAAGACCTTTGCCGCCTCCGCCAGCCGCGGCGGCCCCACGGCACGCATCCTTGGCACGCTGAACACAGACCACGTCGTACGGATCGTGAACGAGCCGGAACTCCTCGGCTTCATCCGCGACCTGATCACGCTCTTTGACGAGCACACGTCAGCTGCAGCGCCAAAATAAGTGCGCCGTGTGGATTTCTATGCCGGACGCTTCGCACACAAACTGATTTCAACCAAATCGAAGGCCGGCTCCTCGTACGGGTGCGCAGCCTTCAGCGCTTCCAGCACCGCCGGAACGACGTCATCCTGCACAACCATCTCCACGCGATACTCAGCTACCTGTTCGACCCGGCCAATTGCGCCCACGAATGGCTGGCTGCCGGCCAGTGCGCGGAACTGCCCCTGCCCCAGCACCTGCCAAGCGCAGCAGTCGTACCTGGCATAGCGACCCGCACCCGCGGCAAACAGCGCGGCCTTCACCGGTTCGACATGCGCCTCGGGAATGTAGACGGTGAGCTTGTACATACCTGCACCCCATTCGAAGAACACGAAGATTCATGTAATCGGACGCTGGAAATAGCCGATACTGTCGGATTTATTGAACTTCGTGCTCTTCGTGTCCTTCGTGGTGAGAATTCCCGACTGCTTCAGGAAAAGACCATGGCCGTGCCGCAACGCCCCTGTGTTTTATGCCTTCTCGCCAAACGGCCGGGCGTAAAATGGATAAGCCGCAGCCGGGGCGCCCGTCGGAATACATTCCCAGCGCGGGTACATGAGCATCCATTGCGAAGGGTGCCGGCGAATGTGGCGGAGCATGCCATGCACAATACGCTGAGTAAAGGCTGCATCCGACTCCTCCGGCGCCGGGCGCATCGCCTCCGAGACGCGCATGTCGTACCGACCGTTTTTGCGCGCATACGGAAAACCGAGGAACACCGGAGCCTGAAACCGGCGCGCCAACAGCGCCACGCCATTGGAAACCGTGGCTGGCAAACCGCCAAAATCAACCCAGACCCCCCCTTCCGCAGGCGACGTATACTGGTCGAGCACGAAGCCGGCCACATGCCCGGTCTTCAGCTCCTTCATCAAGGCGCGCAACGCGCCATCCGCATACACCAGCCGCACGCCCAAGGAACGGCGCAACCGGTTGGCGCGCGCCGTGATCGTCGGACTCCACTGCTCCTTGACCACGGCCACCAGCGGCAACCCGGCAAGCCCGCTCACCAGCAGCGTCATCTCCCAGTTACCGAAGTGCGCGGTCACAACCAGCGCCGGACGGGCTTGCAGCGCCTCGCTGCGATCTACTTCGTCCCGGCGGGTCCAAGCAGTCACGCGCGCAAGCGTATCGCGGCTGAACCAGATGCTATCCAGCGCAATGGCTGCCGCGCGGCGATAGGATCCAAGCACCAGGCAGCGACTACGCGCCGGCGTCAGACGCCGCCCGTACAACACACGCAGGTTAGCCTCCGCAACGCGCCGTCCGTGCCGGTCCAGGCACATGCCCACCGTGCCAGCCACACGCGCCACCGCCAGCAAGCGTTGCCGGGACAGACGCGGGACCAGAAAGTCCACGCACGCAAAAGCTCCGGCCACCAGCGGCTCTCGCAGACAGCGCCAGGCGGGTCGAATGAGCTTGCGTATCCTGCTTTTGGCCATATGTGCGATCAAACCTTAGCGCCCGCACCCCCTGCTCGCCAAAGTAAAAAGTAGCGAAAGCAGGGGTGGAGCCTGCCAGAAATCGGCGAAAAAATCAAGATCAACACGGAACACCCCGAGCTTGTGACCATCCGCCGAGTAGGCTATGATGCGCGCTTACTTGGCAGGAGTTCCCATGCGCATTCTTTCCGGCATACAGCCTTCGGGCAAACTACACCTCGGCAACTACTTTGGCATGATGCAGCCTGCGCTCCAACTGCAAGAGCGGGGCGAGGCCTTTCTGTTTATCGCCAATTACCATGCGCTCACATCGGTCAGCGATCCGGTGCGACTGCGCGAAGACACCTTTGACGTGGCGCTGGACTTTCTGGCCTGCGGGCTGGACCCCCGGCGCACGGTGTTTTTCCGCCAAAGTGACGTGCCCGAGGTGACGGAGCTGACCTGGCTCCTGTCCACAATCACGCCCATGGGGTTGCTGGAACGCTGCCATTCATACAAAGACAAGCTGGCCAAGGGGCTTGCCCCGTCGCACGGTCTCTTCAGCTACCCCGTGCTCATGGCGGCGGACATCCTGCTCTACCAGTCCAACCTTGTGCCGGTCGGCCGCGACCAGAAGCAGCATGTCGAGGTCACACGCGACATCGCCATCAAATTCAACAACCAGTTCGGCACGGTGTTCACCATTCCAGAGCCCTCCATCCGGGAGGAAGTGGCGGTCGTGCCCGGCATCGACGGCCAAAAGATGTCCAAAAGCTACGGCAACACCATTGATTTGTTCGGCGACCCGAAGGAAAACCGGGCGCGCATCATGCGTGTCGTCACCGACAGCACGCCGCTGGAGGCGCCAAAAAACCCGGATACCTGCAACATCTTTGCGCTCTACAAGCTGTTTGCCACTCCGGAACAGCGCGCCGCCATGGCCGCCAACTACCAGGCCGGCAATTTCGGCTACGGCCACGCCAAGAAGGCGCTCTGCGAGGCGTTCGAGGCAGCCTTCGCTCCGCTGTGCAAGCGCCGCGCGGACCTGGCCGCCAACCGTGACTATGTCGAGGGCGTGCTGCGCGACGGCGCGGTCCGCGCACGCACCGAAGCCTGCAAAACCCTGACAGCCGCGCGCCGTGCGATGGGGATCGAATAAATGGCTGCCACGCCCACAGAGCCCACGGACGACTACAAAATCGAGCTGGATGTCTTCGAGGGGCCGCTGGATCTGCTGCTCTATCTGATCCGGCGCGACGAGCTGGACATCTACGATATTCCCATCGAGCGCGTCACCACGCAGTATCTCGAATACCTGCAGATCATGCGCATGCTCGACCTCAACATCGCCGGCGAGTTTCTCGTGATGGCCGCCACGCTGATGATGATCAAGAGCCGGATGCTGCTGCCGGTGGAGGACCGCGTCGCGGAAGATGAGGCGGAAGAGGAGTGGATTGATCCGCGACTGGATTTGGTGCGCCAGCTCATCGAATACAAGAAGTTCAAGGACGCTGCCGCGCACCTGCTGGACCGCGAGATCCGGCAGGCGGAAATCTTTGGGCCCGGCTGCGAAAATGCACTGCCCGACTCCGCCGCGGACAGCGCACAGATGCTGGGCGACATCGGGCTGTTTGATCTGCTGACGGCGTTTCAGGAGATGCTGAAGCGGGCTCCCATCGAGCCGCTGGGTCACCTGGAGCCCATACGCTGGTCGGTGCCGGACAAGATCGAGGACATCCTCTCGCTCACCCGGCGTCAGGGCGCCGTGGGGTTCTCACGTCTGTTCCATGCCGAGTCGCCGCGCGGCGAAATCATTGTCACGTTCCTGGCACTGCTGGAGTTGCTGCGGCTCCGGCAGGTGACGATGCGGCAAAGCGCAGCCTTCCTGGAAATCATGATTCTGCCGCTGGCGGAGAGCGTTCCGGAAACGCAGCAGCCACCACCGGTGATTGGGGGGGGCGAACATGTCACGACCTGACGATACCCAAAACCTGCCGGCCGCCTCGAGCCTGCAGCAGGTGGTAGGCGCGCTGGTGTTCGGCGCCGATCATCCACTGACCGTCGAGGAAATACGAACCTGCCTGCGTGAAGTGGCGGCAGAGGATCCGGAAACCAGGGCCTTTGCAGACGCCACCGCACGTGACGTGCGTGATGCGCTGGATGCGCTTGCAAAAGAACTGGCGCGGCTGAAGCTGGGAATCGAACTGAACGAGGTCAGCAGCGCCTTCCGGTTTCAGTCCGACGCCAGCTGCGGACGCTGGCTGCGCTTCCAGCTCCGGAAGGAACGGCCCAACCGTCTCTCCCGTCCGGCGCTCGAGACCCTGGCCATCATTGCCTACCGCCAGCCTATTGCCAAGTCTGAGATCGAAGGCATCCGCGGCGTGGTCGTGGACCACATCATCAAGGCGCTCATGGAACTGCACCTGGTGCGGATCGTCGGACGCAGCGACCTGCCGGGGCGCCCGTTTCTCTACGGCACCACCGCCTCGTTTCTCGACCATTTCGGCCTCAAGAGCCTGGGCGAGCTGAACGAAATGGACCCGACACTCCAGCGTTCCAAGCCAGCCGAGCGCAAAGCCATTCACCGGAAAAACACGCCCGCCAAGCCAAAATCCGGCGAAACGGAGGGTGACCTTGCGGCAGCCGAAGAGGCCACGTCCGAACCGCCCGATCCCTTGCAGGAAGTGCTCGGATCAAGCGATCCGCTGCCGCCAAACGCCGAGCCGATTCACGAACAACCCGAACCCAAACGCAGTACCTAGAGCCGGCACCTCCCCCTGACACCCGACACCCCTACACCGAAGGCCACACATGAACCATATCCTCGCCATTGACGGACCCTCCGGGGCCGGTAAATCAACCGTCGCGCGCTGCCTCGGCCGCAAACTGCATTTCCTGCATGTGGATTCGGGCGCTCTCTACCGCATCATGACCTGGCAGGCGCTGGACAACGGCATCGACACACAGAGTGAGCCGGCGCTGACCGAGTTTGCCGCGCGGGTGAAGGTGGATTTCGCTGTGCGCGACGGCGCCGTGGTCTACGCCGTGGCAGGTGTGGAACCAGGCGACCGGATCCGCACGCCAACCATCAACCAGCACGCCAGCCTGGTTGCCAAAGTGCCGGCGGTACGCACGCGCGTCACCAACTGGCTGCGCGAGCTGCGAAAACTCGACAGCCTGGTGGTTGAAGGGCGCGATATCGGCTCCGTGGTCTTTCCGGACTCGCCGGCGCGCTTCTACCTTGATGCTGCGCCGGAAGAGCGCGCGCGACGCCGCCACACCGAAGAACAGCAAAAAGGGATCGAAACCGCAGGCACCGATGCCGTGCTGGCTTCGCTGCTCAACCGTGACCGCATCGACAGCTCGCGTGCCGTGGCGCCTTTGAAGGTCGCCGACGGCGCCATGGTGCTGGACACCACCCGCCTATCCATCGAACAAGTCGTCCAGGCTGTCTATGACCATCTGCCGGAAGACTGGCGGTTGCTGAACCGCGCGCCTTGCGGACCCGTCTCCGCCCCCTGAGCACAAGGCGGCAGGAGCGGCGCGCCACAACGCGAACGGCTGCGCGGGGTGCCGCCCGGTCTGGCCCTGTCACCGGTGCTGCTGCCGATAGGCCGTGGGCGTGAGGCCCAGGATGGCGGTGAATTGCCGGATGAAGTGGCTGTGATCGTAGAAGCCACACTGCAAGGCCACTTCGATGATCTTGGTCGTGCTGGTGGCCAGCAGCTGACAGGCCTTATTCAGACGCAGCCGGATCAGATATTGCATGGGCGTCATCTGGAACAGCGTCTTGAATCGACGCTCCAGCTGACTGACCGACAGATGGGCCATCCCGGCCAGCTGTGCCACAGTAATCGATTCGCGGTAATGCTGCTCCATGAAATCCATGACCACGGACATCTCCTGATACCGCCCGGCCGTCACCGTGGCGCGTGCCAGGTCGCGCGTAAAACCAGCCAGGCCAATCACCCGGCCCTGCGCATTCCGCAGGGGCACTTTGGTCGTCACATGCCAGCTGATGCTCCGGTCGGCACTGGGCACCAGCTCCACCCGGCTGACCATGGGCTTGCCGCGCCGCATCACCTGCCGGTCATCCTGCACGAAATGCTGCGCCAGCTCGTGCGGCGCAAAGTCGAAATCCGTCTTTCCCAGGATCTCCTCAAGCCGCCGCACCCCCAGCATCTCCACAAATGCGGGATTCGCGTACACAAACTCGCTCTTCCTGTTTTTTACAAAGAAACTGACATCCGGCAGAAAGGAAAACAGCTTCATTGACTCGTGTATCAGCGGGTCAGCGGATTGCAGGGGGGGGGCAGGCATGCCGAAAATATACACAAAGATGCGCGTTTCATGCAATACGCGATCAGGGGCGCCAAACTAGCATATTCCCACGGCAAAAAACGCGTCGGCGCGCGGAAGCACGCACAATCAAGGAGCAACGATGAAGAAGTTTGCGAAAGCCAGTGAAATCCAGGTCGGTGTGGTCGGCTACGGCGGCGCATTCAACATGGGACGCGCGCATTTCAACGAGATGCAAGCCGCGGGCATGACGCCGCTGGCCGTGGCTGAGGTTGACCCGGAGCGCCTGGCCGTGGCGGCGAAAGAGTTCCCGGGCATTGAGACGTACCGGACCGTGGAGGAGATGCTGCGGAAGTCGTCCGTGACCCTCGTGACCCTGATCACGCCGCACAACACACATGCGCCGCTGGCCATGAAGTGCCTGAAGGCCGGCCGGCATGTGGTGGCAGAGAAGCCCATGGCCGTGACCACGGCCGAGTGCGATGCCATGATCGCGGCGGCCAAGCGCGCAAAGGTCGTACTCTCCACCTACCACAACCGGCACTGGGACGGCATCATCCTCGGCGCCCTGGCGCAGATCCGTTCCGGCGCAATTGGCGACGTGGTGCGAATTGAGATGGAGATGGGGCGGCTGTCCAAGCCCGGCGACTGGTGGCGCTCCAGCAAATCCATCTCTGGCGGCATCCTGTATGACTGGGGCGTGCACCTCTGCGAGTACATCCTGCAGATGGTGGATTCCGACATCGCCGAGGTCAGCGGCTACACCTGGTCCGGCGTCTGGGCCGGTCAGACAAAATGGAAAAAGGATACCAACGAGGATGAGGGGCAGGTCGTCATCCGCTTCACCAGCGGCGCGTGGGCTACCATCCAGATCACCTCACTCGATGCCCGCCCCAACCAGCCGTGGTGCAAGGTCGTCGGGACCAAGGGGACGCTGACGCCGGACTGGTGGAACAGCGAGGTCACAACGCTGGATGGCGACAAGCGCATCACCACGCAGTCCCCCACCCCGCAGTCACAGGGGCACCTCTTCTACCAGAACATCGCGGATCACCTGGTCAAGGGGGCCAAGCTGGTGATCACGCCGGAGTGGTCGCGCCGACCGATCCACATCCTGGACCTGGCCTGTCGGAGCGCCAAGGCCGGGAAGGCCATGCCGGCGAAGTACAAGTAGGCAAACCGTACCCCATAAGCAGAAAAGGATTTATTGATGAGCACAAATAAAGCATTGGTTGTCTGGTGCGGCTGGGATGGCCACACGCCGGAGCAATCCGTTAGGGTATTCATCCCCTGGCTGGAGAAGCAGGGGTTTTCTGTGGAGGTCGCCAGCACGCTGGATGCCTATGCTGACGGCGAGAAGCTCAAAGCGCAATCCCTGATCCTGCAGTGCTGCACCATGAGCAAGATCACGGGCGAGCAGTCCGGCAACCTGCAGGCCGCCGTGGCAGCGGGCGTCGGTCTGGCCGGATGGCATGGCGGGATCATTGACTCGTTCCGGGAAGACACCGGCTACCAGTTCATGACCGGTGGCCAGTGGGTGGCGCACCCCGGCAACTGTATTCCCTCGTACCAGGTGAAAATCACGGACCGCCAGCATGAGATCACCCGCGGACTCGCGGACTTTGAACTGAAGGAGACAGAGCAGTACTACATCCATGTGGATCCGGGCGTACAGGTGCTCTGCACCACCACGTTCACAGGCCAACATGGCGATCTCTCGCAATATGCCGCGGGCACCGTGATGCCGTATGCCTATACGCGCCAGTGGGGCAAAGGACGTGTGTTTGTGGCCTGCTGGGGGCACACATTCAAGGACTTCGACGTGCCCGAGGCCCGTGAAATTGTACAGCGCGGGCTGCTGTGGGCTGCAAGCAGGTAGCGCGAAAGGACGGCTGAACATGGCCAAGCGTAAAATCCGGATGGGGATGGTGGGCGGTGGACGGGGCGCGTTTATCGGCGCGGTGCATCGCATGGCCGCGCAGTTGGACGGACAGATCGAGCTGGTCTGTGGCGCCTTCAGCGCCGACCCGGCCAAGTCACGGGCCTCGGGCGAGGATCTCTTCCTGCCGGCGGATCGCGTCTATGATTCCTATGCGGAAATGTTCCGGCGCGAACAGGCGATACCCGCCGACGAACGCATGCAGTGCGTCTCGATCGTCACGCCGAATCACATGCACTACCCCGTCGCCCGGATGGCGCTGGAACACGGTTTCCATGTGATCTGCGACAAGCCGCTGGCGTTCAACCTCACGGAGGCCCGTGCCCTGGAGGTCCTGGTGCGCAAGACCGGTTTGATTTTCGCGCTGACCCACAACTACACGGGTTACCCCATGGTCAAGGAAGCCCGCGAAATCGTGCGCTCCGGCCAACTGGGGAAGATCCGCAAGATCGTGGCCGAATACCCGCAAG
>JBAXVM010000220.1:0-5122 GCA_037129105.1 bacterium
GCAAACCCGCAACGTGGTATTCTTGTCGGCACGAGGGATAAAACGCTATTCGTTCTATGCTTTTCGCCTTGCTATCACATCTCACCCGAAGATCTGCGTAATCTGCGGACAACAAACCGAATTCTAAAAACCCAGCAAATGGTGCCACGCCAATTTCCGGGAGGTAGAGAGGTCTGAACTTCCAACGCCCAACGGAACTACGTACGGACTGTTCCGGCGTATTTCCCCTTGGACGTTGGGCGTTGGAAGTTGGGCGTTGGGCGTTGAACGGCTAACTCTGACAGGCAGCCATGCTATTTCTGACAAGGTGTGTGGCCAGTGCTTCGATGCTGGATTCGACGGTGGCTTCGGGCGGGATCAGGTCGGCGGTGACGCCGATCTTTTGCAGGGCTGCCAGCGTGGGTTTGCCGATGGCGACCACAAACTTGCCTTGCAGTGAGGCGGCGCTCCATTGCTGGGCATACACTTCCACGGCCGAGGCACTGGCAAAATAGACCACATCGAAATCGGGCTTTTCGGCGTGTGTGATCGGCAGATTGTGGTAGAGCACGCAGTCGTCCACGAGCGCGCCCATGTCGCGCAGAGACTGGGCCAGGCCTGGTCCGGCCTTGTCGGAGCGCAGCCGCAGGATGCGCAGGCCGGTTTTAACGAGCGGCTCGACGGTTTTCAGCAGGCTGTCGGCGCTGAAATCAGCCTTGGGCTCGATGTTGGCTGCGAGGCCGAGCGGCCAGAGTTCCCGCGATGTGCCTCCGCCGCACGTGACCAGCAAGGGGACGGCGCGCACGTCCACCCAGGCGCGGCGCAGGAGATCGCCGAAACAGCGCACGGCCGAGGGTGAGGTCAGGACCACCCAGTCGTAGGCGCTGATCTGGCGGATGCATGCCAGGGCTTCGTTGGAAGGCTGTAGCTGGATGAGCGGCCGGCAAACCGGTACGCCGCCAAAGTCATACACCAGGTCGGCAGACTTGTCCTGTAAGGCCTGGCTGGCGGTCAGGAGCACGCGCTTTCCTTCCAGTGCGCCCCAGTTGGCGTAGTGGTACTTGGCTGCCTGGCCGACGATCAACAGGCCGGGCATCTCGCAGGCCGCTTCCTTGATGAGCGTGGCGATGTTTGCCAGCGTCCCCTTCAGGATGCGCGCTTGATCGCTCCCGGCGCCGAACACAACTGCCGCCGGCGTTTCCGGTGCGTGCCCGTCGGCAATCAACTGGCGGGCGATTTCGTCCGACACGGCCAGGGCCATGAAGAAGACGATCGGCAGTTGCTTGCGCACGTCCATGGCCACGGAGCCGGTGCCGCCGCCCTCCTTGCGCGGGGTCATGACCGTGAAGCCGCGCGAGACGCCGCGCCGGGTCAGCAGCATGCCGGTGGTGGAGGTGGCGGCGCTCAGGCTGCTGACTCCCGGCAGCACGCGGTAAGGGAGGGCCAGCGCATCGAGCGCTTCCACTTCCTCCGCCAGGCGCCCGAAGATCCCCGGATCGCCGCCCTTGAGGCGTACGACTTTCAGGCCGCGTCGTGCGTAGCGGGTGATCAGGTAGGTGGTCTCGTCCTGCGGCATGCTGTGTTGTCCGCAGCGTTTGCCCACGTCAATGCACTGCACCGTGGGCGGGAGCATGCCGAACAGCTCGTGGCCGAGCAGGGTGTCGTGCAGGCAGATGTCGCAGCGCTGCAGCGCATGCATGCAGTCCAGCGTACAGGCGCCCGCTGTGCCGGCGCCGGCCGCGGCAAAGGTCACGGATTTGGCGAACAGCCGGCGCAGGGGGAGAAAGCGCTTATCGCCGGCCCGGAACGTGATGGCCAGGAAACCCTGTCCGTCCGGCGGTGGCAGGTCTGAGGCCGGAATCCATTCGATAATGCGATCCTGCAGCCCCAGCCGGTTCAGGGCTGCGCCGGCCATGACGAGTAGGTCGAAGTCGCCCTGGTCCAGCTGGCGGAGCCGATCCTCGATGGTGCCGCGGATGGTCAGCTGGTGGGCCTGGGGGAAGCGGTCGCGGCAGTAGGCTTCGCGTCGCGCGCTGCTGACGCCGATCTTCCCCTCCCGTGGAAAACTGGCCAGGCTCAAGTCGCGCGGCCGGATCAGGACATCGCGCGGGTCTTCGCGCCACGGCAGCCAGAACCAGTCCAAGCCGGTGGCCACGGGATCCGGGAGATCCTTGGCGCTATGCACGGCGCAGTCCAGTTCGCCGGCGAGCACCTTCTTGTCCAGATCCTGCGTGAAGAAATCTGGCGGGGTCTGGCGCAGATCGGTTTTTTGGTCCCGGTCGCCGGGCGAGGAGAGCGGTACATCCTCAAACGCGTAGTCCGGGAGGCAGGCGGCCAGTTTGTCCAGCGCATCGCGGGTCTGCATTCGCGCCAGCCGGCTGGCGCGCGTGCCGGCTTTCAGTGTGATTTTTGCTGTGGTCATTCGCGTACGGACTCCTATCTGCTCGTTGTCATACGTTTGTCGCGTGTTAGCGGCAACCCAGGTGGCCCGTGCGCTCCGCGCGCGGGCAAAAGCTGCGGCGGTTGCCGTCTTCGCGCATGCCCGCGCGCGGAGCGCACGGGCCACCTGGGTTGCTACCGTACGCTGGATGTTTTACTGCTGAGGGCGTTATTCCTTTGATTCATCCGCGAGCGTTTCCAGCAGCGCGGCGATCTTCTCCTTGACGAGGCGTGCCTGGCCGCAGGAACGCCCGCCTGTGGAGACCGTCACAACCAGACCGTTCTTCCGGGTGGTGGCTGGCATGACGAAATCGCCTTGCGGCCAGTTGCTGTCTGCGGCGCTGCACAAAATGCCGCATTTGCGGCATTTTGCCAGAACCTGCCGGTTCACGGCAGTGTTGTCTGTGGCGGCAAACACCAAATACTTGCCGGAAACATCAGATGCGGTAAAAGTGCGGGGGAGGATGCGGATCTTTTTTGCACGGGCCAGAGCGCGAAGCTCTGGGCAGGTCTTCGGGCTGACCACAGTCACATCCGCTTCGGCATCCAGCAGGTGGCCGATTTTGCGTGTCGCGATCGGACCGCCGCCCACGACCAGGCAGGGCTTTCCTGCGAGCAGTAGGCAGATGGGGAGGATCGGATGTGTGGCGGCGAGTTTGCGCATGAGGAGTTCCTTGTTCAATATTCTGCGGTTTCGCCCAACAGGCTTGCAATCTCATCCAGCCAGATCTGCACGATCGCAGGGTTCTCACCGAGTCCCTGCACGACCGGCACGGTTTCGATCCCGGCGTGCTGTAATACGCTGACCCAGGATTGCGCGCCGGCTCCGGCGACTTCCTCTCGCGCCGAAAAGCCTGCCACCACCATGCAGGGGAGTAGCCAGGCCTTTTTTACGCCTGCGGAGTGGCACGCGCACACCACGTCCGGCAGATCCGGCTTCCCGAGCAGCACACCCATCAGGAAGCGCGGGTCCACAGTGTGGCAGAGTTGCGCAGCGTTCTCCAGCGTTTTGCGCCCTTGCGGGTCCTGGCTGCCATGCAGGACCAGGATGATTCGCTCCGGATCCACGGCTTGCGGGGACGCTTGCCCTTCCGTCTGGGATGCGGCGTTTGGTGCAGGAAGGGAGGGCGAGCGTCCGCGCGAGCCGCGCGTTTGCGCCTGCGCGTCCTGCAATCCTGCGAGCAGGGCTTGGAGTGCCCGCTGCCAGCCGGATTCAGAGGTCAGCAACGGCCGCCCCAGCGCCAGTTTCAGGGAAGCGCCGGACTGGTTGGCCCATGCAGAGACGATTTCCGCCAGTTCGCCGAACTCCATGCCATCCGTGAGGTGCAGCGGCATGACCACTACGCGGGTCAGCCCCTCGGCCTGCATGGCGGCCAGAGCGGCCTGCGGGTCCGGCGCCGGGAGCCCTTGCGCGGCCAGCTTGCGGCGCACCGGACCGGAGGTGAAGCACCAGCGCGGCGCCACGCCGGGAAAGCGCTGGGCTGCGGCGCGGTTGATCCGGTCGTACACGCCTTGGGCCGTGTGGCAGGTGGAGCCCGGGGTGGCAAACAAGATGCCGGTGCGCTCGCAGAAGAACTGGGGGCTGGCTTTCTTGAACTCGCGCACGGACCAGAGCATGTTTCCGTTGGCAAGACCGGCATCGGCACCCAGTTGCTGAAAGATGCCAATGGCTTCCTCACGGGACTTGGCGTGGATCATGGCATACAGGTTGAACGGGAAGGCGGCGAAAGAGGGTCGCTCGTAGCAGTGCGTCACATGCGGGCTTTTGGCCATGCTGGCGCCGGCGGCTTCGATCCGGTCGGTAGCCACCGGCCAGACGCACATGCTGTTGGCCGAGAAACCGAGCTGCCGGTGGCGCAGCACCAGCCCGATGCGCCGGATCACGCCGGCCTGCTCCCACTGCTGGAGCAGCGTCAGCAGCTCCGCCGGGTCAAAGTCGATCTCGCTGGCCAGCAGGCCGAACGGGTCTTCGGCAACGGTGATGTTGGCCTGCAGGCGCCGGACAACCTGGCGCTCGCGGGGGGTCAATGAGGCAGCGGCTCGCGTGGACGCTCGCCCGCCCGGGGTGGATGCCGCGGCCGGGTCTGCATTCTGGCCGAAAACCGCCTCGATTTTGAATTTGCGCAGCGCCGGGAGGTTCATGACCTCATAGGGCCCGAGCGCGGCGGCGACATCGGCGATCTCCGGCAGCAGATCTGCGGCCGGGGCGGTCATGGTGAACCAGAGATTGGGGTGCCCTTCACGTGCATAGCAGTGGGTGATGCCGGGGTGGGGGACAATCCGGGCCACGGCTGCCTCGAGTTCCGCCTCCGGCACATCGGCTGCGCAGAGCGTGCTTTCATAACCGAGGCTGCGCGAGTCGAAGACCGCGCCAAAGCGACGCGCCACGCCGGTGGCAAACAGGTTGCGTACCCGGGTCAGCACGGCTTCTTCGGTCAGGCCCAGGGCACTGCCAATGTGGGCAAACGGACGCGCAACCAGTGGCAACCCCTTTTGGAGCGCCACCAGCAGCTGGGCATCGGCAGGATCGGTGGTGGATGGCATGTGTTTCTCGTGGTAGCGGGGCTGAAGGTTAGGATCCTGAATTCAGAATTCAGAATGAAGAGGCCTTAATCATTCTCCTTTGTCAGATGCTCGTGAGCATCCAGGTCTGCTGATTTCGTGTTCATTCTGACTCCTGACTCCTGACTCCTGACACCTGACT
>JBAXVM010000221.1:0-5087 GCA_037129105.1 bacterium
CGGCAGCAGCCGTTGGTTCGGCCTTGGTTATGAGGCCCACTTGAGGTTGAGTTTCTTGTGATTGAGCGCGCAATCGCGGAGGTAAAGGTTGATCAGGTTCTGGTAGGGCATGCCAAGTTCCGTGGCCAAGGTCTTGAAATAGGCCACGGTGGCCTTGTCCAGGCGCATCGTAATCGGCTGCTTCAGCGCCTTGACATAGGGGTTTCGCGCACCCTTCATTTTCCCAAAATCATAGTGCTCTCTCATCGTGTCACCTCCTGCCCCAGTAGTCGGCTTCTTCTTGTTTGTCAGCCTTGCGTGCGGAAATAATGCGAATGACAGTGTCGCTGTCTCGGTGACAGTGACACACGACCAAAACGCGAAGCCGAAAGCTGATTCCAAGCATCAGAAACCGATCTTCATTAGTGGAATGATCCGGATCGAAGAAGCGCATGGCGTTCTCATCGAAGAAGACCGTTTGAGCCTCTTCGAACGGCAAGCCATGTTTGCGCCGGTTCTCCCGGTTTTTGGCTTCGTCCCATTCGAACCGCATCTGATTCATATGTACACTGTACATGCTATTAGGCGTACTGGCAAGCGCTTCATTTCTCTTATTTTTGATGGCCGAACTATTATATCAGCCTCTGACGGTGTTGCCGGGAAGACGGCGCTCTCGGCGGCTTACCGGTGCTTCGCGTCATGAAAAATATTCCGGGTGTTGTGTGTAAAAATTACCATGCGAATTGCATATCTATGAGAAGAAATGCCCAGTAGGGGGACCTTTTCGAGTGGCAGATACGGCAATGCTGCCGTGGGATGTGTCGGACAGCGCGCGCGTCTTCTCGGCGCTGGGGGTCTGCCGGTCTCGTAGCGGCCGGCCTACTTCATCCGCAGGGCCTGTTTCTGCACCGCGATCAACTGGTCAATGCCGGTGATGGCCAGCTTCTTGAGCAAATTCAGTTCGCGGTCGGAGAACGGCTCGCGTTCGGCGGTGCCCTGGATTTCGACGAAGCGATGGTCCTGCGTCATTACGACATTCAGGTCCACGTCGGCAGTGGAGTCATGGTCGTAGTCAAGATCCAGAATGGGTTTGCCGTCGCAAATGCCGACGCTGATGGCGGCCACGAGTTGGCGCAGCGGGCGCGCCGCGAGCTTCTCCCTGGCGATCAGCCAGTCGAACGCGTCCACCAGCGCAATCATGCCGCCGGTGATGGAAGCGCAGCGCGTGCCGCCATCGGCCTGCAGCACGTCGCAGTCGATCGTGATGGTGCGCTCACCCAGCTTCTCCATGTCCACGGCCGCGCGCAGCGCACGACCCACCAGCCGGCTGATCTCCGAGGCACGGGCATCCGGGCGCCCCTTGCGAATCTCCCGTTCCATGCGGGTATTGGTGCTGCGCGGCAGCATGGCGTACTCGGCAGTCACCCAACCGCGCTTGGTGTCGCGCAGGAAGGACGGCACCTTCTCCTCGATGCTGGCCGTGCAGAGCACATGCGTATCGCCCTGCTTGATCAGCACGGAACCTTCGGCATACTTGGTGAACCCGCGCGTAATGTGCACAGGACGGCAGTGCGGCAGGGATGGGGACATGTAGGCTCCTTGGGGATGGAAGGGTGGAAGACTGGAAGGTTGGGCGAGACAATAAGGCATGCGGCATCAGCGGCTGTACCGGCCTTGTTTCCGTATCCGCCCACTCTTCCAGTCTTCCACTCTTCCGCGTTCGGTGTTTGACACCACCCCAACATGTCACATACAGTGTTTTTGTGCAACCCCGCTGTGAAAACCAGCCACCTGCCACCCGAACACCGGAGCAACCCATGGACCTGACGACCACCTACCTAGGAATCACGCTTCCCAACCCGCTGGTCGCCTCCAGTTGCAGCCTTACGGGGTCGCCGGAAGGCGCCAGCAAGATTCAAGCGGATGGCTTTGCCGCGCTGGTCGTGCGCTCGATCTTTGAGGAAGACCTGTCCCGCATCGGCGATGCACACCTGGTCAACCTGCGGGCCATCCGGGCGGCCGTAACCATCCCCGTCATTGCCAGCGTCAACTGCCGCGCGCATGACAGCTGGAGTGAATTTGCCAAGGCGATCGAGGCCACCGGCGTGGCGGCACTGGAGCTGAACCTCTACGACATCCCCGACGATCCGGCTGAGTCTTCCGCGCAGATCGAGCAGCGGCAGCTCGCTCTGGTGCGGCAGGTGGTGGCTGCCACAAGGCTGCCTGTCACCGTCAAGCTCAGCCCCTACTACACCGCGCTGATCCCCTTCTGCCGCGGGCTGCAGGATGCCGGCGCCAAGGGGATTGTCCTCTTCAACCGCTTCATGCAGCCGGACATCAACACGGAAACCGGCCAACTGCGGTTCAATGTCAACTTCTCCACCAGCCGGGATCTGCGGCTGCCGCTGCGGTGGACGGCCATCCTGCGCGATCAGCTTGCGCTGGACATTGCCATGACCGGCGGCGTGCACACGGCCGACGACGCCATCCAAGCCATTCTGGTCGGCGCAAATGTGGTCTGCCCCTGCTCCGTGCTCTACCAGCAGCGAGAGGGTAATCCCGCGGGCGAAATACTCAACGGCCTCAAGGAGTGGCTGGCCCGCAAGGGACACCAGCAGATCAGCGAGTTGCGCGGCTCCATGCGCAACACGGGTTTCGGCGGCCGCACCGGCTTCGAACGCGCCCAGTATATGAAGACGCTGAGCGGCGTGAAGTAATCTACGCCGCCATGTACGATGCCCACCTCCACCTGCAGGACGAGCGATTCGACACCTGCCGCGACGCCGTGCTGGCTGCGGCCGTTTCCGCGGGCGTCACCGAAGTCTGTTGCTGCGGCACCGCGCCCCACGACTGGCACGCCGTAGCCGCGCTGGCGGGACAGCACCCCGCAGCCCCTGATTTGCATGCCCCAATTTTCACTCTTCAATCTTCAATCTTCAATTTTCACTGTCTCCCCGCCTTTGGCGTGCACCCCTGGCATGCGGGAGAGCTGGCGCCCGACTGGCAGGCGCAGCTGGAAGAATTTCTCGTGCGACACCCGGGTGCGCCGGTGGGTGAGATCGGGCTCGATGGCATGCGCGACTTTCCGCCGCGCGAAGTGCAGCAACAGGTGTTGCAGGTCCAACTCGAGCTGGCTGCGCAGCTACACCGCCCCGTGGTACTGCATGGCGCGCGCGCGTGGGGCGAATTAGTGGCCATGCTCAAGCCGATTGCCCCGCGCCTGCCCGGCTTGGTGGCGCACGCCTTCGGGGGGTCTGAGGACATCCTGCGCGCAATCTTATCCCTGGGCGGTTATGTTTCCTTTGCCGGTTCAGTCTGCAACCCGGCATCCAGGCGGGTCCACGCCGCAGTCCAGGCCGTGCCGTCGGACCGTCTGCTGATTGAAACGGATGCGCCGGACATGCTGCCGGTCATGCACAGAACGGAAGACGGAAAACGGAAAACGGAAAACGCCGGAAAAGCATCTACGCCGACGATTCCCGCACAACTCAACCATCCGGCCAATCTCGTGCATGTCGCGCAGTCGGTGGCGGAGTTGCGCGGCGTGCCTGTAGAAGAGCTTGTCGCGATCACGACGGCCAATGCGCGGCAAGTTTATCGCATCGTATAGCGCCACAACCGGGTTGAACAGGCTCGATTGCTCTTAGATCCTATTCGAAACCCTCGCCTCGCGCTTGCGGCGGGTCCGCCGGCCCCGCGCTATTGCGCGCGTTCTGGCTCCAGTCGCAGCACGAAGCCGCCGTGCGGCAGCAATTCGAGGCGCGGCTTGTCGTGGACGTCCACCCCGTGGAAGGTCTCGCGCACGAACCCTTCGTCTGTGGTCTCACCAGGCAGAGGATCGCGGAGGATCGTCAGGGCATAGGGTCGATCGGGCGGATCGGGCGGATCGGACGGATTGCGCAGGATTTCCGCCAGGCGCACGGTCAGCACACGCCCTTCCGCGCCGGTCATGCCGCCCACCTGCCACAGGTCACCCAGACGGCGGGCTGCCACGATAAAGCTGCCAAGCTCGCCGCGCAGAAACCGGGTCTCGTCCCAACGAACCACGCCTGTGCCGCGGATCAATTCGCAGGCGGCGCGCTGCGCCGGGGTGGCGTTACGGTCCGCGGCGTCCGGCGACGCGGACAGCCAGAACGGGTAACAAGGAAATGGCGGTGCGCAACCGGGCTCAGCTTCACCTGCCACACGCTGGCTGCACGCATCTCCCCGTGTCAGATTCAACAACAAACCGCTATTCCCCGGAAGATCGCAGGGGGTATCCGCCAGCAGCAGCACCAGCCACGGCGAGGCGTACGGCGTTTTCACCTTTTCGGGTGTGGCGCCTGTAGACACAGCCAGTCCGTCGCGCGTCGGCTGCAAGCGCAGCGGCTCAAAACCGGCCTGCAGCAGACACGCCAGCTTGCCGTGCGCGAAGTTGAGCATCAACGGCGTCTCGCACGTCGCGGTCCACTTCTCCAGCGCAACCGGCTTGAACCTTTCGGATAGGTCTGCTGTCCGGCCCGTCGCGACCCACCCCTGCGTCCCCGGTGGGAACCGGAACACCGCCCCCTCGCCCGTAGGCGTCACCTGTGCCAGACCGCGCTGTCGCGGCACGCATATGCGCATGGCTGCGCCCTGGTTGCTGCAGCGAAAGATCAGATCACGGCGCAAGTCCGGCGTGGCGCGTGCGCGCAGGCGCACCACTAATTCGTTATGATGATCGGCCAGCGTCGCCGCATCACCAGCCGCCGGTTGCCAGCTTTGCCGGCAGCGATGCCGCACGACACCTGCCACGTCCCACGCGCCGGCCAGCCCCGGCCAGGAGGGGCGCAGCATCAGCCGGCCCGCAAACCACACCTGCCACAGCGGGGCGTCCGTCCAACGCTGTCCTTCGGCGCACCACTCCCCCGGCGCAAAACGCACCTCCACGCGGCGGTCAGGCGAGAGCAGGGAAATGTGAGTGGAGGAACACATGAGGCCAGATCGAGGGGCGTTTGCAACAAGATTTTACGCGCGGGGCTCTTCCTAGCAGCCTGTCGAACTTAACGCTGGATCAGTACAGATTTTGTGCCGGCCAGGCTGCTGAACCGCAGAATATCGAATAAGGAATCATAAATCATGAAGTGAAG
>JBAXVM010000222.1:0-5064 GCA_037129105.1 bacterium
AGCACGGTTCGATGACCCAGTCGGCAGGCGGGTCGGTGCCGGGGACGACGCGGACGCCTTGTTGCCATAGGCCGAGGTGGCGCAGGATGCGTTCGATCACGGCTTGGTCGTCAATCAGCGCCACAATCCTCATCTCCTTCTGGCAGCGCGGGCAGGCGCTCTAGGTCGGCGCGCTCCTCGGGAGCCACCCGATAATTGAAGATTGAAAATTACTGATTGCTGATTGCTGATTGTGTCGCGAATTAGCACCTTAACCACTGCGAACCGCTACAAGAAACAAGTTCTTTTAACAGGAGGAAACGGAGGTAACGGAGCAAGGCCCCCTCTGTTGCCTCAGTTGCCTCCTGTTCAAATCCGATTGGGTTGCGGGCTTGTGCCAGCCTTTGACTTTGCAATCTGCAATACTTAAGAACGCGCCTCGTTGCCGGCGCAAAAGGCGTCGAAGTGCCATTTCAGGCACTGCCAGAAGATGGTTGATTTGTTCGTACCCGCCATTGGTTCGTTCCTCACGACTTCTGCACGGTTTCCGGCCGTTTGCGCCGCAGAAGCTGGATGGCGTCGTCCACATACGTGAACACGACCGGGATCACCAGCAGGCTCAGGAAGGTGGAGGTGATCAGGCCGCCAATCACCACAATCGCCATGGGCGCGCGAAAACTGGGGTCTGTCCCCCACCCCAGCGGAATGGGGAGCATGCCGGCGCCCATGGCCACTGTGGTCATGACAATGGGCCGGGCGCGCTTGCCGCAGGCATCCTGCAGTGCGGCAAAACGGTCCAGGCCATAATCGCGACGCGCCATAACCACGTAGTCGACCAGCAGGATCGCATTCTTCGTGGCAATCCCCATCAACATGATCATGCCGATCATGGACGGCATGGAAAGCGCCGACCGGGTCACAAACAGCGCCAGAACGGCCCCCGGCACCGAGAGCACCAGCGCCACCAGGATGGTCACGGGCTGGACAAAATCCTTAAACAGCAGCACCAGCACCAGATAGATGCAGAGCACGCCGGTAAGCATGGCCAGCCCGAAGCTGTTGAACAGATCGTCCATGGCCTCCGCGTCCCCCACGGTCGTCTGGATCACGCCGGCCGGAAGATTCTGCAAGCTCGGCAGCGCCCGGGCCGCGTCCGCCACCTGCCCCAGCGGCTCCTGATTCAGCTCGATCTCGAAGTTCACATTACGCAGCCGGTCGTAGCGGTTAATCTCGGCCGGCCCGCTGTCGATCGCGAGCGTGGCAACATTGCCGAGCATCACCGGCCCCTGCCGGCCCGGCACAGTCAGGCGCCCGAGCAGCTCGAGGTCGCGGCGCGCTTCGGGCGGCAGCTTGACCACGATCGGGATCTGCCGCTGCGCCAGATTGAGCTTGGGCAGGGACTGGTCGTAATCGCCGGCCGTGGCGATGCGCAGCGTGTCCGCAATCGCGCCGGAGGTAACCCCCAGATCCGCCGCACGGGCAAAATCCGGCCGCACGACCAGCTCAGGGCGCACCAGACTGGCGGTCGTCGTGACATTGCCAATGCCGGGCAGCGTGCGCAGCTCGCGCTCCACAATTCGCGCGTGATCTGACAGCACCTGACCGTTCTCGCTCGCCAGCACGAGGATGTACTTTGCATTGCTCCCGCCAAACCCCACGTTGATGCGCACCCCGGGAATCACGGCCAGGGCCTCCCGCAAAGCCTCTTCCACCACCTGCTTCTTGATCCCGCCACGCGCCGCGCGCGGCGTCAGGTTGAGGGTCAAGGTCGCTTTACGCACCTCATCCACACTGCGCGGCGCCATGGGATCCGAACCCGAAGCCCCGCCCCCCACGGCGGTGTAGACCATGCGCACATATGGATTCTTCTCGACGATCTTCCGCGCCTGCTCCGCCGCTGCCCGCGTCTCGACAAAGGTGCTGCCGGGCGGCAGCGAGATGTAGACCTGGGTTTGCGAAAGATCATCCGGTGGCATAAACGCCTTGGGCAGCAGCGGCAGCAGGGAGAGTGCGCCGGCAAAAAAGATCCCGGTCGCCAGAAGCGTCAGCACCCGGTGCCGCAGGCACCAACGCACCATCCCGGCATAACGACCCAGCCAGCGTGGTTCCCCCGTGTTGTGCCTAGGCACGTGCAGGATGTACGCGGCCATCATGGGCGTCAGCATGCGCGCCACCACCAGAGAGAAAAAGACCGCGATGGCCGCGGTCCAGCCAAACTGGACAAAGAACTTGCCCGGTATGCCGCCCATAAAGGCCGTGGGGAGAAAGACCGCGATCAGGGTAAAGGTGGTGGCAATCACGGCAAGCCCGATCTCGTCTGCCGCCTCCATGGCCGCCGGGTAGGGCTTCTTCCCCATACGCAGGTGGCGCATGATGTTCTCGATCTCCACAATCGCATCATCCACCAGGATCCCAACCACGAGCGACAGGCTGAGCAGGGTCACCACGTTGAGCGAAAAGCCCATCCCGTACATCGCGGCAAAGGTCGGAATAACCGAAAGCGGCAGCGCCACCGCCGAGACCATCGTCGCGCGCCAGTCGCGCAGGAACAGCCAGACCACCAGCACGGCAAGGAAGGCCCCTTCGATCAGTAGCCACATCGATCCGCGGAAGTTCTCCAGCACCGGATCGACAAAATTAAAGGCCTCGTTGATGGTGATATCCGGATGCCGCGCCTGCAGCTTCGACAGGGCGGCGCGCACGCCGGTGGCCACTTCCTCCTCGCCGGCGCCGCGGCTGCGCACAATCTCGAACCCGACCACGGGCTTGCCGTTCAGCAGGGCGGCGGAACGCTGTTCGGCCACCGTGTCGGACACCGTGGCCACCTGTTCCAGCCGTATCCGGCGTCCATCGCTCAGGGCGATCTCCAGGCGCGCCAGCTCAGCTGCGGACTGCACCGTGGCAATGGTTCGCACCGACTGCTCCGCACCGCCCACGTCCGCGCGTCCGCCGGAAGCCTCCTGCTGCACCTGCCGCAGTTGCCGCGAAATATCCGCGGCCGTGGCCCGCAGCGCCAGCAAACGCACCGGATCCAGCTCGACCCGCACTTCCCGCGTAACGCCGCCCACCCGGGACACCGCCCCCACCCCGCGCACACTCAACAGATCACGCGCCACCGTATTGTCCACAAACCAGGAGAGGGCTTCGTCATCCATGCGGGTGGAGGCCACAGTGTAGGTCAGGATGGGCGAGCCGGACAGGTTGACCTTGGAGACAACCGGGTCACGCAATTCGCCGGGCAGATCCGATCGCACGCGGGCCACCGCATCGCGCACATCATCCAGCGCTTCCTGGGTCGGTTTCTCGAGGCGGAACTCCACCGTGACAATGGCGGCGCCATCCTGCACTGTGGTGTAGATATGTTTTACCCCGTGCAGGGCTGCCACGGAGTTTTCGATCTTACGCGCAACATCCGTCTCCAGTTGTGCCGGCGAAGCTCCGGGCAGCGCGGCGCTGACCGTGACCATGGGGAGGTCAATATCGGGAAACTGCTGGATCTTCATCTGCTGAAAGGCGTGCCACCCCAGCAGGGTCAGCAGAATAAACAGCAGAATGGATGGGGTCGGATTGCGAATCGACCAGGCCGAGACATTCATGTCACTTCACCTTGGCGGGCTGGGCGGGTGGATCGTTCGGGGACGCTACGCACCGCACCGTGTCGCCATCCGTCAGAAACCCCACCCCGGAGGCCACCACCTGTGCATCCCCGCCAATACCATCCAGCACTTCAAGGCGGTCCCCGGCCCGGCGGCCGGTCGTCACCTTGGTCTGAACCACACGCGAATCACCTTCGAGGCGGAACACATACGCAAACCCCTCGCGCAACAGCACCGCCGCCTGAGGCAAGGTCAGCGCCGGCGCGCGGCCCAGCTCAAATTCACCGCGCACAAACATGCCGGCGCGCAAGCAGCCGGCATCCTTCTCCCCGCGCGATTCCACATCCACATACACCAGCCCGTTGCGGGTTTGCGGGTCCACCGTGGGGCCCACCATGCGCAGGCGCCCCTTTACCGGTTCGCCGTTGGGCGTAACCATCGCAACCGGTGTGCCCGGTTGCAAGCGGGCCAGTTCCGCGGACGTAACCTCTGCCCGCCACTCCAGGCGATTGCCGCGAATCAAGCGGAACAGCTCCTGGCCCGGCTGCACCAGGGCACCCACACTGGCGGCACGGGCAGAGATCACGCCTTCATCCGGCGCCACGATCCGCGTATGCGCCAGGCGCAGCTCATCCACCTGCACCCGGGCGCGTGCTGCATCCAGGCGGGCGATGGCGGTCTGCTCAATGGTGAGATACTGGCCGGTCTGCTGCTTGGTAATGGCCCCGCTGGGCTCGAGTTGCCGCGCCCGCTCGACATTGCTACGGGCTTCTGCCAGGGCGGCATCCGCCTCCGCGACAGCGGCCTTGGACTGCGCCAGTTCAGCGGTCACGGTTTCCGGAGCCACCTGGGCCAGGAGTTGACCCTTGGCTACCTGGTCGCCCACATTCACCAGCACCTCGGCCAAGCGGAAATTGCTGAGTTCGGCTCCGATCACAGCCTCCTGCCAGGCGGTGACATTGCCAAACGCCACCAGAGTTCGGGGCCAATCCAGAACCTGCGGCTGAATCGCGCACACGGTAAGGGCAGGCTTGGCCGGAGCCGGTGCCGCAGACTTGGGAGATGCGGCTGGCAGGTCGCCATCCTTTGCACGCGCCGGCTGTGTGGCGCAGACCAGCGCCAGAATCAGGACACCTGCCACTGAGCGGCGAACGGGCAAGAAGAAAAACTCACGCAAAACCCACGAATTCATGCGGTAAGAATGTCATAATCTGGCGGCGGTGTCCAGACGACCTGCGGCAGGCAGCGCGGCGGGGCGCAGGTAGGCTCAGACAACCTTACCTCACACCATTGGCTCACCCAGTTTGATTTTTTATAACGCATTACGGACAAAGGAGTTCGCTAAATATGGCATAGATTTAACGAGGAATTGAATTCGGGAAATGGAACCTTTTAAGAAACCGGCACACGGAAGCGACAAGAAGAAAGGGAATCTTTTTTTACCACGAAGGACACGAAGAACACGAAGAAT
Source organism: bacterium (assembly GCA_037129105.1). Taxonomy (GTDB): domain Bacteria; phylum Verrucomicrobiota; class Kiritimatiellia; order RFP12; family CAIWXQ01; genus CAIWXQ01. The sequence continues at coordinate 5,047 of JBAXVM010000222.1, forward strand.
CCGTTAATTGCGATAGCC